>CAYGDR010000077.1:893-1598 GCA_964348775.1 uncultured Candidatus Saccharibacteria bacterium | reverse complement strand
CTTCATCATAGGCCGTTACGACGAAAGTCTTCACGGCCGGATACTCACGTTTGATTACCTTCAGTAGCTCGAGCCCGTTCATGCCAGGGAGCTTGATATCGATGAGTGCCAATGCCGGCTGCTCCTCAGCGATGAGTTTGAGGGCCGCCTCGGCTGACGCGGCTGTCATGAGCTGGTAGCCACGACTACCGAAGAAACTACTTAACGTCTCAAGCATCGTGGTTTCATCGTCAACCACTAGGATCTTTCCCTTGACGATGGCTTGTTGCTCGAGGTACGCCTCGAAGTCTTCGCAGTCCACGTAGTAGTCTGCTTCGCAATAGTTGCGGATGTACCACGTTCGCTCGGTCCCCACCCAGCGATGCTGACTCTCCGGCTTTACCCGGCAGAGGACCTTGCCATTCCGAAAGAGCGGACACTTTGCTGCCATGCGCTAGGCCTTGGGTTCGTATTTCTTGATGACGAGCGCTGAATTCTTGCCGCCGAAACCGAATGAATTCTTCAGGGCAAAATCGATGGTCGTCTTGCGCGCCACGTTCGGCGTGTAATCCAAATCACATTCCGGATCGGGAATTTCATAGTTGATCGTCGGCGGGATCACTTGATGCTCGAGGGCAAGGGTGGTCGCAATCAGCTCGACGGCTCCGGCGGCTCCGATGAGATGGCCGATCATGGATTTGGTCGCCGACACGGGCACTTGGTAGG
>CAYGDR010000077.1:0-883 GCA_964348775.1 uncultured Candidatus Saccharibacteria bacterium | reverse complement strand
AGGGCGTCGAAGTGCCGTGGGCATTGATGTAGTTGATTTCCGATGGCTTGATTCCGGCGTCCTTCAGCGCAATCTGAATAGCCCGGCTGGCTTGGCGGCCGGAAGGCTCCGGTGCAGTCATGTGGTACGCATCGCAGGTCATTCCAAAACCGATGATCTCCGCGTAAATATGCGCGCCGCGCTTCTTGGCGTGCTCCAGATCTTCCAGCACCAGCATGCCGGCTCCTTCTCCCAGTACGAACCCATCTCGTTCTTTATCGAAGGGCCTCGAAGCACGCTCCGGATCGTCATTACGCTGAGACATGGCTCTGAGCATGCAAAATGCGGAGAACGCCTGAGGGAAAACTGTCGCCTCCGCTCCGCCCATCAAAATCACGTCCAGCTCTTTCTTCCTGATGGCATTAAATGCATAGCCTACTGCGTCCAGAGCAGAAGAACAGGCCGTCGCGATTGAAAAGCTGGGCCCGTGAATCCCCAACTCAATCGAAATAAAACTCGCCGGCGCGTCTGGGAACACCGTCAAGGCAGTAAATGGGTTGATCCGCATCGGTCCCTTTTCCCTGTAGACATCGGCTTGCTCCAGGATAAAGGCGTGGCCAGCCATGGCTGTACCCACCACGACCCCCACACGTTCCCGATCTTCCTTGTCTAGGTCCAGGCTGGCGTCTTTGACTGCCATCTTGGCGGCAGAAACGGCCATCTGGGAGGTCAGGTCCATGCGGCGGACCCACTTGGGATCAATATAGGAGCCGAAGTCAAAGCCGTTAAGCTGGGCGGCGAACTGGGTGGGGTACGGGGAAGGGTCGAACTTATTCACCCGCTTGATCCCTGAGCGACCGGCCTTCAAAGAGTCCCAGAAGGCTTCCTTGCCCGCACCGATGGC
>CAYGDR010000076.1:0-1769 GCA_964348775.1 uncultured Candidatus Saccharibacteria bacterium | reverse complement strand
GTTAAGTATGTCTAGTACGGTATTTAGAGGTATTTATTTTGAGTTGTTGGGTGTGATAAACAGGTCCTCCCAACGGTATATGTTTAGTGAACCAAAACCTGATTACAGCCCCTAATATAAGGGAATTCCCTGGATATGACCCTACCTGTTTGTTCGTAAAGCAGGAACATGGGTTCGATTCCCATTTTCGGCTCAAAAAAATTATGGAACAAGATAAAAATAAAATCGAAGAAGAGATAAGAAGATTGGAAGAGCTGATGGCAGATCCCAATTTTTGGACCGACAAAGCCGAAGCCCAGAGAATAATCAAAGAAGTTTCGAGCCTAAAAGACAAGCTTTCCGGGGTGGAAAAATACGACAAAGGCAACGCCATCATCACCATAATTTCCGGCGCCGGCGGCGACGATGCGGAAGATTTTTCGCGCATGCTTTTTGAAATGTACATGAAATTTGCGAAAAAAAGAGGCTGGGGAATTTCCTTTATCCACGAGCATAAAAATGACCATGGCGGGTATCGCAATATATCATTTGAGCTAAGTACCCCCTCCACCATTCGACAAGCTCATGGCTCCTCCCCCTACAGTAGGGGGAGGAGGGGTGGGGGTATGGGTCCGTATGGGATTTTGAAGAATGAGTCCGGTGTGCATAGGCTGGTGCGAATCAGCCCATTTAACGCCAAAAAACTGCGCCATACTTCTTTTTCTCTGGTTGAAGTGATGCCCAAATTTTCAAAGCTCGAAGAGCGTGATATAAATATACCCGAGGCCGACTTGAAGATAGAGTTTTCGAGAGCTTCCGGCCCTGGCGGACAAAATGTAAACAAGCGCGAGACAGCGGTGCGTATAGTGCATGTGCCGACCGGGCTCTCCGCCCATGCCTCGGGCGAGCGGAGCCAGGAGCAAAATCGCGAGCAGGCGCTTTCTGTGCTCCGAGGAAAAATTTTTAAAAAAGCGGAGGCTGAAAAGAAAAGCATTGAAGAGAGTATGAAGATAAATAAAGGCACGGACATCGAGTGGGGCAATCAGATAAGATCCTATGTGCTTCATCCGTACAAGATGGTCAAAGATCACCGCACAAACGCGGAGACTTCAAATGTAGATGCCGTGCTAGACGGCGACCTCGATCTATTTATTTAATTCCTTTAATTCCCTTAACCAGGTTAAGGTAGTATAATATTTATATGGCAAAAAGACGGGTTCCACTCGCAGAGGGAGAATTTTTTCACATTTATAATAGGGGCAACAGCAAACAGAAAATCTTTTTTGACGATAATGACCGTGACCGTTTTGTCAAACTCCTTTATCTGTGTAATTCTAAAAAATATTTTAATTACAGAGACGACATTATTCAGGCGAGAATTAATGCTTGGGATTTTGAAAAAGGTGAAGCAATTGTTGCAATAGGGGCTTGGGTGTTAATGCCTAACCACTTTCACATT
Organism: uncultured Candidatus Saccharibacteria bacterium; assembly: GCA_964348775.1. GTDB lineage: Bacteria > Patescibacteriota > Minisyncoccia > Phycocordibacterales > UBA9973 > UBA9973. The sequence goes on along the minus strand of CAYGDR010000076.1, from coordinate 331 downwards.
TACATAACCACATCTCCCCCTAACCAGGTTAAGGGGCAGAAAGAGAAAGATGTCGCCAATGCTATTTCAATTTATTTAGCAAGATTAACCAGATCTTATTCTAGATATTTTAATGAGAAAAATCAGCGGACGGGGTCTTTATTTGAAGATAAATTTAAAGCAGTCCATATCAAGACCGATCTACAGGCTAAATACAATTTCTCTTATATTCACCTAAACCCAATAAAGCTTATTGATAAAAAATGGAGAGAGATGGGTATTAAAGACACAAAAAAAACTAAAATTTTTTTACAAGACTACAAATGGTCTAGTTATTTAGACTACAAAAATA
>CAYGDR010000075.1:0-1829 GCA_964348775.1 uncultured Candidatus Saccharibacteria bacterium | reverse complement strand
GCATTAGTGCCTTCGATGGAGGAGGGGATTTGCTTCATGACATCGCGAGCTTCATTCTGTGAATAGCCCAGGGTTTTGAGAGCCTCTACCACATCGCTTTCACCACGGAGTGTGCTTGGCGTGCCATCTTCGCCTTTGTGGGCCTTTAGTTTATCGCGAAGTTCAATGACGATTTTCTCCGCAGTCTTACGACCAATGCCGGAAACTTTTGTCAGGTAACCGGTGTCACCGGTGGCGATGGCCTTGCGGAGCGTATCGAGCGATGCGACAGAGAGTATGGAAAGCGCAGATTTTGGCCCGATGCCAGACACATCAAGCAGGAGCTCAAAAAAGTTCATTTCATCAATAGTAGAGAAGCCGTAGAGGTCTAATGAATTCTCACGAACCGCCATGTATGTCCAAAACGATGCGCTATCGCCGATGCCGTATTTCATAAGTGCATCAGGCGCTACAAAGAGTTTGTAGCCGACGCCGGCAACATCCACAACCGCAAATTTATCCTCCATATATACTATAGTGCCTTCAATCCGAGCAATCATGATGGCATTATACCAAATTTGATAATTCTTCGCTTTTCTGTTAATATAACCCTATCTTTGTTCTGCCTGTGTCTCGGGCAACTTAGTGTACGAAAAACTCAATTTATAACTAATAAAATAAACCATGCCAATTACAAAATCAGCAAAAAAGGCACTCCGTGGCTCAAAGGCTAAAAAAGCGGTGAATGATAGTAATAAGAAAATCATGAAGGAATCTATAAAGAATATAGAGAAGCTCGTGAAAGAAAAGAAGAAGGATGAAGCGAAGAAGCTCCTTCCCGTCGCATACAGTACTATAGACAAGGCAGCGAAAAAGGGAATCATCAAGAAGAACAATGCATCTCGTAAAAAATCTCGCCTTTCAAAGATCACAAAGTAATGTAATACAAAACCTCGCCATATGGCGAGGTTTTGTTATAATGGACTTATGAAAAACCACCTATATTTTTTCTACGGAACAGAGTGCCCACATTGCCAGAAAATGAGCGCCCTTCTTGGCAAGCTTGAATTTGATGGCATTAAAGTGGAGCATGTGGAAATTTGGCACAACGAAGCCAATATGAAAAAAATGGAGGAGATGGATACAGGACCTTGCGGCGGAGTACCATTTTTCATCAATACAAAAACAGGTAAGACTATCTGCGGAGAAGCAACTCTCAAAGAATTAAAGAGTTGGGCCGAAGGGGAGTAGGTTGCAATTTGGCTATAGGGTGCTAGGATTTAAGGTAATAAACCAGTCCTTCGCTATGGAAACAAACTACACCCTAATTTGGAGCCTCGAGAGCTTCGGCTTCCTCGCATTTGTTAGTGCAATTATCCTACTTTCTATTGTTGGTCTTCTGTCCAACAGTATCAGCTTTATGAGTGATTTGGATGAATTTAATTTCTTAATCCCTTCCCTCATTATTTCTTTTGCTTTTTGTTTCCTGCCGGCGGTAAATTTTGTATCAAATATGACCATAACTTGGGATGTCTGGGTTATAATTTTACCCAGCTTCACAGCTTCCCAATACTATGGGAAGTATGGTCTTAGTTTTATTGATCCATTTTTTTCATTCATCAAATCTTATCGGTGATCATTAATTAGTGTTCATTGATGAAAAGAGTCTCTATCTTCGGAGACTTTTTTTATTGGGCAAACCCCATAGGCATGACCGAGAGCACGCATATCGTCGACTACATAGGCAGGAATCTTTCATTACATGAACAGTACACCTTTTCCACCTCGCTTCGCTCATCACCACGCAAACAAAAAGCCCCGCAGGGGGCTTTTTGAATCGTGGTGATCCC
>CAYGDR010000074.1:0-1949 GCA_964348775.1 uncultured Candidatus Saccharibacteria bacterium | reverse complement strand
TTATTACGACGGATGTATGAACCACCCGCGTTTCTTTGCGTGCTTAAAACCTCTTAAAAACAAATAAACTCCGATAACAAGATATCCCAGATTCATTAGGAAAATTGTAAGCATTGTGCTCGCATCAGGATTTATTCCTTCCAAAATCATGGCCCTCATGGCTTCAAAAATGTGGCTTAGAGGGAACAATTGGGCGATTTTTGCGAGTGCCGCAGGAAGCACATTTAATGGATATACTATGCCGCTAATAGGATAGAGAAGAGCAATCAGCGACCAGGCAAGAATCTGGACCTTTGTGCCAAAGCGAAGAATAAATGAAGATGTAAAGTACCCAAACGCCCAGCCGAATAAAAAAACATTAAGTATCAGAAATGCCATGGCTGGCCCATATGCAAACAAATTAAATCCAAAAAGATTTACTGCGAGCAGGACCAGCAAGGACATAGTGATCAAAGCCTTGGCCATGGACAGTACCAAAGCCCCTAAAACCACTTCGGAAGCTTGAAGCGGGGAAGAGAAAAGGTTGTAGAGGTTTCTGCTCCATGAGTCTTCAAGAAGAGATACTGTGATATCTCTCTGTATGCTGTAAACGAGAGACCATAAGATCAGGCCTCCGATTATACCTGCCGCAAGTCCTGTGGAAGAATTGAATCTGTTTATATATACAGTCAGAAGCCCGTAGCCTAAAAGATCTACCGTGGGCCAGAAGATGATATCGATTTTGCGGTCTATGGTTGCTACTACTTCGTACCAGTGCCGAAGCAGGAAAGCGCCTATTCTATGAAATTTTATGCGGTTATTCCTCATTTTCCAGTTCGCCCTTTGCTAATTTTATAAAAACTTCTTCCATTGTTTCTACTTCCAGGAATTTTTTTAGGTTCTCCGGCGTGTCGATTTTATAAATTTCTCCTTTGTGCAGAAGTGCAACCCTATCGCACATCTGCTCTACTTCCGGCATGTTGTGCGAAGTAAATATCACCGTAAGTTTTCTTTCTTTTTGAATTTGGAGGATCATTTCCCGCACATGGGCTGCTATGGCCGGGTCGAGCGAGGCAGTAGGCTCGTCTAATAGGAGAAATTCTGGGTCGTTGATCAGGCTTTTACAGAGGTTCACGCGGGTTTTCTGCCCTGCGGACAAATCAGTGATGTATTTGTTTTTAAGGTCCGTGATCTGGAATTTATGAAGAAGCTCGTCGATTTTCTGTTTTGCGTTTTTTACGCCGTACATAAGAGCAAACACCCGTAGATTTCGGTATACAGTCAGATTGCTCGCTAAGTCTGCATAAGCAGTGGCGATGTTCATGCGGTTTTTTATATCCGGTTCATTCTCAAAAAAATTTTCGCCGAAAATTCTTACTGATCCGGAGGTGGGGGATAAAAGCCCGATCAGGATGTTGAGCGTCGTTGACTTGCCTGCGCCATTGGGCCCTAGGATGCCAAAAATCTCGCCTTCGGGCACAGAGAAATTTATGCCTTTAAGCGCTTGCACAGACTTCGTGTTTTTGCCATAAACTTTCTTTAGATCTTTTACTTCAAGGATATTCATTTTATTGCCTGTTTTTTAGCGCGTTTCGCAGAGTGTCATTATCAGAATATTCGAGCTCTGTGCCGGTGGATAGATCTTTGCGGAGCAATTTAGTAGCTCAGTTTATATAAACCTATAATAAGTAAAATAATCAGCACATACAGCCAGATGCTGTATATTGTTATAAATTTTTTTGCCTCTCTAAGTAAATAATCATCATTTCTCCAGCTGGCAATCATATTAATTTTTTCGTGAGCACGTAAAAAGAAATGTCTACCAATTCTATTAAAAATAGCTCTATTTAAGGGAAACACTAGCTTACTTTTTTGAGTTACTAGCTGATCTTCATATATTAATGGATATTTAGATTTCACATATTTACCTAATTTGTCAATAATGTGTTGTGGAGCAAAATAAGACCTTC
>CAYGDR010000073.1:0-1958 GCA_964348775.1 uncultured Candidatus Saccharibacteria bacterium | reverse complement strand
ATATCAAGAAGAGTATTGCCAAGCTCCGGCGCTTCCATCACTAACAATGCGGCATTCCTAAAATATTGTTCAAAAGCCGGACCCATACTCTCTGGCACGGCGCCAAAAAGTTTTTTGAATATGCCAAGCAATTCATCAACCACCAAAGTCTTTTGCTCCGGATGAGCCGGATCGTATTCCATCATATTAAGACCCATTGGTCTATCAACACTGGCGGGGTCAAAGTAGATCACATCATCCATCCGCTCGGGCGGAATGGCGGATAGAATATCAAGAACATCGGTGCCATGCGGGTCTATAAAGCAAACTCCGGCGCCACTCTTTATATCCTGAAGCACCATATTCTTTAAAAGAGCCGATTTGCCCGTGCCTGTTTGACCTATCAAGTAAAAATGCCTTAAGCGGTCTTCGGCTTGTATGTATATTTTATTTTCACTGCCCCTAAATCTGTTTAAACCAAGTAGTGTTCCTTCTTTAGGAAGAGATACAGGCGCCGGAGACGCTTGGCTTTTGTCCTGCCTAATATCCGGGGCCGCCTCGCCGGCTTCCGGTCTCGGCAAATGAGCAAGAGTTGCAAGTTCCATTACTGATAGGGGCATAGCGAGGATATCATCAAACAGACGGTAGGAAAAAGCGCGAATAAAAGATTTAATCTTTCTTTTCGGCACTTCCTTAAATTCAAGTCTATTGCCCGAAGTGTCGCCAAACTGTTTAAAAGAAGATTCTATATCTTGAATTATCGATTTGGCTCTCTCGAACGTCCTAGCTGAAGCCACTAATCTAATGTCAGCCAAAAAAATAGGGCTTGATATTTTGTTTTCAATATTTTTCAGGCGTGGGTCGTCTATTTTGAGACGCTTATCCTCTTCCAAATTCTTTGGTGCCCCAAAAACCCCATAAGTCTCATGAATAAGACGTCCTAAACCGGTTGGCACTTTTACAGCATAATGAAGAGGGACACCTTTGTGTATTTCTTCAATCGCTTCACGATAGCGTTTAAGCAATCCTTTATCGCGAGGCGATATTACAAATTGAAGAGCCGCCCCCTCACCCGTCTGATCAAGTTTGGAAAAAGCATTCAAAATAATGTCCAGCGGGTCGCTTAAAAAAGAATCCACGGACCTCAAAGAATATATATGCTCTTCCGCTTGGCGGGCATTCGCGGCAACAGTTTCGGCGCCCCAAGCAAAAGCATTATAATCATCGCGTTTTTCCGTAAGACGGGCTGAAGTATACAAAGAAGACAAGATTTTTTGGAACATCTCTTTTCTGTTCTTCGGAACGGCAATATATACACTGGTATGAAGTGCCCCGGCAGGATTGGCTATTTCAAAGGATAAGTATTCTCCGTTTTTAGTATCCATCTGAAGCATTGCCCGATACAACTGCTCCATAAGAGACACGGACTCATGCAAAAATTTCGTCTGGTCAGTAGTCTTATCCTTTTCAAATCCAGCCAGAGGAAGAGTTACTTCATAAAGAACCATTGAAAGAGGCACTTTGTAAACCTTGCTTTCAGAACCCTTAGCCTCAAAACCTTCACTGACCCACTCTACCAGCACCTTATGAAAATCATCTATAAGATGGGAATTTCCTCTTGCCTCAACTGCCTCTATCGCTTTAGCTACTCCATTTTCTTGGAGAATGTAAATAAACTCAGCCATTCTCTCATCATGCTCTTCCGGTGAAAGTTTAAGAGTAATAGCATCAGGATGCGATAACACTCGGGGCGACTCTCCAGGCGATGGTTTCTGGACGGCCTCCCGCCATTCTTCTCCAACCGCCTGACGAGAGGCCTTCTTTTGCCCTTCCGTAGCAGAAGAGTAATCTTCCATTTTAAGTTTGGCTTCTATCTCGCTCGCCCGAGCTCTCAGCGACTGAAGTTCGGTTCGAGCTACCTCGCTGGCTTTGCCGGTTTCTATAGAAAAACGTCCTGTTTCCATAAATGAATTATATAT
>CAYGDR010000072.1:0-2249 GCA_964348775.1 uncultured Candidatus Saccharibacteria bacterium | reverse complement strand
GTATACGATCGTATACATTTGCTAAATCACATTATTTCAAATATTTATTTATATTCTGCCTATGCTCGGTAAAATTCTTCGCATAGTGAATGCCCCCGTCTTTATCGTGAAGATAATACAGATAGGGTGAAGATTTGGGATTGATAGCGGCATTAATAGAGGAGAGTCCGGGATTTGCGATGGGATTTTTCGGCAGGCCCTTGTTTTGGTAAGTCTCCGGTGCGGCGTCAGCCTGAAGGGGCATGCCTATTGAAATCCTCTTCCATAAAATTCCAGAAACTATATCCCTATCTGTATCGCCCTTTGCTTCCCGCTCTATCACCGAAGCCATCTTGATTATGCTCGCTTCGTCTTTGCCCACCCGTGCTATTTCACTTCGCACAGGAGTTAATTTTTTTTCATAATTATCCGAAAAGGCTTTTAGCACATCTGGGGCGGAGGCAGTGGTAAAGAAAAAATAAGTGTCTGGGAAAAGGTAGCCTTCCTTGGCTAAGTTTAAAAACTTTGCCTTGTCAAAATAAGGAAGCAGCGAGGACGCGAGCTCGGCTATCTCGGAAGTGTTAAAGCCTTCGGGGATTGTAATTTTTACCGGGGCTAGATGGCTCTGCCCTAGCGAGATACGGCGGGCAATTACATGCGCAGACTCTTTGTTTTCAAATAAATAGTCCGTAGGGATAATATGCTTTTCCCCGCCGTATAAGATTACAAAAGCTTCGAAAATTGTCCGAGATCTTATAAGATTTTGATTTTTAAGATCTAGAGAAACAGTTCGAAGTCCCGAGCCTTCTTTTATATTAAAAATAGCTCCTTCGGGAAATTCGGCTGGCGCGGAAACAAAAAAAAAGAACAAGAAAATAAAAAACAAGACGGCTGCTGTGCCAGCCCACAGGGTTCCCTTGTGTACCACAGGGGAACCCTGTGTATTTTGTTGTGTGTCCTGGGTTAGGTCATCCATATTATGAAATTATACTGGCAAATTGGTAGGAGGAGAAGCCTCTTTGGATTCGATGCGCTCGAGCGTAGGCACTTTGAGTATCTGGCCCGGGAAGTGCCAGATAGTAGCAAGTTCTTCGGTATTTAATATATATGTCTGATGGTGTATATATGGCAGAAAAATTCGCTTCACAAAGAACATGTACCATACATGAGTCCAGTGAGAAGAAACAAGGAAAGTGTGCTCGTGAAAAAGATGGTGGCGCAGAGGAAGATGATAGAAAGCTCTTTCGCGGTATTCGTGAAGCATTCTGTTTGCTAAAACCATCACCTCTTTCGAGGAAAGACCCATGATACCGGACCCCAGCGCATCCCCTTGGGCACTATTAAAGCGGTAAAATTCATTGCAGTCCGGCAGAGCATATTGGCGCATGACCAAGCGGATATCTCTTGAAGCATTGGTCCTTTTCCCCATAGGGTATATTGTCTTTGGCGCAACATACATGAGCCGGATCCCCGTCTCAAAGCCGAGCTTGCCAGTTTTTAAATTCATGGCTGTTATCGTATTTTTTAAGAAATCAGGAGTACGAAATTCAAGGTTGAATGCTCCTTCCGCACCTCCGTATGTCTTGTTCTGTCTAGCGTAAGGATAAAGCAGCGCTTTCACCTGTATTTTTGTTTCCTCTATCCAGTCATGCTTGCCAAACCAAGTACCCTTGGTCTTCCACATTTTTTTTGCCGGAGTAATCACAATTTGAAGCCAAGCTTGCTCTCCTTTTTGGAGCGATCCGAAAAATTCTATAAGAGGCGAAATCGGATCGACTTTGTATTCTTCTTTTGGGTCTTCGTCGAGCCCGAAATTAACATAAGTTTTTATTGGAAAAGCTTCCGGCTTTACTAGCCTAAATTCACAGCCCCAAGCATTCCATTTAGACTCCGGGGTAATCTCGTCCACCGCGAGCGTATAATCTTCCACCACTTTTACTTGAGACTGCGGATACTGCGCGTACATCTGAGTCTCGATCAGGCTTCTGATTCGGGAAGGCGTCCTGATGTAGAAATGCACCTGGCCGTCTATGGAAGCAATTTCAAGCGAAAACCAAAACCACACAGCTCCCTGCCAATACTCTTCCCTGCCTCCTTTCATGCTCCAGTGATAAAGAGCATTTGAGAGGAAAAGCTCCATAGCAAGCGGAGAGCGCTCAACATCGCGCGGAGGAACGATTTCAAGGAGCACATATTCTATGCCGGAAATAAAATCCTGCCGGATGTAGTGGACCCACACTTTGAAAGCTAGATAGCCCAAGTATATGACC
>CAYGDR010000071.1:0-2279 GCA_964348775.1 uncultured Candidatus Saccharibacteria bacterium | reverse complement strand
TAAAAATATTGCTCGTATTTTTTCTCTTTGTAGGATTTTTTTCAGCTTACTTTTTGTCGGAAAATTTGGCCAAAAATACCCCTACAGATCCTCCGAAAATAACAGCGACCGCGATAAACGCGAAGCTTGACGATAGCAAGCCTCAGTATTTTTATGTAAAAACCAGCACCGCCAGAGAGCCAAAGCTTTCAGCGGAGGCATATATGGTGGGAGATTTGGGCACCGGAGAGATAATCTTTGCGAAAAACAAGGACACAAAGCTCCCTATTGCATCCATTTCAAAACTTATAACGGCTCTTGTGTCTAAAGAACTCGGGAAAGATACTGAAACGGCAAAAATATCAAAAAAAGCCGTAGCTACTTATGGAGGCAACGGCTCTCTTAAAGCCGGAGAAGATATAAAAGTAGGCGAGCTTCTATATCCCCTGTTGCTTGAGTCTTCAAACGACGCCGCAGAGGCAATAGCCGAGTTTTTCGGGCGGGATCAGTTTATCGCGCGAATGAATGACGGCGCGAAAAGCCTCAAGATGATAAATACTTCTTTTTTAGATCCGAGCGGGTTATCGGAGAAAAATATATCCACCGCGGAAGACATTTTCAAACTGGCAGGATATTTGTACCAGTCTAAACCTGACCTTTTGTTTCTGACTCATGAAAAAATATACAAAAATAAAAAACATATCTGGTCCAACATAAGCCAGTTTTTAAATAGAGATGGATATCTCGGCGGGAAAAGCGGATACATAGACGAATCGCTCCAGACTGCGGTATCTGTTTTTGCCCTTCCACTCGGAGAAACTGGCACTCGACCAATCGGAATTGCCCTATTGCGCAGCAAGAACCGGCAAAGAGATGTCGACACTATTGTAAAGTTTCTTCGGAAAAATATTTATTACGGAGGAACTGCAGATGCAAACACAGACTGGATTAAAGAGCGCCTAACTCTGCCGGACATAGAGCAAAACTTTGTGGACCTGGCGTTTGTGGGAGACATCATGCTCGACCGCGGAGTGAAAAACTCGGTAATAAAAAAACTGGCGGGAGATTACAGCGCACTTTTTCCCAAAGGAGAAATTTTAAAAAGGGCCGATATAGTATTTGGCAATTTAGAAGGTACGGCCTCCGACAAGGGCAAGGATTTGGGAAGCCTTTATTCTTTCCACATGGATCCGGCTGTAGTGCCTGCGCTCAAAAATGCGGGATTTAATATATTTTCTATGGCGAACAACCATGTCGGCGACTGGGGCTCTGTGTCCTACACTGACACCCTTAGCCGGCTCAAAGAAAATGAAATAGCCTATACTGGCGGAGGAATGAATAAAGCGGAAGCAGAAAATCCTAGGATTATCGAAGAACACGGCATGAAGATAGGCTTTCTGGGATTCTCTGATGTGGGGCCAAAATTTTTAGAGGTAAAAGAAGATAGCGCCGGCCTCCTCCTGGTAAGTGACCCGCGCTTTGCAGAAATAGTGCAGAATGCATCAAAACAAGTCGACCACCTGATAGTGTCATTTCATTTTGGCGAGGAATATAAACCCATCCACAATGCCCGGCAGGAAGATCTAGCGCATAAGGCCATAGATAATGGCGCAAAAATAGTAGTGGGTCATCATCCGCATGTGGCCCAGGATACAGAAGTATATAAAAACGGCTACATAATGTACTCGCTCGGGAATTTCCTTTTTGACCAAAGCTGGAGCGCGCCAACCATGCAAGGCCTTTTAGTAGAAATCAGGCTCGATAAATGGGGAGGCATAACAGTAAAGAAAAATATCACGAAACAGAATAAATTTTTTCAGATCGACAGGATAATCTCCGGCAAGGAGGAGCGCCTAAAATTCAGCCCTCAGTCTCTTTAACACAGCATCCAGAAAATACGGAGGCGTTGCCTCCGTATTTATGTGCTATGATGTTTATATGGCCCTGAGAAAACAAAATTTCGTTATAGGCGAATATTACCACTTATATAATCGAGGTACTGAAAAAAGAAAAATTTTCATGGATAAGCATGATTACGAGCATTTTTTGTTTTTGATGTATGTATGCAACACCCAAAAAAGTATTGAATTGAGAAATATAAATAAAAAATTTGATCGCGGGGAAAGTATAATTGATATCGGGGCTTACTGTCTTATGCCAAATCATTTCCATATTCTTGTCAGAGGAAAAAGAGAAGGAGGTATTTCAAAATACATGCTCAAACTAATGACGAGCTATACAATGTACTTTAATAAAAAATACAAACGGACTGGGAAATTATATGAGGGTGTGTTTAAATC
>CAYGDR010000070.1:0-2285 GCA_964348775.1 uncultured Candidatus Saccharibacteria bacterium | reverse complement strand
TCTAAAATATCCTGCGTGTCTTTTCCAGTGATCAATTGCGCCTCTTCTTTATTGCAGAAAAATATTTCGGTGCGGGCATAAATATCTTTTAATTTTTCTACGCCAAGCTTGATCTGAAAAGTTCCTGGCTGGAATGCGAGCTTGGTTCCCGGGTGGGCCTTCAAATATTCTGCTATTTCCAGATGATATGGCACTGTGTTTGACGCCAAGGAACTTAGGTACATCCAAGACACAGGAGGCAGGGCAGGGAATTTGTAAGCAAACTCAGTGTGTTTGACTAAAATAGTTCGATCAATCTCATACCAAAGCACATAATGATAATTTGTTTTCTTCCCTTTTTCTTCGTCTACGAAATCAGTCATCACGCCGTCTTTCTTTAGGCTCTCTAGGCATTTTTTTCCATTCTCATCATCTCCGATATGGGTAACCAGCGCTGATTTAAGTCCTAGCCGGGCGGCAGACACGGCAGCGTTTGGGCTGTTGCCAACTGCAGACACTTCGGTCACTGATTCATAGGGCACTTTGTCTCCAAAGCGGATACAAAGCTCGCACGCGCTGTTATCAATCCTGCAGTTTACATGAGCATCTTTAAGTCTGATAAAAGCGTCTACCACGATATCCCCAACAGCGAGAAAATCAATTCTAGATTGTTCATTTGCCATGCTAGAATAATATCACAACATGCGGAAAAATCTAATGCTAGTTTTCTTTGGAGCTTTCCTCTTTTCTTCGTGGCATCTGGCTTATGCAGGCCTTATGATACATGAAGTCATGTATGATCTTTCCGGCTCCGATTCTACCAACTCAAAAAGTCGGGAGTGGGTAGAGATATACAATCCTGATGGGAGCGATGTATCCATAGATGCATCGGCCTGGAGGATCTATGACGGCGGAGCAAATCGCACGATAAATGGCGAAGTTAATTTTTCAATTCCAGCTGGTGCGCATGTTATTTTTGCCGGAGACAAAGATACTTTTCTCATTGATAACCCGAGTTTTTCCGGCACAGTATATGACACCGGAATAACTACTTTAAATAATACCGGGGCGACACTAAAGCTCTTAGATTCTTCTCTTGCCACCGTAGATGAGTTTAATTATGCATCCTCACAAGGCGGGGCTGGAGACGGCAACACTCTCCAAAAAATATCCGGCGCCTGGAGCGGAGCTACTCCAACTCCTGGTGCGGCAAACAGCTCTGGCGCTTTGCCTGGTTCTGGCAGTGGAGGAGGAAGCGTCGGAAGTTCTTCGGGCGGTACCGCACCTCAAACAACTGAAACAAAAAAGCCCGTGGTTTATGAAATAAAAACTAACATACAAGCCAAAACTTCGGCCTTGGCTGGGATTCCGATTTATTTCGAAGCGACATCTTACGGGCATAGCGGAGAAAGGCTCGCAAGCGGAAAATATTTTTGGAATTTCGGCGACGGAGGCTCGAGGGAAGTCAAAGCGAATTATGAAGAAAAATTCTCCCATATTTATTTTTATCCAGGCGAGTATGCCGTGTCGCTCGAATATTATTCGGGCTACTATTCCGAAGTTCTTGATGCGACAGACAAAATGACAATCAAAGTGATTGAGCCCGGAGTGATAATATCAAATCTAGGCAACGAGACAGATTTCTTTATCGAGCTTTCAAACGAAGCGTCGTCTGAAGCAGATATTTCCAAATGGGTGCTCCAGAGCGACCGGGTTTCTTTTGTTTTTCCAAAGAACACCATTCTTGGCCCAAAAAAGAAGATAATGCTTTCGCCGTATCTGACAGGGTTGAATTATTCGGACAAAAACAGTCTGAAGCTGATGTCTTCCCAGGGAGAAGTTATGTACGATAATCATGCCGTGGCCGAGCCGGTAAAAGTTTCGGGCCAAACTGTAAAAGCAGTGCAGGCCGTATCAAAAAATGAATATCCTGTTCAAGTTGGAAAAATTGTGGATCAAAATGCATTCATTCCAAGCGAGAATTTGGCGGCAAATGCGCTATCTGTGGATAGAGCAGAGGGGAAGGAAAAAAATTCACTAATTCCCGTTATGGCTTTTGTGCTTTTCATAAGTCTGGCCTCGGGCGCGCTGTATCTTGTCCGAAAAATGAAAAATCTAACAAGCCCTGGGGATGATTTTGAGCTCTTAGATGAATAATTTTCTTAGATTTTTGGGCAATATATTCGTCGTGCGTTACGATGATCATCGTCTGGTTCTTTTCGCGGTTAAGCGACAACAAAAGTTCAACGATTCCCTGCCCGCTTTTTGAATCAAGATTGCCTGTCGGCTCGTCGGCAAAAATTATT
>CAYGDR010000069.1:0-2355 GCA_964348775.1 uncultured Candidatus Saccharibacteria bacterium | reverse complement strand
ATACCATTTTCGGCATATTCATGCATCCCCGCAGTTCTTATCTGTATTTCAACCACTCGGCCCTTTTCACAAAAAATGGTTGTATGTAGAGATTGGTATCCGTTGGGTTTTGGCAGGGCTATGTAATCTTTTATCAGACCGGGTAGGGGTTTATAAAATTTATGGATTACACCAAGCGCCTCATAACATGAGTTGATATCCGGAACAATAATGCGCATTGCCACTAAATCAAAAATTTTATCGGCATCCATTTCTTTTCTGAGCATTTTGCCGTACAAGCTATAGTAGTGTTTAGCTCGGGAATTCATTTCTAGAATTTTTATTCCGACGTCGGTCAGATGTCTTTTTATAATCGGCTTAGTTCTATCTATATATTTTATCCGGTCAGTATATTTTTCTTTTACTTTTTTTATGAGCTGAGAATATTCAACAGGGTAAGCATGGGGGAATGCCATGTCTTCAAGTTCGCCTTTTAGCCGGCCCATTCCAAGTCTGGCTGCAATGGGCGCATATATTTCCAAAGTCTCAAGCGCAATTTTTTTTCGGTCAGATTCATTTTTAAATCCTAAAGTTTCCATGTTGTGATAACGGTCGGCGAGTTTTATCAAGATGACCCTGATATCTTCAGCCATGGCAAAAATCATCTTTTTTAAAGAGTTTAGGTGATCCGTGCGACTTTTATTTTCATTGGTCCGCCAGCTGGCGGATTCAGTATATTCTATTTTGCTTAGCTTGGTCACACCCTCAACAAGAAAAGCTATGTCTTTTCCAAATTCTTTTTCTAGCCCTTTGTGGGTGATAGGAGTGTCTTCAATTATGTCATGCAAAATTCCGGCAGCAACCGTGGCTGAGTCCAGACCCAATTCTGATAAAAAGTAGGCTACGTGGACTGGATGGATTAAATATTCTTCTCCGGACAAGCGCCTTTGTCCGGCGTGAGCTAATTTGGCCACCTCAAAAGCTTTCTCTATGAGCTTTTTGTCTGCTTCTTTATAGGCTGGATTTTCCAATATTTTCCCTAGTAGCTGAATCATATAATTGAAAACTACTCCTTTTTGGAGCAGTTTTCAAACTTTCTTTTTATCTTTATTCTTTCTTTTTCCGGCCTCTTCGGCCGACTTTTTTCTCCTCTTTAAATATTTCAAGCGCACGGGGAAGTTCAATAGTGTAGACATCATCGCCGGAGTCCTTTTTTAGAGAACGGAAATCGCCATCATGCATGACATATGGACCAAAGCGTCCAATGTTGGCGATGATTTCCTTTCCCGTTTCTGGTTGGATGCCGAGTACGCGAGGTAAACTTAAATATTTAAGAGCATCCTGGAGGGTAATAGTTGAAGGATCTTTTTCTTCTTTAGGTACGCTTGAGCGCGGTGGTTTAGGGTTTTCTTTTGTTTTTTCGCCAATCTGAACATATGGTCCAAAGCGTCCATCCATAACAAAGATTGGTAAGCCGGTTTTTGGATCAGTTCCGATTGGTTTGTTCGGTTCAACAACCGAACCGTCTATGCGACGCGCACCTTCGCAGTCAGGATAGCGTTCACAGCTCATAAATTTTCCGCCTCGGCCGAGTTTGATAATCATTGGACTACCGCAGACAGGACATCTCCATTCTTTTGGTGCTGGACCTAAATTTGTAATTTTATCTATTTTTTCCTTAGATTTAACATCTTTATGGAATGGCGTATAGAAATCTTGAAGAGTTTTAAGATATTCTCTTTTTCCTGAAGCAATGTCATCAAGCTCATCTTCCATTTCAGCAGTGAATGTGTCGTTTATATAGCTCATAAAATTTTCCTCAAGGAATGAGCTGACAACCTCGCCGGTGTCGGTAGGTTTCAGAGCTCGTCCTTCTTTGTCAACATATTTGCGGTCATAGAGAGTTTTTATGATAGAAGCATAAGTGGAGGGCCGTCCAATACCGCGCTTCTCCAGTTCTTTAATAAGACCAGCCTCTGAATAACGAGAAGGTGGCTCAGTGTGTTTTTCTTCGCTAAGAATTTCTTTCAGGGCCAATGCTTCGCTGGTATTTAATTTTGGTAGTTCCACATCTTCACCTCTGGCACGAGAATCACAAGCGAGCCAGCCATCAAAGATGACTCGTGAACCAGTGGCGGAAAAATCAGGAATGGCACCTTCTTTAATATTAGCGGTAATTTTTGTGCGCATAAGTTTTGCGTCGGTCATTTGCGAAGCAATAGTTCTTTCTCGAATAAGGCGGTACAGTTTTTTCTGGTCTTCATTGTTTCCGGCTTTTTCTTTCGTGGCGTCTGTTGGCCTGATGGCTTCGTGTGCCTCTTGTGCATTTTTACTTTTAGTTTTGTAAGTTCTTAGCTCTGCGTATTCTTTACTATA
>CAYGDR010000068.1:0-2382 GCA_964348775.1 uncultured Candidatus Saccharibacteria bacterium | reverse complement strand
ATGTTTATCTTTATGCCCCGTAATCAAAAATTTAGTACGGGACAGGTATTTTTATTCTTCGATTGTTAAATTCTTCATCATTTCTCTTCGCAATTTGTTTCCAGGAAGCATATTATAAGTAGCCAGCCTGACAAGCTCCTTCATGCCTTTTTTCTCGAGCGTGTAGTGGCCAGTCATGACCTTGAGCCCTCCTGGAATGCCGGAGTATCGGGTGTGGTAAAGCTCGCTAAGCTTTTTATTTGTGATCTTGATCTTGCCCGCATTCACAACCTTTACAGGCGCTCCGCTGTATGAATTCCGCTGGAACATCGGCTTGTCCTTACCCATCAAAGAAACAGCCACCTCTGTAGCCAGACGGCCGAGCGTTCTGCCGGATGCATCTATCACTCTTACTTCTTTATTTGCTTCAATTTTGTTTATCTTTGTTTTCATATTACTTGTAGTGAGCTTATCGAACTATACAAATTCGATATTTGCCATAGGCGCAGCGTCAGACTTCCTAGCGCCAAGCTTGGTGATCCTGGTATATCCTCCTTTTCTGTCTTTATACTTTAGAGCAATGACCTCAAAAAGCTTCTTGGTTTCGCGTGTCCTGCCAGAGAGCTTTGAAATCACTACTCTCTTGGTGGCCAAATCTCCCTTTTTAGCGGAACTCACAAGCTTTTCAATAAAAGGGCGAAGCTCTTTTGCCTTCGGCAAAGTGGTCTTGATCTTTTCCCGCACGATCAGGTTTGCAGCCAAAGAATTCATAAGCGCCTTGCGCTCATTCTTTTCCAGTCCGAATTTTCTTTTATTATTTCCGTGGCGCATAAATTAGGTTCTAGTTTCTAGGTTCTAGTTATTCTTTAAGATTAAGACCAAATTTTGATAATACTTTCTTGATTTCAGAAATACCTTTCTCGCCTATGCCCTCTACTTCGAGGAGATCTTCTCTCTTCTTTCTAGCCAAGCCTCCCAGGGTACGGATGTTTGCCGCTGTAAGGGCATTTAAGGTTCTAGTAGACAGGTCTAGAGAGTCTGTGCGGGTCTTCAGCACATCTGAAAAATCATCTTTCTTTTCAGCCCTCATTTCTTCTTTTTCTAAAGAATTAGAAACTTCAGCTGGAGACTCCGGAAGCTCCGGCTCTTTGAAATCGATAATAGCCTTGAGCTGGTTTATCATGATAGCAATAGCCTCGGTCATTGCCTCGCGAGGAGTAAGGGTGCCGTCGGTTTCGATAGATATGCGGAGGCGGTTGTGGTTTGTCTTGTCTCCCACGCGCATGTTTTCTACTTCATAAGCAACTCTCCTGATAGGAGTGAAAATCGCATCTACCGCGATAGTGCCAATGTCCACTTTTTCTTTCTGCACGACTTCTTTTGAGATAAAGCCCAAGCCTTTTTCAATCTTCAACTCGATATTTAGATTTACCTTTCCAGTAACTTCAGCGATATGCTGATCTGGAGTGAGGATTTCTACCTGCCCGCCAGTCTTAAGATCAGAAGCCTTCACATCTTTCGGGCCTTTTACTGTCAAAGACACGGTCTGAGGCTCGTCAGAGAGCATTTTAAATCTGATCCTCTTCATGTTTAAGATCATCACGATTACATCCTCCTTTATGCCTTCAATGGTAGAAAATTCATGAGAAATGCCGTCGATTTTTATCGAGGTGATGCTCGCGCCCGGAAGAGACGACAAAATGATGCGCCTTAGGCTGTTTCCCAAAGTGTGCCCGTAGCCAGGGTAAAGGCCGTCTATCTCAAACACTCCTTTGTTTCCCTCTTCTAAAACTACTCGAGGCTTAGAAGGCATAATTATTTTATATTCAGGCATATGTTTAGTTAAAGGTTATAAAATTTATAAAGTTAAAAGCTAATAATATTACTAAAAATTAACGGCTATAAAACTCGAGCACTGCGTTCAAATCAAGGAAAGTCTCGGTGGCTTTTGGAGCCTCTAAAACTTTTCCTGCAAGAGTCGCCACATCGAAGTTCATCCAGGAAGGAGCGTTGTATTCCTTTAGCCTCCCTTCCAGGTTTTCAAATAATTTGCTTCCTTTGGAGCCTTCGCGAATCTTTATCATGTCTCCCGGCTTGAGCGCATATGAAGGCACAGTCACCCTATGGTCATTTACTATAAAGTGGCCGTGAGAGACCATCTGCCTGGCTCCGCGCCGAGATGGCGATAGGCCCATGCGGTAGACGACATTGTCTAGCCTGGATTCAAGCTCTTCGTAAAATTTCTCTGCGGTGCCTGCGCCTTTTACCTGGGTTGCTCTCTTCACATAATTTGAAAGCTGGCGCTCGCTGATGCCGTAAGAAAATCGGATCTTCTGCTTTTCGATCAACTGGGTGCCGTATTCGGTAAGAGCCTTCGGCCTGCCGCCCATCTTACCAGACATC
>CAYGDR010000067.1:0-2476 GCA_964348775.1 uncultured Candidatus Saccharibacteria bacterium | reverse complement strand
GAAGATTCCTCTCCTCCTAAAGTAGGAGGAGTGCCTGAAAGGCGAGGTGGTATTACTTCTTATTCCTTCGGAGAAATGCTGGTACGGCAGACCAGTCATCGCCATCGTCTTCGATTATGATTTCTTCCTCTTGCTTCTTTTCAGGCTTCTTTAGAAAGTCATTTGAGCCTCGGTTGCTATCGATAGTATTATGTATTTCCTTTTTTACTTGAGCAGGATTTTCATCTTTTAGGAGCGGGCTAGAGACTGAAGAGAAGAGGCTTTTTCTGGGAGCTTCGGTGCCGAAGCTAGTAGCGATGACAGTGACCTTGAGCTCGCCCTTTTTCAGCTTGTCGTCCTTGATAGTCCCAAAGATAACCTTTGCATCCTTGTCGATAGATTCGGTAATAACTTTTGCGGCGTCCTGGATTTCGTGGATGGTGATGTCGTCTCCGCCGGAGATTGCAAACAGCACTCCCTTTGCGCCGTTTATAGAAACTTCAAGAAGAGGGGAATTGATAGCCTGGAGAGCGGCTTTTTCAGCGCGCTTGTCTCCAGAGGCAAGGCCTATGCCCATCAGCGCGCTGCCAGCCTCAGACATCACAGCCTTAATGTCCGCAAAGTCCACATTTATGATTCCAGGGGTGGTTATAAGGTCAGAAATGCCCTCTACTGCTTGCCTTAGGACATCATCGCATTGGGCGAAAGCATCCTTAAAATTAGTGTTTTTATCGGCCAGCTGGAGCAATTTGTCGTTTGGAATGGTGATGATAGCGTCCACCTCCTTAGCAAGCTCCTCGATTCCTTTTTCAGCAATTTTCATGCGGTGATTGCCTTCAAAAAAGAATGGCTTAGTGGTGACAGCTACTGTGAGTATGCCCTGCTCTTTTGCCGCACGAGCTACGATAGGTGCTGCTCCTGTGCCGGTGCCTCCGCCCATTCCGCAGGCGATGAAGACCATGTCTGCGCCCTTCATAACATCTTGGATTTCTGATTTAGTTTCTTCAGCAGCTTTCTTGCCGACTTCCGGATTCATTCCGGCGCCCAAGCCTTTGGTAAGATTTTTTCCAATATGGATTTTCTTTTCTGCAAGAGAGTGATGCAGGTCTTGCGTGTCAGTATTCATAGAAATGAATGATACGCCTTTCACTTTAGAGTTGATCATGTGGTTGATGGCGTTTTTGCCGGAGCCTCCGACACCGATCACCATGATTCGCGCAAAACTCTGTATTGGTTGGTTTACTTTTGGCATACAAAGCATACTACCACTCGGGTTTAAAAAAGCAACTTTATTATATTTTTCTAAAAACTAACCCCTAGAACCTAGAACCTAATTCCTACGGCATCAGCTGTTTTAAGCTTGATTTTAAAGTATTTTTTAGGTCCTTAAATGCCCGGCCAAAAGATCCTTCCCGGTAGCTTTGCCCGCTTTCCGTGCCAAAAATGAGCCCTAGTGCAGTAAACCATGCCGGGTCGCGAAGCTTTGTCTTGTTTGCGCCGAAAATTTCCGTCGTGCCCACTCTGCAGGGGAGCCTTAAAGCGGATTTCGCAAATTCTTCAAGCGAAGGAATGTTTGCCCCGGCGCCTACGAAGACTATGCCTGCAGGCAGGAGCTCCGCGCGCTTTATTTTTTTCAGATGATTTTCAATAAGCTCAAATATGTCTCCGAGGCGAGCCTCGATGATTTCTTCCAGTTTTTTCTTGGAAAATTCTTCTATCAAATTTCCGAGCTTCAGGGACTCTGCGGTTTCGAGTGGGATCTTCATTCCGAGCGCGATGTCATTTGTGATGTCCGCTCCGCCGAGCGAAAAAGTGTGCACCGAAGACAAAAGCCCGTTCTCAAAAACAAATATTGAAACTTTTTCCGCTCCGATATCGACGAGCGCTCCGCCCGCGATTTTCTGGCGGTCTGATAGGGCAACAAGGCTTCCGGCCACCCCGGAAGGCACCACATCTATGGTCTCCACTCCGGCTTCCGCCAGCACGGTAAGCAGGTCTTCCAGATGAAGCACCGAATAAGTTACAAAAAGGGCCTTTACCTCGAGCTTATTTCCCTTTAGGCCCTCGAGCCGGCCTTCTACTTCTTTGCCATCCAGCCGGTAGGAAAGTGGAACTACTTGGATGATTTTCTTGTTGTTTAGATTGAGGTTTTCTTCGCATTCTTCAAGCGCCTTGTTTGCATCAAGAGCGGTTACTTCGCCGGAAGCCATGGTGATGATGGAGACTCCAGTGCAGACCTCGCTCTTTAGAGTGTTGCCGGAAAGGGCGACAAAAGCTCGCTTGATTTTTTCTCCGCTAGTTTTTTCTGCGAGAGCGACAGCCTTTCTCACGGAGGCTGCTGCCTCCTCTACATTTACCACATAGCCGTGCCTGATGCCCTCCGTCGGGCTTTCGCCCGCGCCGATAATCTTAGGAGTGCTTTCTCCTTTTAAAAACTCTCCTACTACGACTCTCGTCGTGCTAGAGCCTAGATCGATTCCTACAGAAATATTTCGTG
>CAYGDR010000066.1:0-2766 GCA_964348775.1 uncultured Candidatus Saccharibacteria bacterium | reverse complement strand
CTCGAATAATGATATTCTTTTAGAAATTTTTCTTCAAAATCATTCTGGGAGTTATTTTTAAGAGTCTCCCCTACTATCTTCAAAGGGTTTAGGTGGATATAGGAGAATATCCACAAGTATTGAGACTCACCAGAAATATGTTGCGATCTAAAAGGACGCATAAATAAAGGGCCACTTCTTTTGTATTTTACATTAAAATACATTGAATAAGCAGTCAGCAAACGCATCATAAATTTACTGATCCCACCTTCCTTGTATTCATAAATTAATAAATGAAAATGGTTCGGCATAAGAGTATAACTTAAAATATGAACTAACGGCTTCTCTATTTTTTCATTAAAAATTTCTTCAATTTTGTGAGATTTCAAAAAGTCTGAAAAATTAAAAGGTTCATCCCTATTCATTATGTAAAGAAGGGCTGTGAACCTTTGGTAATCTTTATAATTAAGAAAGATTTTCCTTTTTTCTACACCACGACTGTATATATGGTAATACTCTTCAATTGCAAATTTGGTCTTGCGTTCCATATAATGAGTATATCATTCTTGAGGGCTCCCCTCAAGAATTTTTATATTCTACAATTTTCCCCGCCTGTATCTCTACTCGGTCGGCTTTGCGGAGTTTTTTTATTGCAGTCTTTTGCAAAATACTGAAATGCTTTATTTTATCGAGCTCTTCGTCTATCCCCCATAGGCCTTGCCTATGGGTAGGCCAGTCTTTTTCAAAATCGTTTAGGTCTAAGAGTGCAGAATATTGCCTCAAAGTTTTCGTGCCGTCGTTTAGAAAATATTCGTGAAAATACGACATCGCGAGCTCGCGGATGCTTTTATATACTGGCTCCCTGTACCGCAGGACCGCATGATTGGTCTTGGAAAGAGCGCCCCAAAGCCCGCCTATTTTAAAAGGGGCTACCACGTGGTCATAATCGCTCTTCTCTACCTTTAGGTGCATCAAATAGGGCTTAAAACCCTTTAAAGACAAGATATATGCCCCTAGGAGCGCCCCTTCTAGGCAATGAGCCTCTTTGGCTCTTATCGTAAAAAGGGGCGATCTTAAAGTCTCCCCACCCTTCTCAAAATTGAACCTCATACCATTCAAAAAATCCTGCACCTTGGCAGGAGTGTTGAGCTTTTTAAATAACTCTTTTTCTTTTTTGGTAAAACTTTGCATTATTCAAACTCGGTAGTAGCCGGAGGTTTGGAAGTCCAATCGTAAAATACTCGCACTATTTTTGGATGTTTGATGAGGGTGCTGGTGATCTCTTCACAGATTTCGGGTGAAAGATAAAAACCTTTTACGGTCATAAAATCCACCGTCTCCACCGTGCGCACTACGAGCGAGTGCCCATATACCCTGCCGTCGCCTTTGACGCCCACAGTGTTTACCCCTAGGAGAGCCACAATGCTCTGGGATATCTGGTCATAGACTCCGTGCTTTTTTAATATTTCAGCCACTTGCGCATCTGCTTCCCGCACTATATCCAAAAGCTCCGCTGTCACCGGAGTGCCCACGACTCGCAGATATAATCCCGGCCCCGGGAATGGCTGGCGGCCTGCTAGTAATTCCTCTAGCCCAAATCCCCTTGCCATCTCCCGCACCTCGAATTTAAAGAAATCTTCCAAGGGCATAATCTCGGTGAGCCCCAGATCAAGCTGTACATTGTGATGAGTCTTGATCATGGCGGACTTGCCGGCGGCCCCGGACTCGATAAGATCGGTAGCCAAAGTGCCCTGGATCATATGGGTGGCCCCATAGCTCTTGGCCACATCTTTAAATACCTCGCCGTAGACTTTCCGGAAGCTCGCACGCTTTTCTTCGGCATCGATGGTCTTGCCAATTTCTGATATGAATCTATCTTTATATTTATCTACTACTTCTAAATTTATCCCTGCTTTGGATGCGATCTCTTTTACCCTTTCCACTTCTTCTTTGCGCATGCCTCCGGTATCTATCATAAATGCTTTGAGTTTATCTCCTAAAGCTGGAGTAAGTATCGCGGCGAGCGCCGTAGAATCCACTCCGCCGGAGACGCCTATGATAGCGATACCGTCACCTAAAGCTTGTTTTGTTTTTTCCCTGATCTCGTTTATCACATCTTTCTTGTCATAGTCCCTAGTGCAGCCGCAGATCTTCTCCACGAAATTGAGCAAGATTACATTTTCATCTTCGGTCTGCTCCACCTCCGGGTGAAATTGCACTGCGTAAAGTTTCTTCTCAATATTTTCCATTCCCTCATTCACTGTTCCCTCTTTTGAGGTTGCTGTAGTAGTAAAGCCGGCCGGTGCATGCTTTACCGAATCCCCGTGAGAAGACCAGGCATTTATTTTATTTTTCAAGTTTTCAAAAAGCCTGCTTTTGCCGAGAGCAACTTCTACCGGCCCATAAGACTTTCCTTCCTGCACTTTTTGGATCGAATTTTTGTCATGCACATAGGCTAGCCACTGCATGCCATAGCACACTCCTAGAATTGGTATGTTGAGCGTAAGAAGCTCTTCGCTCAATTCCGGCGCATCCGCGTCATATACGCTCGCCGATCCGCCTGAGAGGATAATACATTTGGGTTTGTTCTCTTTAGCCCATTCTACGGAGCCCACAGGAGGCAAAATGACCGAATGAAAGCCCAAATAGCGCAGGCTGCGCCTGATTATCTGGGTATATTGGCTTCCGCAGTCTATGATCAAAATTTGAGATTTATCCATAAATAATATGTATGTATATTAGCATAAACGAAAAGGCCGAGCATGCGCCCGGCCCTCCCTCATGTTT
>CAYGDR010000065.1:0-2803 GCA_964348775.1 uncultured Candidatus Saccharibacteria bacterium | reverse complement strand
TTGTTATTGTTTGATTTTTAGGTTCTTTATTCATCTCTTTATACCTATAATAAATTTCATCAAATTTAGGCAAGACAAGTAAATCAAGTCTCAAATCTGATAACCCTGTATAAACTAGGTTAGTAGCGTCTTGTACTATTTCTATACCTCCTTCATTTTTTATTCTCTTTAGAATAATTAGTTCTTCTTTTTGAGATGGTTCGTCGTGTCCCCCTGTTAAGATACCAGAGTAGATTTTATATTCAATTAAATTATTATCTGATAATAAAATCTTGTCTTTAATATTCTTTAAAACCTTCCAGTATTTTTTCTGATACTTTTCTTCAGGGTTCATTGTGGTTAATTAATTTTATTTTTTTCTCCCTCCTCCAACCTTTTATTTCCGCTTCTCTTCTTCGAGCATCTTTCAATGTAGTAAAATTTTCAGAATATTTAAGGATTACTGGCCGGCGAATCTTGGTGTAATGTGCACCCCATTTTGAGTCGTTATGCTGTTTTAATCTTCTTTCAAGATTATTTGTACAACCTACATAAAGTGATTGGTCAACACACTCTAGGATGTAAACGAAAAACATCAGAGAATTATAACATGCCCTTCGTCATAAATTCCTCAGGGACTTCTTCTCTTGTGTATTGCCGGCCGCAGGCACTGATGAGCCTGAATCCGGCTAAGGCGAAGAAGTGCTGGGAGACTAGGAATCGAACCTAGATTAAAGGCTTCAAAGGCCTCTGTCCTACCGTTAGACGATCTCCCAATATTTTATTTAGTCATTATATCAGTTAAAAAGAGTGATGCCACGGCGCGAAAGGACGCGCCGTGGACATCGATGCCTACAAACCTTCACCGCAAGGAACAGACAAGGCCGCGACCTGGACCCGCTGATGGAGACCGGCCAGAATGTTATCCGCGGCTCCCTCCCAGGTTTTGCGCCACTGGCGGGAGCGCCGGCGCACCCGCTTGCTATACCCAGACGGCGGTGCCGGAACCCCAACGAGCACCGAAATGCTCTTCGGGCACTCGGGCAATCCGCGTGCCGTCATCTCTGCCCGCCACTCCGGCGAGTTGTTGACGAGCGCGTCAATGCTCTCCGTCGCCATGAACTCGAGAAGGGTCAACACGCGCCGGTAAATGGCGGTGTCCCTCTCGTCGCCGTTTGCGAAGCTCTTGGGGAGCCGTTTCCCCCCACCCGCCCATGCCAGAACCACCCAGTTGCGGCACGGCTGACTGAACCTGATCGCTTTCTGCATAAACTACCTCCTAGGAAAACTCAAACTATCTTCACACATTTTTTAAAAAAGTCAAACAAAATAAGGCTATTTCTCTCCCAAGATTTTTACCAGAGCAAGCTCGAGCGGAAGCTCGGCGATGAATGCATTATCCATGTTGCTGTAGCCCTGGAGGAGCACGATGAGTGCGTTTGAGCGCATCATGCCCTCTTTGTCTTCTTTTACTACGGCTTTCAAAAATTCTAAATCTGATTCGCCAAGCTCCCCTGCCATTTCTTTTTCTAGGTTCGGAGCATAGCGCAGGATTATCGCCACCCGGAACTTTTCAATGATTAATTTAAAGAAAAGCTTCATATCTAAATTTTCCTCCGAAGCCTTTTTCACCGCCATAATGCCCTTTTCTACATTTTTCTCCGCGATAGCCGAAATATAATCATTCACAAGCGCGCCTTTCGGCGCGCCGGTGATCTTCTCCACATCTTCTTTTTTGATTTTCTTAGACTTGCTGAAATTTAAGACTTTTTGAAGCGAACCTAGCGCATCTCGGAAAGAGCCATCTCCAAGCAAAGCCAGAAGCTCTGCCGAGCCCGGATCAAGCTCTACGCCTTCCTTTTTTGCCACATCGGCAAGATGCTTCTTGAGCACTGCATCGGTCGGTTTTTTAAAATTAAATACCTGACAGCGGGAAATAATAGTGTCCGGCACTTTTTGGAGCTCTGTGGTGGCCAAAATAAAAATTACGTGCTTCGGAGGCTCTTCTAGAGTTTTCAAAAGCGCCCCCCAAGCATCCTTTGAGAGCATGTGCACTTCATCGATAATATAAACTTTATATTTTGAATCAAAAGGAAGCACTCGCACTCCCTCGCGAAGCTCTTTGATATCTTCTATGCCTCGGTTTGAAGCTGCGTCTATCTCATACATATCGTTTGCCGACACACCGATAGACAAAGCAAATATGCGGGCAAGAGAAGTCTTGCCTGTGCCCCGAGAGCCTACAAATAAGTACGCATGAGAAACTTTCTTGCTCTCCACAGAGCTTTCAAGCACGGATACTATATGATCCTGCCCTACAACCTCTTCCCAGGATTTTGGTCTATATTTTCGATATAAAGCTATGTGTTCCATAAGTTAAGCCAAGCCTGCCCCGTATGAAGCCGAAGGCTTTCGTTCGGGGTCGTGCATAAAAATATTCTACTCTATAACCAGGCTTTTATCAAAATCCACTTAAGTACAAACGACCCGAACAAGCTTAGTGCTTATTCAGGCCGTCGCGATTTCTATCCTATTCGATCGGTATTCCTGCAATCTTCATCGCAGACACGAGATGGGAAACTGTTCTCTTACCGATGTTCTGGATCCTTCCCAGCTCTTGTCGGGTTGGATACGCGTTCAGGAACTCTTGAAGGGTCGTGTGGATAATGCTTTCGTGCGATGGAGCTCCCCACACACGGTTGCAATACCTTATCGCCTTGCTAGCTCGCGTGGCGTAGGCCGGAAGCATTCCGAGACGCTCGAGGCGCTGATAAGTTTATCGCGCACTCTGCCTCCAAATATATTTAATCACATCGATTACTAC
>CAYGDR010000064.1:0-2855 GCA_964348775.1 uncultured Candidatus Saccharibacteria bacterium | reverse complement strand
CTTATACATTGATTATAATCCTCTGTTTTTATTTAGTAAATGATTTTTAAAAATACTGCTTTTGTAGGGCTTAAGCCGGACTATTTTCACGGAAATACCTTTCTTTTTTAGGTCTCGCTTTAGGTTTTTGACATAAAATGTCTGATCATAGCCTAGCGCAATCACTTCCGGACGCTCTTTCACTATATGCGGGAGGTGATTTTTAATTCCTCCGAGCACTGTTTTATCAATTAGCTTATTTTTTCTAACAAGGGAAGCTCTTTTTTTCTCGGATAAAATCGGGAGCGCTTTTTTTATTTTTTTTACGTTCTTATCGCGAGCAATCGAGGCTATCAAAAATGAGTTTTTGGATAGGGTTTTTGCCTGTTTGAAGAAATTAACATGCCCTTTATGCAATCCGTCAAAAGTCCCGAAAATCATTATCTTGGTTCGCTTTTTTGTGCCTGCCATAGGGGTATTATACCAGATTTCTAAAGGATTTTTTAGGAGCCATATTGACGAAAGGCTGTCCCCTTTCTCTGATAAAAATTTTTGAGATATTCACTTGTTCGCATGAGTATCAAAGTCTATAATATTAACTCTATGACTTTAACAATTACCAAAAGAGACGGTTCCCGGATGCCCTTCAACGCCGACCGAATCAACAAATCTATCGAGCGGGCATGCTACGGCATCAAGGACCCTATCAGCAAGGTAATTCAGATTGCTACCGAGACCCAGCTCACTTTATATGATGGCATAACCACCGAAGAGCTGGACGCAGCGACCATAAACGCCGCTCTGCAGAACGCGCAGTTCGGCCTAGAGTTTGACAAGATAGCTACTCGCCTCCTTTTAAAGACTATATATAAGAAGGTTATAGGCGACTATGATAATGATGAGTCAAAAACCGTCTCAAATGAGGAGTTCAATGCTCTTCACAGCGCGCACTTCAAGCAGTATGTGCTCTCCGCGGTAGAAAAAGGATTGCTAGAGGGCAGGATGGCGACTATTTTTGATTTGGACGAGCTAGCAAAGAATTTGAAGATCGAAAACGACGAGCTCTATAAGTATTCCGGACTCTCTACCATGCTAAACAGGTATTTGGTAAAGAATGAAAAGCAGTACCCGATGGAGACTCCTCAATATTTCTGGATGAGGATCGCGATGGGCATGTCTTTGAACGAAAAAAATCCTACTGAGTGGGCAAAAAAGTTTTACGACAAGATGTCCAAGCTCGAATATCTGTCCGCGGGCAGTTCAAACATCGGCGCTGGCACTCCGAATCCGAAGCTCTCAAACTGCTTCCTGATGGAGATACAAGATGACATGGAGCACATCGGCAAGACTGTTTCTGATGTCCTCCTTCTGTCTAAGGCCACCGGAGGCATAGGGCTCTCTGTTACCAAGCTTCGCGCTGAAGGTTCCCTCCTAAAATCAAACAACACTATTTCTTCTGGTCCGGTTCCTTTTATGCATATCATCGACTCCGCAGTACGCGCAGTGCAGAGAGGCGGAAAGAAAAAAGGAGCACTTTGCTTCTACATGGAAAACTGGCATATAAATTTCCAAGACTTTATAGACTTAAAGCAGAACAACGGAGATGACTACAGGCGCACTCGCACAGCAAACACCGCAGTATTTATCTCTGACGAATTCATGAAGAGAGTTCTTGAAGGAGGCGAATGGTATCTTTTCGATCCAAACGAGGTCAAAGACCTAAATGAACTTTACGGCAAGGCTTTCTCAAAAAGATATAATGAATATGTAGAGATGGCAAAGGCTGGCAAAATGAAGATGTGGAAGGTCATGCCTGCAAGAGAGCAATATAAG
The DNA here is from genome assembly GCA_964348775.1 of uncultured Candidatus Saccharibacteria bacterium. Classification (GTDB taxonomy): domain Bacteria; phylum Patescibacteriota; class Minisyncoccia; order Phycocordibacterales; family UBA9973; genus UBA9973. The sequence goes on along the minus strand of CAYGDR010000064.1, from coordinate 1,043 downwards.
AATATCTTAGTGTCCCTTGAGACCACTTCCCACCCATGGCTTACCTGGAAAGACTCTATAAATGTCCGCGCTTTGAATAACAACACCGGCACTATCCACTGCTCCAACCTGTGCACCGAGGTAACCCTGCCTACTGACCGCGAAAATGTGGCTGTCTGCAACCTTGTATCTATAAATTTGGCTCGGCACCTTGTAAACGGCCAGATGGACTGGCACCGCCTTGAAGAATCTGTCCGCCTCGCTACCCGCCAGCTGGACAATCTAGTAGATATAAACAAGCTTCCTATCCCTGAAGCTAGAAAAGCAGACGATGAAAACCGCGCAGTTGGCCTCGGACTCATGGGATTTGCAGACTCTATAGAACAGCTCGGCTATTCATATGAAGACAAGGAAGCTTTTGATTTTGCAGACCAGGTTTTTGAATTCATTTCTTATATGTCTATTGATGAGTCTGCAAACTTGGCAGAAGAGCGCGGTTCATATCAGAACTTTAAAGGTTCCGGCTGGTCTAAAGGCGAAGTGCCTGTGGACACGCTTCTAAAGCTTGAGATTGAGAGAGACCGAGAACTCATGCTCAAAAAAGAATCCGCAAAAATTTTGCCAGGACTAGACTGGGGCACTCTTCGAAGCAAGGTAAAGAAAGGGATGCGAAACGCTACTCTTCTTGCTATTGCTCCAAATGCAAACATCGGGCTCGTCGCCGGCACTTCCCCGGGCATTGACCCCCGCTTTACTCAAATGTTCTCCCGCAATAAAATTTCCGGAAAGTATTTGGAAGTAAATCCAAATCTTGTAATTGCTCTCCAGAAAGAAAATCTTTGGGAAAAGACCAGAGAAAATATTTTGGAGCATCACGGAGACATAGAAAGCATTGCTGAAATCCCGGATCATATCAAAAAGCTTTACAAGACATCCTTTGCCGTATCTCCTTATGCATATGTCGAAGTTGCCGCTCGCGCCCAGAAGTGGGTAGACATGGGCATCTCTCGAAATATGTACCTCGATATTCGCGACATTGATGAGATCATGAATGTATACACCAC
>CAYGDR010000063.1:606-2861 GCA_964348775.1 uncultured Candidatus Saccharibacteria bacterium | reverse complement strand
TAATAGCCCATGTGGACCACGGCAAGACCACTCTTACCGATGCTCTCATGAAGCAAAACGGGGGGCTCCAAGACGAAGGAGTTTCCATGGACTCAAACGCGCTCGAAAAAGAGCGGGGTATTACTATTTACTCAAAAAATACTTCAATAACATACAAAGGCACCAAGATAAACATTGTGGATACCCCTGGCCATGCGGATTTCGGCTCTGAGGTAGAGCGGGTGCTTAGAGCTATAGACTCAGTCCTCCTTCTAGTAGACGCAGTCGAAGGCCCAATGCCTCAGACAAGATTCGTGCTAAAAAAGTCCCTCGAGCTCGGGTTAAAGCCTATCGTAGTTATAAACAAGATAGACAAGCCGGCGGCGGACCCGCACCGAGTGCATGAAGAAGTGCTCGGATTATTTTTCGAATTGGGAGCTAGCGAAGAACAGGCAAATTTCGAGACAATTTACGCAATCGGCAGAGAAGGAAGAGCTTTTAGAAATTTAGGCGATATATCGCCTGATTTATCCCCCTTGCTTGATCTTATTTTAGAGAAAGTACCGGATGCAAGCCAAGGGGAGTCCTTGACAAGCGTGTCAAGGACTCCCCTTGGCACCAAGATGTCTGCCCAGGTCTTTAACTTGGGCTACGACAATTTTCTCGGCCGCATGGCTGTGGCTCGAATTTATTCCGGCCAGATCCGCCCTGGCGCAGTTTTTGTAAAAGGCAATATAGACGGTCAGCAAGGGACGAGAGTAGGGAAGATTACTAAGTTGTTTTCGTTTGAAGGAATACAAAGAAAAGAAACCGAGATGGCTTCATCCGGAGACATTGTGCTCCTTGCGGGCATTCCGGACATATACATAGGAGAAACTATCTGTGAAGACGAGTCAGTAGAGCCCATGCCTCACATTGCGATTGACGAGCCCACTCTTTCGCTCAATTTCTTAGTGAACGATTCTCCTTTTGCCGGGAAAGAGGGAAAGTTTGTTACTTCCCGCCAGATAAAAGAAAGGCTCGAAAAGGAGCTTGAAATAAATGTGGGGCTCAAAGTGGATTTTTCTCCGGACCAAGGAGACAAAAAATCAGGACCCAGCTTTTTTAAAGTCTATGGCCGAGGAGAGCTTCATGTCGCGATTCTTCTTGAGAATATGCGGAGAGAAGGATTTGAAATACAGGTATCTGAGCCTAAAGTGATCATTAAGGAGGAAAATGGCGTAAAACTTGAGCCGTATGAAGAGCTGGTGGTTGATGTGCCGAATGAATCCGCCGGCAGGGTTGTAGAAAAGCTCGGCAAGCGCCGGGGTATTATGAAAGACATGCAGGAAAAAGATGGAATTTCTCGCATGATTTTTGATATCCCTACCAGGGGCCTTCTGGGCTTTCGCGGCGAATTTATCATAGATACCAAAGGGGAAGGCATCATGTCTTCTCGCGTTGTCGGCTTCAAAGAGCATGCCGGAGAGATAAAAAAGAGGGAATACGGCTCTATGACCTCGATGATCGCGGGCAAGGCAGTAGCCTTTGCTCTTGCAAATTTACAAGAACGTGGTATACTATATATTGAGCATGGAACCGAAGTTTATGAAGGAATGGTAGTAGGCAATGTGCTCAAAGGAGAAGATATGGCGGTAAATCCTACCAAGGGAAAACAGCTCACAAATATGAGGGCTTCTGGCACCGACGAAGCCATCTATCTCAACCCTCCTTTTACGCTCACCATCGAGCGCGGGCTCGAAGTCATGGGAGAGGACGATTATTTAGAGATTACTCCTCTGTCAGTCCGCCTTCGCAAGAAGCATCTCACTGAAATAGACAGATCTCGCGCAATGCGGAAAGAGGATTAGCAATAATAATTGACATTAGCAAAAGTATGTGTATAATTAAAGCATAGTTCAGATATTCTTTCGGGACTTTTTCGAGAAATTTTAAAAAACATGGCGACATTATCTTTCAAACCGAAGCATATAACAAAAAAACTCACTTCTCATTTAAATGAGCGTGCAACGGATGTGATAATGCACCGTTTTGGATTGAACTCCGAAGGAGCGCGAAAAACTCTCGAAGAAATAGGCAAGAAATACAGCATCACCCGCGAGCGAGTGCGCCAGGTGGAAGAATCTGCAATAAACCAGATCAAGAAATCAGATACTTACAAAGCAGAGCAGGCTATTTTTGACGAATTAAAGGCATTGATCCACTCTCTGGGGTCCATTGTAGCCGAAGAGGATCTGCTTTCCCATATTTCCAAAGACAAAACCGTGGAGCATCAT
>CAYGDR010000063.1:0-596 GCA_964348775.1 uncultured Candidatus Saccharibacteria bacterium | reverse complement strand
GTCCATGATTCTTTGAAAAAGCTTTATGCGAGCTTAAAAGACGAAGATTTGGTGCCGGAGACAGAAATGATCAAGAAGTTCCTGGATCAGGTTAAAGAAATGGCTGACAAGTACAAAAATGAGGAAATTGCCAAGCGATGGCTCTCCATGTCAAAGAAAATTTCAAAAAATCCGCTTGGCGAATGGGGCAAATCTAGCTCTCCAAATGTGCATACCCGCGGAGTCAAAGACTATGCGTTTTTGGTGATGCGAAAGCATGGCTCGCCGATGCATTTCAAGGAAGTCGCCGACGCTATTTCAAAGACTTTCGGCAAAAAGACCCACTACGCCACTTGCCACAATGAGCTCATAAAGGATCCGCGGTTCGTATTGGTAGGCCGGGGAATGTATGCGCTCGCTGAATGGGGCTACAAGAACGGCATCGCTCGGGAAGTGATCCGAGATATACTAAAAGAAGAAGGCCCTATGACCAAGGACCAGGTAGTAGAGAGAGTCATGAAAGAAAGATATTTCAAAAAGAACACAATTTTGATAAATTTGGTAAATCTAAAGTATTTCAAGAAGAACCAAAAAGGCCTTTATACTGTGGCATAGCG
>CAYGDR010000062.1:0-2868 GCA_964348775.1 uncultured Candidatus Saccharibacteria bacterium | reverse complement strand
TATTATGAATTATGTTTATGTGTTAAAAAGCCCCGTGGACGAAGAATTATACATTGGCAGTACAAATGATTTGAAACGCAGGCTGAAAGAACATAATAACGAAAAGAATTTCTCTACCAGTTGGCGTGGCCCGTTTGAACTTATTTACTATGAAGCATATAAAGACTTAGAAGATGCACGAGAAAGGGAAAGATCTCTAAAACTTAGAGGTAATAGTAGAAAACACTTAATAAATAGAATGTTTAGGAGTCTCCGATAGCAAAAACACTTTCTTTTCAGAAAGTGTTTTTGTGATTGCTTTCATTTGAGGCGGGTAATGGCGAAACTCCAACATATGTGCCTATGTGAGTGCGATAACCCGCCACAGATAAAAGCAATCGGGCTTTTAAAAGTATACCATTATCCTATTTTCACGCCATTAAGAGGGAAATCAGGTTCTTTGGGTCCTTTAAAATAGGGGTTAAATTAAGATCCTCCCCTATTCCATACTTATCAGCGAGTTCGTAGGCAAAGAGAAGCGCAGAATAATCCTCGAGAGCTATGCCCACAGAATCATATAGCGTGATTTCTTCTTCTTTTTCCCTTCCTGTCTTCTTTCCGTTTATTAGTTCATAAAGTTCGGCATGCACTTTCTTTTTAGCTTCATCTTTCTCGTACCGCTGGATCTCGCCCTCAACGACACACTGATCAAAATACTCGACCACAATCTTACTTCGGTCTAAGATCGAGAACTCTAGCTCTGTCTTGCCGATAGTGTCCCCTCCTATGCCATTTATGTGCATGCCATCTTTGACCCAGTCATTCTTGAGCACATCCGCGTGTGTTTTGTCTGCAATACAAGTAGTTATGATATCCGCTCCGCGCACGGCTTCTTCGGCGTTGGCACACCTAACCAGAATAAAATTTTCTTTGTACCAATTCGCTTCGAATTTATCCATCGCTTTTGCGTCGATGTCAAAGTACCGCACCTCTTTTATTTTTCGCACCAGGCAGATCGCCCGCACCAAGAACTCACTTTGTGCTCCGGTGCCGATGATCGCAAGCACTCGGCTATTTTTCCGCGCCATCATGTCTGTTGCCAAGGCGGTAGTAGCCGCGGTGCGAAGCGCTGTGAGGAGTGTCATCTCGGAAAACAGCACAGGCTGGCCTGTATCGACCCGGGAAAGCTGTCCAGTCGCCATCACTGTCATAAGACCCTGGTCTGTATTCTTTGGGTGGCAGTTTACATATTTGAATGTGTAATATTTCCGATCGGCAATAGGCATGAGCTCGAGCACACCTCCAGGCACATGCATGGCCGGCCGCGGAATTTTGTTGAATTCCTCCCAGCGGGAGAAGTCCGCCCGGAGCCTTTCCATCAAGTCTTTTAAATAGTTTTCTATTCCATGTTTTTTGATTATTTCGCTTATTGATTCTATAGATAGTATTTTCATAATTTCTTAGTAATTTAAGTTCAGCATGGGCTAGGGGTCAAATAAAAAACCCCTCTTGACCGGGGCCGCTTGAACTATTTGTAAGAAATTAATATACCCCGGCTGCTATTTAGGAGCCGGTACGGGCAATACAGTATTAAAGTGTGTAAACCTGTATTTCATTTGTATTTTTAGTATATACCTACCTCAAGCTTTTTTCAAGCATATGCTCGATGACATGATGCATCTTGGCGCCAATAGACTCGCAAACTTGGTGGAAGTGGGAACCTTGTTTTAGGTCCGGCGAAAATGACACATCGGTGATAAAAATGCCTTTTTCGGGGTGGATCGTAAAATCCGAGTGGAGGTAGTGAGTGGCGCCCAGATGGTGATGGAGGTCCCTCAGCACATCTTCGAGCTTTCTCTTGTGCTCCCGGTTTACACCCTCAAATGGAAATACATAAACGCCCTGGTCCCGAAAGCCTGCCACAGAATGCCCGCTCACATCCGCGCCGGAAATGAGCTCTTCTACTAGTATGCTTTTGTTGTGATGCACGCCGTCTAAAATGGCATCTACCAAGTCCGGAAAAGTTTTTGCAGCATGTCTATAGTCTTTTGCCATAGTGTTGTCTTCTGTAAAGGATTTTACTATCCAGGGAGCCGGAAACTTTTGCCAGATCTCTTTGGCTTTTTTAGCCGCGTAAAGATGCGCTTCGCCGTCAAAATCCTCTTGGTATGAAGGCAAGACTATCTTTTTTGGCATCTGTAAACCAAGCTCTTCTATATGCTCGCGAAGCATTTCGTGGTTCTCGCGGAGAAGCGAGGAGAAAGAAGAGATGTTTATGGTAGGTATGGAAAGGTTTTGTAAAATATTTCCAAATCTAGGCTCTGCGGTGTTCCAGACTACATCAATATTATTTACCAAGTCCGCCGGCTCTGCTTTTATCCCGCTCAAGTGCCAGACTCCGCCCCGGTCTACAAAAATATCAAGCACCTTCCATCTGTCAGAAAGATTTTCAAAAATATGCGAGATCACTTCCCCGCCTTCACGCAGTGATGCATGATAGTCGCCTTCGGTACCGCCCCGAAGCACTCCTATCCTTCTTTTGTTTTGGGTCGACTGCATACATATAAGTATATAATCAGGCAACAAAAAACACCACGGGTTTAGAAGCGATAAATATCCTTATGGTGGCCTATGTAAAGAAAAATGGCGTCGGAACCTTCAAAATAAAATACTATCCTGTAAGACTGGTCTACTCTGAAACTCCAAAGATTATTTTTCTTTGGCATTAGTTTTTCGGTATTAAGAGACGGATAAAAAATACTCTTCTTAAAGATTTTTTCTTGCCTTTCTGCTTTCACTTTTATGATTGCAGGAAGTTTTTCATACAAAGAGACGAACTTCTTTGTATAAAATACTCTCATAAAAAGCTTACCGGAAAGCTTTCAGGCT
>CAYGDR010000061.1:0-2944 GCA_964348775.1 uncultured Candidatus Saccharibacteria bacterium | reverse complement strand
ATTGTGTATAATAACTAGGTTATTAATTAAATATGCACCCGTAGTGAAATGGATATCACTACAGTCTTCGGAACTGTCATTGAAGGTTCAAATCCTTCCGGGTGCACATAAAATAAATGGAACTAGATAAGAATTTAGGTTCTAAAATCCCCAAAGAAGTTTCATATGTAACGGACACTCTAGAAAAGGCTGGTTTTGAAGCATACCTGGTAGGAGGGTGTGTTCGGGACCTAATAATGGATCGAAATCCAAAGGATTGGGATGTAACGACCAGCGCAAAACCAGACCAAATTATAAGCCTTTTTGAGAAAACCGTGTATGAAAATACGTTTGGCACTGTTGGAGTATGTGTTCCATATGAAACACTGCAGGGAGATGTTATTCGTGAAACACCCGAATATCAGATCGTAGAAGTGACCCCCTACAGACTAGAAGCAAAATATAGCGACTTTCGGCATCCAGACCAGGTCCTATTTAGCGATAAAATCGAAGATGACCTTAAAAGGCGCGATTTCACTATAAATGCCATGTCCTATAGAAAAAACTCTATAACGGACATTTTTGGAGGTTTAAAGGACATAAAGGACATGACTGTGCGAGCTGTAGGAAATCCAGATGAAAGATTTGGAGAAGATGCTCTTCGCATGCTTCGCGCAGTCCGGTTCGCGGTACAGCTAAATTTTTCGATTTCTCATGAAACAGGAGAGAGTATTGCCAAAAATGCAAATTTGTTGGTGAATATTTCTCCGGAAAGAATCCGAGATGAGCTTGAAAAAATAATAATGTCTGCTAACCCGGCAAATGGGGTAATGATGTTAAACAAGTTTGGATTACTCAAACATATAATCCCCGAACTTGAGGAGGGTATAGGATGCACCCAAGGTGGGGCACATTTGTATGATGTATACAATCACTTGTTGCTTGCGTTACAGCATGCAACCGACAAAAAATGGTCACTTGAGATCCGGCTTGCTGCACTTTTTCATGACATAGGGAAGCCGAAAACAAAAAGAGAAGGAAAAACTAAACCAACTTTCTATGGCCATGAAGTCGTGGGCGCAAAAATGGCGAAAAAAATAATGGAAAGGCTCAAATTTCCAAAAAAAGAAACTGAGCTGGTGGAAAAATTGGTGCGCAACCACATGTTTTTTTCTGATACGGAAAAGATTACTCTCTCTGCGGTGCGTAGGATCATCGCAAAGGTAGGCAAAGAGAATATCTGGCTCCTTATGAACATTCGCGAGTCGGATCGTGTGGGCATGAAGAAAAAGGAAGCGCCATACAGGCTCCGAAAATATTTCGCCATGATCGAGGAGGCTCTTCGCGACCCGATTTCCGTGTCTCAGTTAAAAATAAACGGAGAATTTATGATGAATACCCTTGGCATCAGCCCCGGCCCGCGGATGGGATGGATCTTGCATGCGCTTCTCGAGGAAGTTCTTGAAGATCCGTCCAAAAATACTGTAGAAAAATTATCCGAACTTACAGCGTCGCTAAATAAGCTTGGAGACAAAGAGCTCCGAGCTCTTGGCGAGAAGGGAAAAGAGAAAAAAGAAGAGCTGGAAGAAGGTGAGATCCAAAAGCTTCACACTAAACACGGCGTGAGAAAGCACAATTGACTTTCATTATAATTTGATTATAATGTACATATGACTCAAAAAATCATAAAAGTGGGGACTTCCAGCGCAGTTGTTCTGCCAAAGGAATATTTAAAGAAACTCAATCTTCGAGCCGGGGATACTATTTTTATTACCTTAAACGAAAAAAAAGGTATTTTTGAGATTGACCCAGAAATAAAGAGAGTTGACGCAGGCACTTTAGATTGGACCAAAAAATTCATAAAGAAATACCGGCCAGCACTCGAAGCTTTGGCTAAGAAATAATGAAATATCTTTCTGCCGAGGAAATTCTTATAATCCATGCGGCAATACTTGACGAAACAGGGGGACTACACGGGGTAAGAGATGTAAATTTACTGGATTCTGCCGCCCACCGGGCCAGGGTCTCTTTTGTAAGACGCGAATTATATAAAACGGTTTTTGAAAAAGCTGCCGCCTATTTGCACTCACTTGCGATGAATCATGTTTTTCTTGATGGCAACAAAAGAACTTCCATTGCCTCGTCTGCCCGATTTTTAGACCTTAACAAATATGTGTTGGAAGCCGACAACAAAGAAATCGAGAGATTTGTATTGAGTGTCGTAATTGAAAAATTAGAGATAAACGATATAGCCAAATGGCTCAAGAAGCACTCTCGCAAAAAATCTTAGCTATTAAGTTATTTCCTCCCCTTTTAGCAATAAGAAACGGTCGTCCACTAATGCTAAACCAGTCTAGTTTGTTTTCTCCGGATAATAATCAAAACAACCAAAGCTCCGTCGAGCACGGTTATGCTGGCTAAATATAGCCAGGTTGTAGGGCTGAAGGATTCGAGGGCCAGTATTGAAAGAGGGTAGTGGATCAAGCCAAGAGCAAAAGAAAGAATATTTTCTTCAAATGGCACTCGGTACGCCTTGCGGAATGTTGGAATTACTGCAATGCCATCTGAAATACAAACTAAAATTACTGCATATAAAGGGTCTTTGGTAAGCCACCACAAAAATATTCCCAAAAAAGATCCGAACAAGGCCCACCAGTCATATTTGTCGTACTCCACATGCTTTTGAATAAATCCGATGCTGGCTACTATGAAACATCCGATCACATTTACCAAAAGAACCCATGCCCCAGCCTGGCCTCCGGCAACCAAGCTTGCCGCGAAAGCTACTACATTCATTACTCCCCAGACAAACCAAGTAAAGGCATGCGGCTTTGTTTTGCCCTTATAGATGCCCCAAAAATATACAAGATAGCTTATAGTTTGCAGAATTACCGCTATATAGCCTAGTAAGATTTTATATTCCATCTTTTTTGTTTAAATTTTTCCGGTGAATATCTGCTCCAAA
>CAYGDR010000060.1:0-3008 GCA_964348775.1 uncultured Candidatus Saccharibacteria bacterium | reverse complement strand
AGATCCACAAACGCATCATTACCTCTCTGTTGATCTATCAGCTTAGAGCATTTAAACTTTACCGTATAGGAAAATTTTTAAAACCCCCAAGCACTTAACTCGTTCAGATTAACAACATTGCTGTTTTTAATTTTATGAATATTATAATTGAACAAGTAAAACAGAAGATTTCCAGGGTAAAAGATACCGCTACAGAGCGATCATATTATCCGCTTCTATGTGAATTTTTCCAAGATTTTGCAAAAAGCGGTGCCGTCAATCTTCGTGATGCACATGCTACGCCAGAGGAAACGACAACGCAATATGAAAAGAAAGTTGGTTTTCCGGATATAACAATAAGAAATAAAAATGATCTTATTGGGTGGATTGAAGTAAAAAAACCAGAGGAAAATCTTAATGCGGACAAATTTTTAACCCAATTTACTAAATATCGAGAATCACTTGAGAACATTATTTTTACCAACTTGCGCGAGTGGCAACTATGGCAATGGAAAGAGGGAGAATCTAAACAAGTGGGCAAAACAATTCTTTTTGACCTAACAAAAATAGATTCGGCATCAGCAGAAGATCTAGAGCAATTACTTATTAGATTCTTTGAAGGGCACGCGTATCAAGCCAGAACACCAAAACAGCTTGCCCTTGCCCTTGCTAAAAAAACCCGCTTGCTGTCAAAGCAGGTTGAAGAAGCACTAGAAATCGTCGATGAAAAATCCGACCTCAAGAAACTCAAAGAAACTTTTGAAAAAACGCTTATCCAAGACATTTCATCACACCAATTTGCCAACATGGTTGCAGAAACGATGGCGTACTCCCTGTTTCTTTCTGCGCTAGAACATGAGCGACTCGGTAACGGCACAGAATTGACACTCACAAACGCAATTGACTATCTCCCAACAAACGTCCCGATTCTTGCCGATTTATATGGCCTGATTAAAAAAGTTGCATCTGCGATTCCGAATATTGCCCAATCTACACAGCTTCTTGTAGACCAGTTAAACGCTTCGGAAATCGAACGCATACGTCAAAAACTCGTTGAGCACAAGCCTGGCGAAGACCCTGTTATTCAATTCTACGAGCCATTTCTCGCGGAGTACGACCCGAAAGAGCGCGAAGCGCGTGGCGTGTACTACACGCCGAAGCCAGTCGTGGACTACATCGTGCGAAGCGTTGATTGGATATTGCGCAATAAGTTCGGAAAGAAAAAAGGACTTGCCGACGAGTCAGTGAATCTTCTTGATCCAGCGACCGGCACGGGGACCTTCCTCATGTCTGCAATCCAAGAGATTTACTGGAATACGAAAAAAGCGAATGAGGTGCTCGGAGATGAGATGGTAAGCCGTGAGTTCAATAAAATTGTTCTGAACCATATTCTCAAACACTTCTACGGCTTTGAGCTCCTTATCGCGCCGTATGCCATCGCACACTTGAAACTCACACTTGAAATAGAGCGACTCGGTTTTGACTTTAAACTCTCTAAGGGCGACGGTGATATGGAAAACGACCGCTTCAAGGTATATCTCGCAAACACCCTCGACGACCCGAATAAACCGCCACAAAAACTGTTCGGCTTCGATTCAATTCCAGCCGAGTCGGAGAAAGCGCAAATAGTAAAACGCGACGCACCTATTCTTGCAATTATCGGCAATCCGCCATACTCAAAAATAACCTCAAACCTTTCAGATTATATGAAAGGTTTGGTTGAGCCATACAAGTATGTAAATGGACAAAAAATAAAAGAAAGAGGCGCTCTTCAACTTGAAATTAATCTAAACGATGATTACGTGAAATTTATCGGTTTTGCTCAAAGGCAGATTTTGAAAAACCCTGAAGGAGGAGTGGTGGCACTTATTACAAATCATAATTATCTTGATAATCCAACTTTGTACGGAATGAGGAATAATCTTGCCTCGAACTTTTCAGAAATTTATGTTTTTGATCTCAGGGGAAACCTTCAGAAAGCCAAAGGAGGGAGACGCAAGATTGACGAAAATGTTTTTAATATCCAACAGGGTGTATGTATAACTTTCTTCATAAAAAATGAAGGGGAAAAGAATGCCGGTCTTGCTAAGGTATTTTATCGATTTATTGAAGGAAAACGTGAGGATAAATTTAACTATCTCATAAGCAATTCAATCTCTTCGGAAAAGTTTGAGCAAATTTACCCAAAAGACCCACATTATTTTTTTATTTCGCGTGATGAAACTTTTGACGCAGAATATAATCGATTTGAAAAACTTACGGACATATTCCCCTTAAACAGCGCGGGGATTATTACCGCACGAGATAGCCTCGCGCTCGCTGATTCTGAAAAAGAATTATTGAGTAAGGTCGACATTTATAAAAATTCACGGAAATCAAATCAGGAGCTGGCAGATGAACTGGGTATGAATGTCAAAAAAGGATGGGATATGGATAAGAGTCGTTCTGATGTTAGGAAGCTAACCAACCTATCATCGTTTGTTAGAGATATTTTGTATCGCCCCTTCTCTCCAAAGAAGATATTTTATCATCCGGCAATCACCTGGAGCATGTCGCAACCTATGACAACTCAATTTTCTGAGCCCAATATAGGCTTAGTTTTTACGAGGCAAGTCACAGGTCTGAATTGGGCTCACATTCAGGTTACAAACAAGAGCATAGAAATTAAATCAAATTCACACGACAGGAGCAGTCAATTTGCACCCTTATACATATATACCAAAACGCAAAATTCTCTTTTGCCAAGCACTGACTCGCGAGTATCTAATATTCCTCTGCGAATTTTGAACGACATTTCTAATAGGCTCAAACTTTCAATAACCCCAGTAGGACGGGGCGATCTCGAAAAGACTCTTGGGCCGGAAGATATTTTGTATTATGCCTACGCCATTTTCCATTCACTGACTTATCGCGCGCGGTATGCAGAACAACTAAAGATTGATTTTCCGCGCCTCCCCGTCACGAGCAATAAAGAGCTTTTCAAACGACTCGTCGCGTTCGGAAATGAACTGGTAAATCTACACTTGCTC
>CAYGDR010000059.1:0-3042 GCA_964348775.1 uncultured Candidatus Saccharibacteria bacterium | reverse complement strand
ATATATGGAAAACATAATATCAAAAATAATCAAATTTATAGCTGTATATGCTAGGGTATCAACCTCAAATCAGGAGGATCAAAAGACTATTGAAGCACAACTTTCTGAAGTGCGTGAGTTTGCCAAAAAACATGGCTATATTATTGTTAGAGAATATATTGACGAAGGTTGGTCCGGAGATATTCTTGCTCGCCCAAATCTTGATCAATTACGCCATGATGCACGAAATAGGAAATGGGATGCGGTACTTATCTATGATCCGGACAGACTTGGTCGCAGACTTTTCTATCAGCAAATTGTTATTGACGAATTGAAGCAATTAGACATTGAAATTCTTTTTGTAACAATGCCGCCAATAAAAAATGAAAGCGATGAGCTTATGTTTGGTATACGAGGCTTGTTTGCTCAATATGAAAAGGCAAAAATTACTGAACGCTTCAGAATTGGAAAAGTTAATCGTGTTAAGAATAATAATATTTTAACGACCGAAGCTCCGTATGGGTATACCTATATTCTCAACAAAGGGAAACGTGGAAATGCAGACTATGTTGCTGGTCATTATGAAATCAACGAGAGAGAAGCTGAAATTGTAAGGAAAATATTTAATTGGGTAGCGGATGATGGACTGACACTTCGAGCAGTTGTAAAACAATTACTTGCACTTGGTATAAAACCCAGAAAAAGTTTAAGGGGCGTTTGGACTACAGGAAGACTGAGTGTGCTCCTGCGACATGAGGCATATATTGGTACAGCCTACTGGGGAGCTTCATATGCTGTTGTGCCACTGAATCCTACCAATAAGGATGGATACAAGAAAGTAAAAAAATCTAGTAGAAAAATGAGACCGAAAAAAGAATGGTTTCCAATAACAGTTCCAACTATTCTAAAAGACAAAGACGTATTTGAACGTGCCGGATTACGACTAAAAAAGAATTTTGCAACACTTGGCAGAAATAAGAAAAATGATTATCTTTTGGTTGGTAGAATTTGGTGCATATGTGGAATAAGAAGGGCAGGAGAGGGTCCTCAGCATGGTAAATTTCTTTATTACCGTTGCTCCGATAGAATCAACAGTTTCCCTTTTCCTTCAACCTGCAAGGAAGGTGGGATCAATGCACGCATTGCTGACGAGGCAGTATGGCAGAGAATTAAAACGATTATGAGTTCACCTGAATTATTATCTCAACAAATTGAACGATGGCGAGAGAAGAGTAATAAAAATTTAGATTCAACTATTAATATCGATAGTACCCAGAGTGAGATATTTAAACTACAAACGCAAGAAGATCGTTACGCAAAAGCATATTCACAAGAAGTAATTTCGCTTGAGAAATTTGAAGAATATGTCGCTCCGTTACGAGTAAAAATTCGTGAATTTGAAAATCAAATATTTCAGGCAAACTTGGAAAAAACTCCTAAAAATGAGATACTAATACCCGGCAAGGATGAGATCAAAACATTTGCTAAAGAATGTGCTGAAAAGCTTCAAAACTTAAGTTTTGAGGTCAAACAAGCCTTCATTCGGCAAACTATCAATCAAATAATTGCCAGTCGAAAATCATTACAAGTCTATGGCATTACTAGCTTAAACGAAATCTATGTCAAGTTCTTCTCTCAGTATAGGCATAGTGGGTCTGCCGAATGTGGGAAAATCCACTCTTTTTAATGCGCTTACCAAGAAGGGCGTGCCAGCTGAAAACTATCCATTTTGCACCATTGATCCATCAGTGGGCATTGTGCCCGTGCCGGACGAACGGCTCAATAAGCTTTCAGCTATGTCTAAATCAAAAAAAACTATCCCAGCGGTGGTGGAGTTCGTAGATATTGCTGGGCTAGTGAAGGGGGCCTCCGAGGGCGCAGGTCTTGGAAATAAATTTCTTTCTCATATCAGGGAAGTGGACGCGATCATAGAAGTCGTGCGCATATTTGAAGACAAAGACATGATCCATGTGCACGATAAGGTTGATCCTATGTTTGACATCGAAGTAATAAACTTTGAGCTGGAGCAGGCGGGAATAAAAAAACCTACTTTGTATGTGCTAAATACTTCCGAGGCTGCGGATAGCGTAAAGAGGGATTTTATCGCTTCGCTTCCGGGCCCGCACATAGAGGTGGATCCGATTTTCGGAAAGGGCCTCAACCAGCTTGTACAAGCGAGCTACGACCTCTTAAACCTAATAACTTTTTTCACAACAGGGGAGGATGAATCAAGGGCCTGGACCACCAACCGAGGCGCCACAGCGCCAATGGCAGGGAAGTCTATCCACACGGATTTTCGAGACAAATTTATCCGTGCGGAAGTAGTGTCTTACGATCAGCTCATAGAAGCCGGCTCTTATGCAAAAGCCCGCGAAAAAGGCTGGGTGCGCACAGAAGGCAAAGAATATATAGTAAAAGACGGGGACGTGATAGAATTTCTCGTATAATCATGATAAAGCGCATTTATCTTTTTTTCTTTACATATATGGCGGCGATGTATTTTTCTCAGACGCTTATCACTTTTTGGCTTTATAAAAATGGTTTTGGTTTTTTCCAACTGCTGGTTTATTATATAGTCGCTTATATAGTCGCTTTCCTCGGAATATTATTTTTTCCTAAGGTGAAAATAAGCGCAAAGCATTCAATTTTCTTTGGCGTGCTATTTAGCGCCTTGCATCCCTTCGTTCTAATAAAAATATTCGGTATTTCTCAGCTTTATTTGGCCGGATTGATATCTGGACTAAATGTAATTTTTTTCTGGATTCCCTACAATATAATGCATTTTAAATTCAACCATGAAGACATGCGCGGGCTACATAGCGGAATGTATTTTTTGATTACACCAATCATAGGGATAACCTTCCAACCTCTTACCGGAATAGTTGCAGAGAAGTTCGGTTTTACATACATGTTTTTGATTGGAGTATGCATGTACATTGCTCCTCTGATTCTTCTTAAGTCTTTACCTTCTTTTGAGTTTGAAATAAATATAAAAAAATATTTTTACGGGAACAAATTTAATTGGCCGACTTTTTTTCAGGGCATGATGTCTAGAATTAATTA
>CAYGDR010000058.1:0-3109 GCA_964348775.1 uncultured Candidatus Saccharibacteria bacterium | reverse complement strand
CTCTATTTCTTCTCTGAATTTTTCTTTTAATATTTCACATAAGTTATAATCTTTCTCTACAGCTATGAGCTGAGAGCTATAAGCTAACAGCTGCTCCGTGAGCGCTCCCTTGCCCGGACCGATTTCTAGAACCGTATCATTTTTATCTACAGCTCCAGCGTGGACGATTTTTTCTAAAATCATTTTTGATTTCAGAAAATTCTGGCCTAAAGATTTTTTTGCTTTGTGTCTTTTCATTTTTATAGATTTAATCCAAATAAATTGTTTTGATGCCCTTTTCCCCTTCTTTTTCTAATAAACCGGCGGGGATGTCTCCGATAAATTGAGAAGGCATATTTATAGTGCGCGAGCCGAATATTGTGCGGAAGTTTGCAAACGATAAAAATATTTTTTCTTTGGCGCGAGTGAGCGCCACATAGAACAATCTTCGCTCTTCTTCCGCATCCTCGCTCTTTTTTACTTCGCCGTTCCTCTCATTTGGAAAGAGGCCTTCTTCAAGCCCGGTTATAAAAACATTTTTAAATTCGAGCCCTTTTGACGCGTGCACAGTCATGAGCTTCACCGCATCTTTCGCTTCTTTTTTTTCCGTATTTATCACCAAAGAATCTTGATCTGAAGCGAGGGCCGCATCCTCTAAAAGCCTTTCTACGCCTGCTCCGTTTGGTCCGCCAGCCGGCGGATCATATTTTAGAGCCAGAGTAGCCAGCTCTTTTATGTTTGCCAATCTCTCTAGTTCTTCTTCTCCACCATTTAAAAGCTCGTGCTCAATGCCGGAATGCTTTACCACAAATTTTATTACCGTACTAGCATTTTCGTTTTCTATCTTTTCTCTTATATCTCCGAGAGTTTTGTAAAAATTATTTATCTTCAGCTTCATTTTTATAGGCAGATTTTCCGTGTCTTTTGCAAATATTTTTGCCAAAGTGGCTTTGCCGATGCCCCGCGCCGGGAAATTTATAATTCTTTTTATGTCTGACAGGCTTTCCGGATTTAGTGCTGCTCGCAAGTATGCAAGCGTGTCTTTGATTTCTTTCCTTTCGAAAAATTTCACCCCCAGCACCTGATATGGGATGTTGTACCTTAGCATGGCTTCTTCAAGCGCGCGCGATTGAAAATTTGCGCGATATAGGACCGCAGTTTCGTTTAACCACCCCCTGCCCCCTCCTTCATAAGGCGGGGAGGAATCCTCTCCCCCTGCGAAGGGGGAGTGCTCCGAATTTTTTCGGAGCGAGGGGGTTAACTCTAAAATTTTAGTTGCCACAAAGTCGGCTTCATCAGTTTCATCTAGTGCTTCGTATAGGCTGATCTTTTCGCCAGCCACATTTTCTGTGAATAAATTTTTATCCGGCCGGTATTTGTTTTTCTTTATGACAGTGTTTGCCGCCTCTAAGATATTTTTTGTAGAGCGGTAATTTTCTTCAAGCAAAACAATTTTCGCATCAGGGTAATCCTTCTCGAACGATAGGATATTTTTTATATTAGCTCCTCGAAAACTGTAAATTAACTGATCGCTGTCTCCCACAACGCAAATATTTTTTCCCTCCGAAACAAGCAAGCGTGTAAGAAGATATTGCACTTCATTGGTATCCTGATACTCGTCTATATGCACGTATTGCCATCGTTCCTGATACATTTTTCTAACCCCTTCCTTTTCTTTTAGAAGCTTTACTGCTTTTAAAATAAGGTCATCGAAATCAAGTGCATTTTCCGCCTGTTTTTTCTTGTCGTAGAGCTCCCAGGCCTGTGAAACGACTTTTCCCCACTGGCTCCCGCCAAAAGGGTCGTTCATTTTTTCCTGATAATCCGCCAAATTAGTGAATTTTCCCTTTTCTATTGAGATTATTGCCTTTATTTTCCTCGGTTCATACTGTTTTGGATCCAAGTTTAGCTCTTTTAAGGACTCTTTTATGATTGAGAGGGTGTCGCCCTCGTCTAAAATAGAGAAATATCTGGTCAATCCCAGCAACCTGGCATTTTCTTTGATTATATATACTCCGAGGGAATGAAAAGTTGACACAAAAGGCACAGTTTCCTGCTCTTGTGTCCCTTGGGCGTTTTTTTCTATTTCCGCAAGCACCCGCTCCCGCATTTCTTTGGCTGCTTTGTTGGTAAATGTGACGGCAAGTATTCTGTGAGGTTCCACCCCTTCTTTAATGAGGTTTACTATCCTATGAGTGATGGTTTTAGTCTTGCCTGCGCCTGCTCCGGCCACGATCAAAAGCGGTCCATCTTTGTGGATAGCCGCCTCTTTCTGCTTGTCATTTAGTCCTTGCAGATGATGCATATGTATCATACTAACACAAAACAAAAGCCCCTTTCGGGGCCTTTGTTTCTTATTTAGTTAAATCAGACCGAAGTTTTTCTACTTTTGCCTTGTCTTCAAGAATTTTCTTTGCCTTAGCAATCTGGCCCATAGCCTCAACGCCCTCTTTTTGCATTTGCCCAAGCTCTGCCATACCCGTAGTCTCTTTGGTCAAAGCTTCTTCAAAGAATGCCATAGTGAGTTTTTCTTGCGTCTCTTCTGGGAAATTTTTTAGATTCTCGATAAGAAAATCCTTGGCGCCCTGCTCATCGCCTTTTTCTACATAACCCATGAACTGATCATATAACTCTGAATATGTGTTTGTCATATTAGTTTAATATATTTTTCTTTTCATTAATCTTGCCTTCGAACATAGTCGTGAATATTTTATCCCAGAAGCCAGTTTCTCCGCTGCGCTTCTTTCTGAAATCCTCTTTTTGCCCTGCAATAAAATCGTCTTTTGCGAGATCAGGATATGGATTTGTCCTATATTCATCGGCTTGCTTGTAAGCCTCCCATGCCTTTTTAAACTCAGCTTCGTCAAAGGTCGCCTCTCTTTTCGCATCCGCAAACCCAGGCTTTAGGCCCTCGTTAGGCTTTCGGTCGCCGACGAGCTCTGTCTGCAACGCTTCCCTCATATAATCATTTTCTTTTATAGTGTAGAAAAGGGTGCTGCCGATTTCACCTTGGTAATTGTTGAGTTTATTCACGAAATCCAGCATTGTGCCTTCGTAGCCTGCAAGTTTTTCTGCGCTATTGCCGCTTGCCCATTTCCCCGCAATAGATGTTTCTGCAGTAATATTACCT
>CAYGDR010000057.1:0-3247 GCA_964348775.1 uncultured Candidatus Saccharibacteria bacterium | reverse complement strand
AATTTGGGTGGCGCTGTGTGATGTACACAGCGCCTTCCCAGATCTAGCACCAGCTAGGCTTACGCCCCGGCTTGGTGAACTGCGGAGACGGCTCTCGCGAAGCAACCGACGGGAGTTTCGTGTCTTGACCTGCGTGCGAACCTGCAACTTGCACTTCTTTGATCGGCTCGCAGACGATCGTCTTTACCTTGTTTCCTGCACCTGAACCCATCGCGTACCCTTTCAGTCCCTGCGGGACTAAGAACAAAAACAGCGCACTTTATTGTGCGCTGTTTTGTGGATTCCTTTAGAGAGAGTATTTAAGAGAAATCAACGAAAGAGCGCACAATAGGATTTGCGCTCCAATAAAAGGCTGCTGATAATTTCGTTGTGTTTCTCAAATTCATGTATTTTTACTATAACAAATATCTAAAACCAAAGCAAACTAGTAGATATCCACACCGATTTTCTTCCTCACATCGGCCATTTTGGCAGAAGCTACTTTTTTAGCTTTTTCTCCTCCTTGTTTTACGAGCATGAGCGCGCCATCAATATCTTTTTCAAATGCTTTTCTTTTCTCCCGCATTGGAGCTATAAATTTTTCAAGGTCTTCTATTAAAAGCTCTTTGAGCTCTTTGTACTTCCCTGTCTTTTCCTCGTATATAGGCAAAAGCTCTGAAGCTGGGCGGATGAGGTTGTGAATTGCATAGACATTTTTCGGAATTCCTTCACTTGAATCAGTGACAATGCCCATCACGCATTCTTTGATCTCTTCGTATTCTGCAAAAAGGGGAATTGTATTTTTATAGCTCTTTGACATTTTTCTGCCATCTGTCCCCGGCACCACTGCCAAATCTTTTACAATCATGGCTTCAGGCAACTTGAATGTCTCTCCGTAGAGGCGGTTGAACTTTTCTGCAGTGTCGCGGGCAATCTCAATGTGCTGTTTCTGATCCGCGCCCACAGGGACAATGTCTGCGTCATAAAGCAGTATGTCGGCCGCCATCAGCATCGGGTAATTAAATGTGCCCACATCAATTTCTTTATTTTTTGCCTCGGCATCTTTGAAGGCATGTGCCCGCATGAGATATGGCATAGTAGTGATATTGTCAAAAATCCAAGCTAGCTCGGTGTGTTCTGAGACATCGCTCTGTTTGAAAAAGGTCACTTTCTTCGGATCAAGGCCAAGTGCTAAATAATCGAGCACCACTGCCTTTATATTTTCCTCCATTTCCTTGGCGGTTTTGACAGACTTGAGAGCGTGGTAATCCACAATCAAAACAAATACATCATATTTATCCTGGTCTGCCAAGAGCTGGCGCATCATGCCGAAATAATTCCCTATATGGGGCCTGCCAGAGGGCTGGATGCCTGATAAAAACACCTTTTTAGACATATACTTAACTCTAACATAGCTCTAATCCGCTTTCCACATTTTAATAACATATTTGCGCACTTTTCGGCTTTGACAATTTTTCTTAAGTGCTAGAATGGCTCTGTGGCAATAAAGAAACCAAACACTCCTAAAAGTACCGCTGTGCGAATTCCTCCGCAAAGCCTGCCTTCAGAGAAGGCCGTGCTCGGCTCTATCATGCTTCGTAAGGAAGCAATGCATGAAGTGGAAGACATGGTGATGCCGGATTCTTTCTACGCAGAAAAGCACAAGATGATATTCCAAGCCATGCTCGACCTGTCGGCAAAAAATGAACCTATCGATATGCTTTCTCTTTCTACAAAGCTAAGCGAGCAAAAACTCCTTGATGCAGTCGGCGGAAATAAATACTTGGCTGAAATTGTAAACGAAGTTCCTTCCTCCACGAATGTAAAGCACTATGCGGATATCGTGCAAAAAAAATATGTGCTCCGGAGCTTGATTGAGGCGGCGGACTATGTGTCCGAGCTTGCGTTTGAAGAAAGCGATGACCATATGGATGACATTCTGGATATGGCGGAGAAAAAAGTTTTTAGCGTAGTGTCTTCTCCGAAAAATCAAAAGTTCGTAAACTTGAAAGATGCTCTGCCTGAAGCCTACGAGCGCCTAGAAAAGCTTCACGAAAACAAAGGCATGCTCCGCGGGCTGCCGACAGGCTTCAAAGACCTGGACAACATGCTCTCTGGTTTTCAGAAATCAGACCTTATCATCCTCGCGGCTAGGCCTTCGATGGGTAAGACTACCCTTGCGCTTGATATCGCCCGCATGACCGGGGTGAAGCACGAAAAATCTGTTCTGATATTTTCTTTGGAAATGTCTTCCCAGCAGCTGGTGGACCGCATGCTCTCCGCGGAGTCCCGAGTGAATGCCTGGAATCTGCGCACTGGCCGGCTTTCTTCAGACAGAGAGTTTTCCCTGCTTCGTGATTCGCTCGATAAGCTGGCTAAAGCAAAAATCTTCATAGACGATCAGCCGGGGAATTCGATAGTTCGCATGAAAGCTCTTGCTCGCAGGCTAAAAGCGGAAAAAGAGCTCGACCTTATCGTCGTAGACTACCTCCAACTGATGACCACCTCGAAAAACTACGACTCTATGGTAAACCAAGTTACGGAAATTTCCCGCTCCCTTAAATCGCTCGCCAAAGAGCTAGATGTGCCAGTCTTAGCCCTTTCCCAGCTTTCTAGGGCCATTGAATCCCGCGGAGGCAAGCCTCGCCTCTCGGACCTGCGCGACTCCGGCTCCATTGAGCAGGATGCCGATGTGGTGATGTTTATCCACCGAGAAGATAAATTTAAGGAAGAATCCGAAAGGACAAATATTGCGGAAATCTTGATCGAAAAGCACAGAAATGGCCCGACCGGAAAAGTGGACCTATATTTTGATGAAAAGACCACCACTTTCCTGCCTCTTGAGAAAAGCAGTTTGAGCGACTTTGCATCTCCAAAAGTAAGCGGGGACTTGGATGCATTTTAGTGCTAAAATGGCAGAATGGATTCGATAGAAAAACTCACTGAAATCTTTAAAGAATTTCCAGGTATTGGAGAAAGGCAGGCCAGGCGCTTTGTGTACTTTTTGATGTGGAAGAACGGAGAATATGCCGGGAACCTCTCAAAGCTGATAACTGAGCTCAAAAAAGAAGCTTCCCAGTGTAAAGAGTGCTTCCGATTCTTCTTAAGTGGCGGTCGGACCGCCACGAAACTCTGCGAAATATGCGCCAATAAAAATGCGGATGAAACTCTCCTCATGGTCGTAGAAAAAGATTCGGACCTGGAGAGCGTTCAAAAAAGCCGGGTCTATGGCGGAAAATATTTTATTTTGGGCGGACTGGTCCCGATA
>CAYGDR010000056.1:0-3341 GCA_964348775.1 uncultured Candidatus Saccharibacteria bacterium | reverse complement strand
GCTCACAGGGACCATAATCATGGCTTCTGTGGTCATGATCTGGATTTCTTCCTTAAGAATCCCTGATTTCGGGTCCTTTGAGGAAAGAAAGGTGGTAAATTCCACAAAAATCTATGACCGCACCGGAGAGGTGCTTCTTTATGATATCCACCAGGATATCAGGCGCACCAGCATAGGCTTTGCCTCTATGGGAGAAAATATAAAAAACGCGACTATAGCCATAGAAGACTCTGAATTTTACAATCACAGCGGAATAAGGGTCACTTCTATTGTCAGGGCAACACTGATAGCAAAGCTTACCGGCAAAAGGCTTACCGGGGGCTCGACCATAACCCAGCAATTAGTAAAAAACACCCTGCTCACAGCAGAAAGCACTTTCTTTAAGAAAGTAAGGAGAAAGGTAAAGGAGTGGCTCCTGGCGATAAAGATGGAAAGAGAAATTTCTAAAGACAAAATACTCGAGCTATATCTAAACGAGATACCTTATGGAGGCACCTTGTACGGAATACAGGAAGCAAGCACAACCTATTTCAACAAAAAGCCCGCGGACCTCACCATAGCCGAAGCGGCATATCTAGCTTCGATTCCTCAGTCCCCTACCGTGCTGTCTCCTTATGGAAAAAACAGGGCAAGGCTTGATGATAGGAAGAATTTGGTTCTTTCTAGGATGCTCGAGCTTAAACTGATAACTGAGAAAGAGTATAATCAGGCAAAAAGCGAAGCGGTAAATTTTTCTCCGCAGTCTATCGGCGGAATTAAAGCCCCTCATTTCGTATTTTTTATCAAAGAGTATTTAGAAGAAAAATATGGGGCAGAAGCGGTGGAGGGGGGCGGCCTGAAAGTAATCTCCTCCCTTGATTACACTCTTCAGGCAAAAGCCGAAGAAATAGTCAAAAAAGGAGCGCTTAAAAATGAAAAAGACTGGGGCGGAGAAAATGCCGCATTGGTCGCTATAGATCCGAAGACAGGCCAGATACTTGCTATGGCAGGCTCGAGAGATTATTTCGATAAGGAGATAGACGGAAACTACAACATTGCCACTGCCCTGCGCCAGCCAGGATCTTCCTTCAAGCCTTTCATATACGCCACGGCTTTCAATAAAGGCTTTACTCCAGAAACAGTTCTCTTTGACCTGCCTACAGAATTCCAAAGCACCTGCAACTGGAAAGGAAATGCAGACCCCGGCTACAACCAAGAAGACTGCTACATGCCCCAGAACTATGATGGCAAATTTCGCGGGCCGATGAGTTTGCGAAGCGCTTTGGCAGAGTCCATAAATGTGCCGGCAGTAAAACTTTTCTATTTGTCCGGGCTTTCTGATTCGCTCCGCACTGCTGAAGACATGGGCATAAGCACCCTGGCAGAAGTAGAAAGATACGGCCTCACCTTGGTGATCGGAGGAGGTGAGGTAACCCTTCTGGATATGACTTCTGCCTACGGAGTTTTCGCAAATAGCGGCGTTAGAAGCCCGCACACCGGAATTTTGAGAATAGAGCACAGAAATGGAAAAATTTTAGAAGAATACAATGAAAATTTGAAAGAAGTGCTTCCTAAAAATACAGCGCTTACAATTTCTGACATTTTGTCCGATAACACTGCGCGTATACCGACCTTTGGCGCAAATTCTGCCCTCAATATTCCTGGCAAGGATGTAGCCGTGAAAACCGGAACCACAAACAGCAATAGAGATGCGTGGACTATAGGCTATACGCCTTCTATGGCGGTGGGCGTTTGGGCCGGGAACAACAACAACACCCCGATGAAAAAAGGAGGTGTGGCCATGGCTGGACCAATTTGGAATGAATTTATGAAGGAAGCGCTTAAAGTTCTGCCGGATGAAAAATTTGAGGAGCCCGACCGCTCTACAGACTATGCCAAAAAGCCTATTTTAAAAGGAAAGTGGCAAGGAAACGAAAGTTCTGTCATTGATGCATCTACCGGAGGGCCTGCTTTGCCAGACACCCCATTTGAAAACAGAATAGAGATGGTCGTGCCAAATATACACTCCATCCTTTATTGGGTAAACAAAAAGGATATTTTAGGCCCCCCTCCTGTAAACCCCGCAAGCGACCCGCAGTTTGAAAATTGGGAAACTTCAGTGCAAAATTGGTGGGCGCAAAATTACTATAATTATTCAATTACACCAGAGCCATACATAACACCTTTAAACAATTTTCCAATGGTTCCTTTTTTGGGCCAGTAAATCTTTACCTATTCATCGGCATGATCAAGTAAGTAAAAGATGCGTCTCCTACGGGAGAAATGACTATCGGGCGAGAGCTGTCTGTCGTTTTCACGGAAAGACTGTCGGTAGTTATAGACTGGAAGCAGTCCAGAAAATAGCGGTAGTTGAAAGAAAGTTCCGCCGGCTCTCCCTCAAGGGCGGCATCCAGATATGTCTTGTTTTCTCCTACATCATTATTCTGCGAAGATAATTCAAATATTTTTTCTTTTGGATTTATTTCCAGGTTTACCTGATTAAACTTGTCAGAAAAAATATTAGAAAGCTTGAGGGCGTTTAAAAGGTCTTCCTTGAGCAGGGTGGCTTCGGTTTTTTTGGTTTTTGGAATTATTTGCCGGTAATCAGGGAAAATCCCGTCCACAATCCTGGATGTCAAATAGACATTGTCAGAAGACAGGGAAATTTGGTTTTTGTTAAAACAAACTTTTACAATACCTGTGTAATCTCCGAAAATGCGCAAAATTTCAGGTATATTTTTAAATGGAATTATCAGGCCGGGCATGTCTTCCCCGCCTTTGAATTTTATTTTTTTCTCTGCGAGCCTAAAAGAGTCTGTGGAAACGAATACCAGAAAATCATCTTCTTTGTAAATATAAACGCTTGAAATTTCAGGCTTTATATCCGAAGGAGAAGAACTGTAATAAACCGACTTTATGCCGTCTATCAGTTTTTTAGCCTCTATTTCAAAGGTTTTTCCAGAAACCAGTGGAATGGTTGGAAAGTCTTCGTGCTGGCCGCCTTTGACTTTTATCTTGCTCTTTTTTGTTTTAACTACAAGATTTCCATCTATTGATTCTAAGCTTACATTCTCGTTTTGGGAAATATTAGAAAAAATACCAGACAACACTGGCCCAGAAACAGCTGCAATACCCTCTTTTTCTATTTTTGCAGGTATTTCAATCTCTAGGCCAAGACTTAAGTTTGTTGATCTTAGTTTTAGTGATTTTCCAGAAGCAACTAGGAGTATTGAGTTAAGTATAGGAAGGGTAAGGTTTTTCCCTGTTACTCTTTCTGCTTGTGAAATTCCATTTTTTAGTTTTTCAATTCCGCATTCTAGTTTCATAATATGTTTATAATTTATATATTTAATTTATTAGTA
>CAYGDR010000055.1:0-3729 GCA_964348775.1 uncultured Candidatus Saccharibacteria bacterium | reverse complement strand
ATAAAATGCTATATTCGAGCCATGCTGGATAAAAAGAAAATAAAAGAAAAGTTGGAAAAAGAAAGAGATATCTTGGTGGACGAGATGAAAGATATGGGCAAGCTAAATCCGGAAACTGGCGAATGGGAAGCCACTCCGCAGGCGATAGACCACCAAGAAGCTGATCAAAACGACATGGCGGACCGCTTTGAGGACTTTGAGGCCAAAAGCTCGATGATCAAGTCCCTTGAAGCAAGGCTCCAAAACATACTTCAGGCGCTCAAAAATATAAACAGAGAGTCTTTCGGCAAATGCGAAGTCTGCAAGAAGGACATTGAAATGGCCCGCATGGAAGCAAACCCTGCCGCTAGGACCTGCAAAAAGCATTTAGAATCAGCTAGCTAGCTTATAGCTATTAGCTTGTTAGTTAAATTCCCCAAAAGCTAGAAAGCTATTAGTTATTAGCTAAAACCTATCCCAAATGAATTTTGCCAAAGTTTATTCGGCGCAAGTAAACCTCCTTTCTGGGATGATTGTTGCCGTAGAGGTGGACCTGTCAAAAGGCCTCCATTCTTTTTCCATTGTCGGCCTGCCGGATAAAGCCGTAGACGAATCCAAAGATCGGGTGAGCGGTGCCATCAAGAACTCTGGCTTTAAATCTCCGAAAGCAAAGAATCAGAAGATCACTGTGTCGCTATCGCCAGCGGATTTGAAAAAAGAGGGGCCATATTTTGACTTGGCGATTGCCCTCGCATATCTTTCTGCTGCCGGAGAAATTAAATTCAATGCAGAGAAAAAAATATTTCTCGGAGAGCTTGGGCTTGATGGAACTCTTCGGTCTATTCATGGAACGCTCCCGTTAGCCCAGGCCGCAAAAAAAGCCGGGTACAATGAAATTTACCTGCCTAAAGAAAATGCCATGGAGGCCGCACTAGTTGAAGGCATAAAAGTTTTTGGCGCAGAGAGCTTGAATGAAGTTATTGAGCACTTGGAAGACGGGCCGACAGAGAGAAAGAATAAAAAAATAACTCCCGCGCCTCAAACAAAAGTGAGCTATAAAAAAGAAATCAAAGAGAATCAGCGCGGGGATTTTTCCGATATCCGCGGGCAAGAAACGGCCAAGCGAGGGCTCGAAATCGCCGCCGCAGGCGGGCACAACATCGCCATGTACGGTCCGCCCGGCACAGGCAAGACTATGCTGGCGCGAGTTTTCTCTGCGCTTTTGCCGGATCTAACGCTCTCTGAGGTGTTGGAAATCACCGGCATACATTCTGTGGCTGGCGCAAGCCGAGGCGAGCTGGTCTGCTTTCCGCCTTTCCGAGCCCCGCATCATACTTCATCCTATGTATCCATAATAGGCGGAGGCACTTATCCAAAGCCCGGGGAAGTGACCCTGGCCCACAAGGGCGTCCTATTTTTAGACGAATTTCCGGAATTTGAGAAAAGAGTTATTGAATCTTTGCGCCAGCCTTTGGAAGATAATGTGGTCTCTATCTCTCGTGCCAAGGCTTCCGCCATTTTTCCTTCAAATTTTATTCTTGTTGCCGCCATGAATCCCTGCCCGTGCGGGAATCTGGGCAACAAGCAGAAGTCTTGCATTTGCAAGCCATCGGACCTCGATAGATACAAGAGAAAATTGTCCGGACCTATCATGGACAGGATTGATCTTTGGGTGTCGGTCGCAAATGTAGATTACAAGAAGCTCGGGGGAGAGGGGACGGGAGAGAAGAGCGAAAAAATAAAAGCCCGGGTGCACAAGGCGCGCGAGGTTCAGAAGAATAGATTTAAATCTCTCGGGCGCGATATCAATACTAATAGCGAAATGACCGTAAAAGATCTTTCCAATATCGTGCAGCTTTCCGCGGAAGTGCGGGAGCTACTAGACGATAGCGCTGAAAGACTCGCCCTATCTGCCCGTGCCTATCACCGAGTAATCAAAATCGCCCGCACTATCGCTGACCTGGAAGGGGCGCTAGACGTGAAGGCGAATCATATCCTCGAAGCCATCCAATACAGGCCGAAGGTTAATTCCTAAGATTTGCTAATATAGAAATATGGATAAATTGAGCCGAGATTCGAAAGTTTTGTTGAGTAATGGAGCGAAAATGCCAGTAATTGGCTTTGGAGTTTTCAGGATTCCGGAAGGGGAGGAAGTATTCAATGCGGTCAAGAACGCGCTAGAGTCTGGCTACCGTATGATAGACACAGCCGCAATGTACAAAAACGAGGAAGGGGTAGGCCGAGCCGTTAAGGAATCCGGCATACCAAGAGAAGAAATCTTTATAACCACGAAGCTTTGGAATACTGATCAGGGTTATGAAAGCGCGCTAAAAGCTATCGATGTTTCTCTCGGCAAGTTAGGGGTTTCGTACGTAGATTTGTATTTGATTCACTGGCCGACAGCTAGCGATCAGCTTCGGGAAGGCGTGAGTATCAATAAAAGGGAGGACACCTGGCGAGCAATGGAAGAGATATACAAGTCCGGCAAAGCAAAAGCAATCGGAGTCTCAAATTATATGGTCTCCCACCTTAAAGAGATGGAAAACTATGCAAAGATTAAGCCGATGGTTAATCAGTTTGAGTTTCACCCATTCCTGTACCAGGAAGAGCTTTTAAATTATTGCAAAGAGAATAATATAGCAGTCCAAGCTCACTCGCCTCTTGCAGATGTAAAGGGTAGTAGTGTCGAAAGCGTGGTAAATATTGCAAAAAAACATAGCAAAAGCCCCGCGCAAGTTTTTATCCGCTGGAGCATTCAGCACGGGGCCGTGCCGATACCAAAATCCACCCATAAAGAGCGTATAAAAGAAAATATAGAGGTGTTTGATTTTGAGCTTGCCGAAGAGGATATGAAAACCCTGGACGGCCTCAATGAAAATCTTCATGTAAGAGCTGACCCCACAAGACTCAAATAGCTTTTGAGTTATCCACATATATGTTGACAGGTGAACGGTCGTTCACTTATACTATAGGAGTCGTAGTTTATTATATTAATTCGCTTATTCCCACTATTGATTGGGTGCGGCGACAAAAGTTATGAGTCAAAAGCAATATTTAAAAAGCATTGAGGTAGAGATCCAGAGGATCAACAAGATCATTGATCAGAAGATAATACAGGGAGAGGATTATTGGAAAGAGGCCCGGGACCACAAGCTTCTTTTAAAGAAGATCCGCTTTCATGAGCGCCGAAGTTTTTTCCGAAGGCTTTTTCCGACCTTTATTTCCTTTGCCCGTCCGTAGCTTTATGCGAAGGAGGGGATTTAAATCAAAATGAAAAACGAGCACCAGGTAAAACTAGAATCTTTCTATTCGCAAAACAAGCGCATGCCCACTTATAGGGAGATGCTGAAGCTTTTTGGTTTTAAATCCAAGAATGCGGTATTTAAGATTGTCGAAAAGCTCATAGATGCAGGGATGGTGGCAAAGGATCACTTGGGCAGGCTAGTGCCTACGAAGTTATTCGGCGAAGTGCCTTTTGTTGGCCTTGTCACTGCCGGCTTGCCTGCGGATGCGGAAGAGCAGATGCTAGATACTATGAATCTCGACGACATGCTCATCGGCCGGAAAGAACTCACCTATATGCTCGAAGTAGATGGAGACTCCATGATAGATGCGCATATAGAAAAGGGAGATATGGTCCTCGTAGAGCGCACGAATCAGGCGAAAGACATGGATATAGTCATAGCCGAAGTAGACGGGGAATACACCATGAAATACTATAGGAATAAAAATGGCAAAACTTGGCTTGAA
>CAYGDR010000054.1:0-3832 GCA_964348775.1 uncultured Candidatus Saccharibacteria bacterium | reverse complement strand
CCCTATAAGTAGTGATGCCCAAATATGTTATGTCCCTATTTATGGGTATTTTGGGAAGATCGTCCATATGATTAAAGTATATCAAAATTAGGCTGAAAATAGAAACGGACTGGTGTAGCGCAAGCGCCAAACCAGTCCGTCGTGATGCCTCGGGGAGACACCGGATTCTTATTCACCTATCGGCCCTAGGGCGGATTTGGTTTTACTCCGGGCGCAATGGAGGCTACCAGAAAAATTTCTGATAACAGTTATGTCGAAGGTGACGGGCTACCTGTGCCCCCTGCCAAGGTTATGGCACCGTCGTCACCAGTGAATTGGAGATCTTTCAGGCTCGGTCTCCTACTCCACCCTTGCGCCACCTTCGACCCGAGCATTATAGCATATAGTATGCCAAAAGTCAAGCCAAAAAGCCCTTATTTTTAGGGTTTTTTAGGGATTAGATCAATCGATTGACAATTACTAGTTAAAAAGTATATACTATGAGAGTAAATGCTTTCCTTGTCGAAAGCTCCGAGATTCCCCGCGAAAGCGGGGTTTCGTATTTCTAGACTATTTTTGAAATCTTCTTTTTAAGAATAACGAGCTCTGCGTGTTCTAATTTGCCAATTTTTCTGAGTAATCTTTTTGCATCAAAAAGGCGAATTTGAGATAAAATTGCAGTAGAATTAAATGAATGCAACTTATGGTAATATTTACCTTCCTTGTCTTGAGAAGTAAGAGGGATACCGAGGAAAATATTATTGTTGAATTTTCTAGTTATTAAAACAGGTCTTTCGAAATTTTGATTCTTGCCATCTTCTTCATCGCCAAGATTTTTTCCTATTGCCGCAAACCAAATTTCTCCTTTATCGAAATATACTCGTTTGGCCTTCGAAAAATTTTTCTTAAGTTCATTCCAACTATCATAACTTTGATCCATATCAAAAGTATATCAAAAAATAAGCGAAAAAAGCTGACTTGCGTCTTTTTACAACTTTGCTATGATGTATTCATAAACAAGAAAAAGACCCCTGATATGTCTCGGCATATCTGGGGGCTTTTTCGTTTCTGGCGCAACTTTTCGTATAAGGGCTGTTTGCCATATTAAAGCTGCTAGTCCAGAGACTTACTGTGCTGGTCCCCCAGAAG
The DNA here is from genome assembly GCA_964348775.1 of uncultured Candidatus Saccharibacteria bacterium. Lineage (GTDB taxonomy): Bacteria > Patescibacteriota > Minisyncoccia > Phycocordibacterales > UBA9973 > UBA9973. Next base: position 2,704 of record CAYGDR010000054.1, on the reverse strand, counting down.
AATCCCTGCCGGTTGGCAAGGTGAGATCGACATTTATATCAGAGTCGTCATCTAGATCGCCGCCTTCTCGGGCAGTAAACCACCAAACTCCGAAACCGACGAGAAGTACTAGGACAATCACGATAAGAACCGTATTTGTGCCTGAAGAATCATTGTGATAGGTTTCCATATTTTAAATAATTACTTATTAATAATATCGGCCATATCGCAATTTTAACATTTTCTTAATATAGATAGCAAGCTAAGCCTCGAGCCACAAGTGAAGCGTCATCCCCAGCGTCCCATCCCAGTCAAAAATTACTGCCGAATATTTCATAGTCCAAGTTTACCAAAAAATTGTAAATTTAAAAGAGGGTGGGCCGGTCGCGTTCTAAACGCGCCGGCCCAAAGATCACCACGGCTCCTGCGTCGGCCGACTGTTCTGCCACCGCGTCCAGAGCTTCACGCCGGCAAAAGTAACCGGAATGATTACCGCGACCGCTGTCCACGTCAATGCGGTACGAGTAACCCCCGTCGCTTCTGATAACGCCCAAATTTGCTTATTCATCAGAAGCAAGCCGACGGCTGCCAAGATCATAATCACGGCAGCCCGTAACATTTCTTCTTTCGTCATGAGTACTGACTCCTTTCAAAGACAAAATACCACTTATGTGGTATTTTGTCCAAGAATTTTAAATTTATTTAAGCTTTCGGTTCCTCATTCTCCCCTTCTTTCTTTTCTTTGAATTCTGCGTCTTTGACTTCAGTCTTCTGTTCTTCTGGGGCGCCTCCAGCAGGGCCGGCTGCACCAGCTTTGTTCAAAGCTTCGCCGATCTTTTGCATTTCTTGTGAAAGCTCTTCGGTAGCCTTTTTGATTGCATCCATCTCAGCACCATCCTTTACGCCCTTAAGAGCGGAAACTTTTCCCTCTACCGCGCTTTTTACATCCGCAGGCACTTTATCGCCCGCATCCTTCAAAGCTTTTTCCGCGGTGTAGGTTATCATCTCTGCGGTATTTTTCACATCCACAAGCTCTTTCTTTTTCTTATCTTCTTCTGCATGAAGCTCTGCGTCTGCCTGCATTTTCTTTATGTCTTCTTCTTTCAGGCCGGAGCTTGCTTCAATCTTGATAGACTGGCTTTTGCCAGAAGCTTTATCCTTTGCGGTGACATTGAGTATGCCGTTTGCATCCACATCAAAAGAAACTTCGATCTGGGGCATGCCTCTAGGAGCCGGCGGTACGCCGTCTAGGATAAACCGGCCGAGAGATTTGTTGTCGCTCGCCATCGGTCTTTCTCCTTGGACAATGTGTATTTCCACGCTGGTCTGATTGTCTGCCGCGGTGGAAAATACTTGAGATTTATTCGCGGGTATAGTGGTATTTCTCTCAATCAATTTTGTGCCTACACCTCCCAGAGTCTCAATGCCGAGAGAAAGAGGTATCACATCAAGAAGAAGCACATCGCGCACATCTCCCTGAAGCACACCAGCCTGCACAGCTGCACCGAGCGCCACCACTTCATCAGGGTTTATGGAAAGGTTTGGAGTCTTGCCGAAAACTTTTTTTACTTCCTCGACGATCTTCGGCATCCTGGTCTGGCCTCCCACCATAATTATTTCATTCATGTCTTCCATCTTGAAGCCGGAGGCTGACATGGCTCTCTTGGTTATCTCGATTGATCTCGCGATATATTCATCCGCGATTGATTCAAGCTGGGCTCGAGTCATTTTAAGAAGCAAGTGCTGAGGGCCTTCGTTGGTAGAAGTTATAAAAGGTATGTTTATTTCAGTCTCAACTGCAGTAGAAAGCTCTATTTTTGCTTTTTCAGCAGCCTCGTCCAAGCGCTGGAGAGCCAGCTTGTCATTTCGCACATCTATGCCGGAAGTTTTTTTAAATTCTTCCGCAATCCAAGCGATTATCTTGTGGTCTATGTCTCGTCCTCCTAAGTGACTGTCTCCATCTGTAGAAACCACTTCGATAGAGCTCTCGCCCTCGTTGCTCATGTCTACATTTAGCACAGACACATCAAATGTTCCGCCTCCAAAGTCGTAGACTACTATCTTTTCATTTTTCTTTTTATTAAATCCATATGCTAGAGCGGCAGCGGTAGGCTCGTTTATGATTCGCTTTACATCAAGGCCGGCGATAGCACCCGCATCCTTGGTAGCTTTTCTCTGCGCGTCGTTGAAATAAGCTGGCACAGTGATGACTGCCTCGGTAATCTTAACGCCCAACTTTGCCTCAGTGTCCGCTTTTATCTTTCCCAAGATCATCGCAGAGATTTCTTCTGGGCGCATCCACTTTTCTCCTATCTTTACCTCCACTCCGCCGTTTGCAGCTTTCTGAATTTTGAAGGAAGCATTTTTTAAATCTTTTTGCACTTCCGGGTCATCAAAATTGTGCCCCATGAAGCGCTTTATGCCATAAATAGTATTTTCAGGGTTGGTGACAGCCTGTCGTTTTGCCAAGAGGCCCACCATCCTGTCTCCATTTTTTGCGACAGAAACTATAGAAGGAGTAGTTCGCGCGCCTTCGCTATTTTCAATAATTTTCGGCACGCCTCCTTCGATTACAGAGACTGCCGAGTTTGTAGTACCTAAGTCTATTCCTATGATTTTTGCCATATTTTTGTTAAATTATGCTTATAAAATAAAGGTTTTTTATTATTTACATATTTTCCGCGACCGCGAAAAACTTGTATAAGATAGTATATATGATAAGATA
>CAYGDR010000053.1:0-3919 GCA_964348775.1 uncultured Candidatus Saccharibacteria bacterium | reverse complement strand
ACATACACTCGATGATATTGCATCAAGTGGTGCCAAGCTATTGAACCTATACGCGAATATTTACTTTATCAAAACCATAATGTGAAAGAATATCGAAATTTAATCAGTAAGGAAGAAATTCTTGAGGGGAGCCCTCAAGAATTATAACAAATAAGCAATTTTATGGATCCGAAATTTCCCCAACACCCACTCAATAGCCCCATTCCAAAAATGAGCACGGCCGATATTGGCCACCATGCGACAGTTAATAGTATGAGGGTCGACATATTCAAACTGATTGATCTGACGGAAGGATTTCCTGTCGTCGATGTGGATGTAGATCAGCTAACTCATGAACTTGATGATCAATGCTGGACAGACCAAAACGAGAGGAAGATTTCCCCTAGCGAAGTTGTCAAGAAATACGAAAACAGCGGCAGAAGCTACGATCAAGCAGCGAAAAAATTTCCCGAACTAAAAAAACATCTATATCAGACAATGAATGCCGATCTTTCTCACCCGATAATTATTTCCCAAGGAATAATCATTGATGGAATGCATCTCTAAAATGCTATAATTAATCTATGATTAAGAAAGCTATATTTGCGGGAGGATGTTTTTGGGGCCTTGAGGATCTTATACGAAAACAAAAAGGCGTGGTAAATACCACGGTTGGTTATACCGGCGGTCAAAATGAAAACCCTAATTATGAAAATCATCCTGGCCATGCGGAAGCTGTGGAGATAGAATACGATGACGCCGAAACCTCTTATAAAAACCTTCTAGATTTTTTCTTTCAGATTCATAACCCTACTACTCTAAACCAGCAGGGGAATGACCGAGGTACTTCGTATAGATCTGCGATATTTTATGGAAACGAAGAAGAAAGGATAGAAGGGGAGAATTTTATAAAAATTGTAAATGATTCCAAAAGATGGAAAGATTCAGTAGTGACCACGCTGGAGCCTCTGACAAAATTTTACCCCGCAGAAGACTATCATCAGGATTATCTAGAGAAAAATCCAGGCGGATACACCTGCCATGCTATATATTTTGACAGTTATCTAAAATAGGGTATAAAAATAAGAGCGAAGAATTTTGAGGTATAATATGGATATTATAAATAAAGCTAACATATAACTATGGAATACTTATTTCTTTTGGGCAGGATTTTACTGGGCGGATTCTTCATTATGAACGGATATAAGCATTTCAAGCATCTAGCCATGATGACCGGGTATGCGCAGTCGAAGGGCGTGCAGATGCCTCGCGAAGCTATAATACTTACAGGACTTATGCTTCTATTGGGCGGAGCGGGGATACTCTTGGGGGTTTATATTGAGCTGTCTGTGCTCATTTTAGTGCTTTTCCTTTTAAGCACGCTCATCAAGATTCATAATTATTGGACCATGACTGATCCTATGGCAAAAATGGCCGAGAATGTGCAATTTCACAAAAATCTAGCTCTAATCGGAGCGCTCCTTATGCTCCTTTTCATCCCGACTCCGTGGGCGATGTCCTTGATGATGTAATCTAGTTAAAAAATTAAAAAACAGCCCCATCTGGGGCTGTTTTTTGTTTGGTTGTGCTGAATTGACAAAATAATTAAAAATAAGCATAGTGGAATTGTAATTCGGTTCTTTAACCCGACTGCCAAGGTACCGGCCAACACCGGCGCCGACTAGCAGTCATTGCAGAGAGGAAAAGTCATGAGCACCATCACGCCCGTGACGGTAGGTCAGGTCGGACACATCCGCAAGGTTTCCATAGAAAAGGGTGTGAGTCGTTGGAAGTTCAAAGATCATGCCCTCGAAAACGGCATGATGGATGGTATCTTCGACGAACTCAAGAAGGAACATCCGAGGAACTTGGTCATTCCTTTCGTTCGTCTGCCGGGCATCAACATCGCCACTATCGAGGTTGAAACAAGCCTGAACACCGAGGATTGGGCGGAGGAAGCTAACACCGCCGCCCCCGATACCCATCACGGGGAATCCTCAATCCTAAAAGCGGGAGATTTCTATCCGCCGACAGGTGAAGGGATCGTGAAGGAAGACCTCGTACTGCTCAACTTTACGGAAGGAGGCAGCTGGGACAACGCCTTTCACTGGAAGGATAGGCTTGATCTCGAAGAAGCGGACCCGCGCCTCCTGTTCGCACTTAGCCGGAAGCACCCGCGCCTCCTGCAAGACCTCGCCCTGCAACGGCTTGCTGTTGTGGCGACCAAGGCGCACATCCGCGACGGCAAACCCTTGGCTTGCGCGGTGTGGTTTGACCCGTCGGGTAAACGTACAGCGGGCACCAATTACTTAAGTTTCTGGGCTGCGCCGTATGTATGGTTCCTGTTTCGGAAGGTAGCGCTGTTCTAAACTTTGAACTGTGGGTGGTTGTATAACCCTCGAATCGAAAAGGCCTCGCGGCGTCCCTCTCGGACACGCGAGGCCGATTCATTTTTATACTAATTATTTTATTCTTCTTTTTTCTTGCCGTCTTTATTTTCGCTAGTACCCTTGGCGTTTACTTCGTAGGAAGTATTTTGCTGCTCAAAGAAGTTTACGAGTTCAAATACATCAGTAGCGGTAGACATCCATTTTGCAGGATTGGTGACTCCGAAGTGAGGCTCTAGGCCGAGTTCTTCTAAGCGGCGGTCTGCCACATACTGCACATACTGGTTTACATAGTCTGCGTTTAAGCCAAGTATGCCTTTCGGGAACATATCTTTGTTGTAATTTACTTCCAGGCTAACGCCCTCGATGATTATATTTCTGATCTCGTCTGCAAATTCAGCTGTCAAAAGCTCTGCGTTTTCTTCGAGCACTGTATGGATGAGCTGGATGCCGAATTTTAGATGGAGAGATTCGTCGCGAAGCACCCAGTTTATCATAGAGCCCAGATTTCGGAGCTGATTTCTCTGCCGGAAAGAGAGCGCCACCATGAAGCCGGAATAAAACCAAGTCCCTTCCATAACGATATTTGTGGCTACGAGGTTCCTAATGAAATCTTTTTTTCCCTCTGGACTCTCGATGTCGAGCGTGTCTTCGGTCATGCGGATCAAGTACTTATTTATGAAACCTTCCTTTTTCAGCATGGAAGGATTTTCAAGGTGAGTTTCATATACGCGGGATCGGTCGAGAGGGAAAGTTTCAAGCACATATTCAAAAGATACGCAGTGGTTTGCTTCTTCAAACATTTGCTTTGCGAGATACAGATGGCATTCCGGAGATTTTAGGTATGGATATACGCCCAAAGCAAGCGAGCGATTTACAATGAGCTCTGCAGGGTTGAAGAATGCCATGAGGAACTCCACCGCATGACGCTCGTCTTCGGTCATAGCTCGCCAGTCTACTAGGTCCTCGCCTAAAGGTATTTCATGAGGAAACCAGCTGTTTCGGACGGCCTGGTTGTACAGGTCGTAGGCCCATTTGTAGCGCATGGGATGCAGGTTCATGTCTGTCGGAGACGCTTTTCCTAAAATCATAGTTTAGTTTCGGCGGGATTTATTTTTGCTCAGTCGCTCGGTCCTTCGTTTCACTCAGCCACTCCTTCACAAAATCAAATCTCGCCTATATTAATTGATAAATTACTGGCAACCTTCGCACAAGAGAGCGTCCATCGGGTCTTCAGATACATGGACTTTTAGCTTTGGCTCAGATGGTGCGCTCATTACAGGCTCTCTTTTTTCGACTGGAGACATTATCGGCGCCATAGCCACAATTTCTTCCGCCATTTCTTCTTTGACCCTCTCTTCAACTGTCTGGGCTGGTGCAGGGGCCGGTGCTGCCTTGTCTCGAAGCACGGCAAAGCCTCTTTTACCCAAAGCTTCTGCCTTGTTTACCACAGTGGTAGACTGCTCTGCGCTGTGGCGCGGCTTCATGTGCAGGTAGTAAGTGGTCTTGAGGCCTTTGTCCCAAGCAGTGGTGTATACATTCATGATCTCATC
>CAYGDR010000052.1:0-4113 GCA_964348775.1 uncultured Candidatus Saccharibacteria bacterium | reverse complement strand
CCTTTCACATTTTCTTCCTCGTGCGGTTAGTAATCTTAATTTTAGAGCGCGTTGCGATTTCACTTTGTCTTTTTTCGATCTTCCAATTTTATATTTTATGCCTGTCCGATGAATATTTGCGCAGGCCCTGCTACAAGTTTTTTTATTGAATCTTGCTAAAATCAACTTCCCACAGACCAAGCAAGGAATTTCTTTTCTTGACGAAATCCCATAACAGATCGCACTGCAAAATGTTCTTTCATTGTTCCTCTTTATTTGCGAAGGTTTTCTATAGATGGGATTACTGCAGATGATGCATTTGGTATTTGGGTGTCTTTCATACTTTTCCACTAACACAGTATACCACTAATTTTAAAAAAAAGTTGCTTTTATGTTAACATAATCTTATGAAATTTTTGGGCATTGATTATGGGACTAAAAGGATAGGCCTCGCAGTATCGGATGACGGCGGAACTCTCGCTTTTCCAAAAGAAATAATTCCTTCCGGCGCGTATGCTATAGATAAAATCGGAGCAATTCTAAAAAAAGAAAATATTAGTGCAGTCGTGATCGGAGAATCGCTAGATTTTTCAGGAATCCCGAACCCTATTGCAGAGAAAGCGGAGCTTTTTGCTTGCCTTATAGAAAAAGAATTTGGCGTAAAAGTGCACAGGCAAAAAGAATTTTTGACATCTGTCGAAGCTCGCCGGGCAGGCAAGACCAAGGAAAGTTTCCAAAATAGCCAGGCCCATAGTAAAATCAAAAAAGAAAGAGATGACAGGGCGGATGCCAGCGCGGCCGCGCTGATACTGCAGAGATTTTTAGATCGACGATCCCGATTAAAGGAGGGGTAATATAAACAATATGGTATCTTTTGAAGATTTTAAAAAAGTTGAGATAAAGGTAGGCAAGATATTGTCTGCGGAAAAAGTTCCAGATACGGACAAGCTTCTCAGGCTGTCTGTGGATCTGGGTGAAGAAAATCCCCGCCAGATAATTTCAGGGATTTCTCTTTATTTTCCAGACCATTCTGTCCTTGTAGGCAGAAAATGCATGTTTGTCGCGAACCTTGAGCCTAGAGTAATACGAGGCCTAGAAAGCCAGGGGATGATTTTTGCATTATCGACAGAGGACGGCAAGTTCTCGCTTCTTTCTCCAGAGGAAGGCATTCCAGTTGGGACCCTCGCCAAATAGCGCATAGCGGTGCTGAAGCATATAGCGTATAATATTTATGATGTTTCGAAATTCGTTTCATAGATTTTTCCCTACGCCTTCCTTCCTTTCTATGCCTTCTTTTGGCTTGGATATTTCCGACCAATCCCTTAGATTTGTTTCTCTGAATATAAATAAAAACGGCATTCGACTGAAAAAGGACGGCGAGAGAAAAATACCTGCGGGGATTATCGAGTCCGGCAAAATTCTAAACCCAAAAGGCCTAGAAGAAATTTTAACTTCTCTTCGAAGCAAGGAGGGAATAAAATCTGTGCGAGTTTCGCTCCCAGAAGAGCAAGTATATCTTTTCAAAATGCATTTAGATGTTGCCGGACTTGATAGCATCAGGGAGGGCATAGAGCTTTCTATTGAGGAACACATACCGATACCAGCCGTCGAAGCTATTTTTGATTATGAAATCCTAAGCCAGGACGCCAATAGATTGTACATACAAGTTGCAGCTATACAGAAGGCTGTCATAGACAATTACCTCTCTGTTTTTAAAGATTCCGGCATGTTTGTGCCTTCATTTGAACTGGAAGCGCAAGCCATCTCTCGCGCAGTAGTCAAAAAAGGCGATCCGGAGACATACATGATAGTTGATTTCGGTGAGAAAAGGACCGGCATATTTATAGTTTCTGCGGGGGTGGTGATGTTTACTTCGACGCTTGATGTAGGAGGCACGATGCTAAACGGCATGATTGAAAAAGATTTCAAGGTAAGCCGGGAAGAAGCGGAAGAAATGAAAAAAATGTACGGGCTTCAGAGAAATGTAGACAATAAGGAAATTTTTGCAGTTATTTTAAACTGTGTTTCTATTCTCCGAGATGAGATATCAAAACACTTTTTATACTGGCAAACCCATTCGGACGAAGAAGGAAAGAAAAATCCGCCAATTCGCAGGGTGATACTTTGCGGCGGTGAATCAAACCTAATCGGCCTGCCGGACTATTTGTCTGTGAGCCTGAAAACCAGAGTTGAACTGGCCAATGTCTGGGTAAATATACTTGACCCCGGAAAAGAAGTACCGGAAATAAGCTTAAGAAGAGCCCTTTCTTATGCATCGGCCATAGGCCTGGCACTGGGAAATTTCGAAGACAAATAAAATGATAAACCTTATACCAAACACCGAAAAGAAGATAATGAGGAAGAATTTTTACTACCGGCTTTCGGCAGTATTTTTCGGCTCTTTGGCCTTGGTTATGATTGTGGCCTCGGTTGCCCTCACGCCCGCATACTTTTTATCCGAAGCAAACATAGATTCTGCTACGAGAAAACTTGAGATCGAAAAAGAAAACGAGAATGACCCGCTTGACCAGGAAGCCCTTTCTGCTATTTTGGCTCTTGATAAAAAATTATCGATAGTTGAGAAAGCGCAAAAAGAGAAATTTATAGTATCGGAAAGGGTGGTCAGCGAGATACTTGCAAACAAGATGCCAGATATCAAAGTCACCCGGATTTCATTTGAGAAAAACGATGCAGACGGCCGAAAAATAAGCATTCGGGGCACAGCTTCTTCCCGCGAGAGGCTTCTACTTTTTCGCCATGCACTTGAGAACGATCCCCTTTTCAAACAGGTCGATCTGCCGATTTCAAATTTTGTCAAAGGCTCAAATATACAGTTTTTTTTAAGCCTTATGCCTTCATAAAAACATGAACAAAACCGCATCACAAAAAACTCCCCTAATCGCTTCTTTCCTGATACTCTTATTTACAGCAGGCTTGTTCTATCACTTGCATAGAAAAATTGGAGAAAACAATGTCTTAGCAAAAGAAAATAATGCAAAGTGGCAGGAAGAAATCCGCCTGCTCGGAGAGGCTAGGCTCTTGTCGCGCGGGATAGAACAAGTAAAAGGAGATGCCTCTGAACTCGAAAGGCATTTTATTAAAAATCCTGACCTGGTCCCTTTTCTAGATACGATCGAAGGCCTGGCTCCTTACGCTGGAGTAACAGCGGAGACGAGATCTGTAGAGCTTTCGGCTGATAAGTTGAGCTTGATGGCCGGGCTCCAGGCAGAAGGAAGTTTTGAAGCTGTTTATAAATTTATCCGGCTTCTCGAAAATTCTCCTTATGAGCTGGAATTCATTTCTCTTGATATTAACAAAGTTCCGGGGCAGCCAGCCACATGGGAAATGCAGGCCTTGATAAAGCTAATAAGCTTCACCCCTTAATTTTATGGAAATTAATTTATTTAAAAAGAAAAAAGTTTTCGTGAAGACTAAATCAGAACCCGATCCTGATGTTTATTGGATCATGATTTTTTATATCTGCCTTTCTTTGGTGCTAGCTTCATTTGCCTTTGGTTTTTATATGTTCAACACAATAAACCGTGAGGAAGATGATTCTTTTCAGGTTGAAAATAAAGAGCTTGAGAAGATCGGCAAAGAAAGGATAGATAAAGCGCTTCTTATCTTCGCCGAAAAGGCAGGCAAATCAAGCCAGATAATAAATTCTCCGTCCGGCCTCGTTGACCCGTCTCTTTAATTTTTGTGCTCCCGGGAGGAATCGAACCGCCATCAAGGCCTTAGAAGAGCCTCGTTTTATCCATTAAACTACGGGAGCAATGGAGGCCTAGTGCGCGATGCAGGACTCGAACCTGCGACATCTTCAGTGTAAATGAAGCGCTCTACCAACTGAGCTAATCGCGCAAACACTCTTAAAAATTAGCATTTTTAGAGTGATGGGTCAATGACAGGTGAAGGAGAATATAAGATTTGTTTCGATTTCTCTGATCTAATAAAAAAATACTCCAACACTTTATCGATTCTTTCTTTCTTGACTGTTTCAACTTTTCCACTGGTAGCATTAACTTCTAAGACTAGTTCTTTGTTTATTTTTGTGAAAAGATAGTAACCAAAAGCAGAAGACAAAAGAATTGCTAATAACATAAAGTAAACTGCAAGCTTCCAAAAGAGATAGGT
>CAYGDR010000051.1:0-4118 GCA_964348775.1 uncultured Candidatus Saccharibacteria bacterium | reverse complement strand
TGAAGGAATCCTACCTGGCATATGCCATGTCGGTCATTACTTCGCGCGCGCTTCCTGATGTGCGCGACGGCCTCAAGCCCGTGCACCGAAGGATTCTTTTCGCTATGAACGAAATGGGGCTTACAGCCTCCGCCCGTTTCCGAAAGTCCGCGACCGTGGTGGGCGATGTGCTCGGAAAATATCATCCGCACGGAGACACGGCAGTGTATGACTCCATGGTGGGCATGGCTCAGGAGTTTTCTTATCGCTATCCGCTCATAATGGGGCAGGGAAACTTTGGCTCAATCGACGGCGACAATGCAGCCGCTATGCGCTATACCGAGGCAAAGATGTCTCGCGTAGCATCGCTTCTTTTGGAAGATTTGCAAAAAGAAACCGTAGACTTTCGTCCAAACTACGATCAGACCCGCAAAGAGCCTACGGTGCTGCCGGCAGCAGTGCCCGCGCTTCTCCTAAACGGCACTTTGGGCATTGCTGTGGGCATGGCTACAAATATACCATCGCACAATTTAGGCGAAGTTCTTGATGCGACAAACTTTCTAATTGAAAACGAAGACGCCACTACCGAGGATCTGATGCAGTTTATCAAAGGTCCGGATTTTCCTACCGGAGGCTTGGCTTTCGGTAGCAAGGATATGCTCCACGCGTATTCTTCCGGCCGAGGCGGGGTGGTGTGCCGAGGCGAGGCAGAAATAGTCGAGGAGAAGGGAGGAAATTTTTCGATCATAATTACATCGATTCCGTTTAGGGTGAACAAGGCGAACCTTATCATGGCTATCGCCGAGCTGGTGCAGGAGAAAAAGCTCGAAGGCATCAAAGGGCTTCGAGACGAGTCCACGAGAGATATCCGTATTGTAATTGATCTCAAAAACAGCGCTCATCCCGAAAAAGTTTTAAATTATATCTACAAAAATACTCAGCTCGAACAAAATTTTAATTTCAATATGGTTGCGCTGGTAGATGGCGTACCGCAGACCCTGTCTTTAAAATCAATCTTGAGCGAATTTGTTTCGCATAGAAAGGAAATAGTAAAGAGAAGGAGCGAATACGACCTAAGGAAGGCCGAAGAACGGGAACACATACTTCTCGGTCTCAAGAAAGCTCTTGATAAGATCGACAAAGTTATATCCATCATCCGAGGGTCGAAAGATTCTCAGGCCGCCAAAGCAAACTTGATCAAAGAATTTAAGTTTTCTGACCTTCAGGCAAACGCGATACTTGAGATGAAGCTTTCCAAGCTTGCTGGCCTGGAGAGAAAGGAAGTAGAAGAGGAGCTCGCAGAAAAGCAAAAGTTCATCAAAGAAGTAAAAGACCTCCTTGCTAGCCCAAAGAAGATACTCGGCGTAATTTCCAAGGAGCTTTCAGGAATCCGAGAAAAATACTCCGATGATCGCCGGACAAAAATAATCAAAGGCGGGGTCAAAGAAATAAATGAAGAAGATTTGGTGCCGGAGAAAGAGAGCGTCCTTGTTCTCACTGCCGGCGGATATGTAAAGTGCACCGATCCGGGCGAATACCGCGCCCAGAAGCGCGGAGGCGTGGGCGTGGTGGATCTAGAAACCAAAGAAGAGGATTTTGTAACCATGCTTATTTCAGGCTCGACCCATAGCGACCTCTTATTCTTTACAAACCTCGGCAAGGTTTACCAGATGAAAATGTATGACATACCGGAGGGGCGCCGAGCGACAAAGGGCAAATCAATCATGAATTTCCTTTCGCTTTCTGCTGAAGAAAAAGTCAACTCTATTTTGCCGATTGACAAAAAAGCCAAAGCGGGCGCCGGATCTCTCATGCTGGTCACGAAGAATGGCACCGCGAAAAAGATGTCTATTGAAAGCTTTAAGGACGTCCGCCGAAGCGGAATAATTGCGATCCGCCTGGATAAGGACGATCAGCTCATCTCTGCGCTTACCACCGAAAAGGGCGATGAGGTCATAGTCGCCACAACAAAGGGCCAATCGATACGTTTCAAAGAATCCGACGTGAGAGAAATGGGAAGGACCGCGGGAGGAGTTTCCGGCATACGCCTAAGCAAAGGCGATGAAGTGATTGGCGTCGATGTTATCAGAAAAGATTTGAAAGAAGGGTCATTCCTCACCATGAGCGCCAATGGCTTGGGCAAGAAAACAGCTCTCAAAGAATACAAAGTTCAAAAGCGCGGAGGATCCGGAGTAAAGACGGCAAAGGTGACTCCAAAGACCGGAGTGCTTATCGTGGCAAAGGTGCTCACTGGCGAAGAAGAGGAATTGATTGCGATGTCCAAAAAAGGCCAGGTGATTCGCACAGCGCTCAAAGATATTCCTTCTCTTGGCAGGCAGACACAAGGCGTATCAGTCATGCGCCTGCGCGCAGGAGACGGTATCGCCTCGCTCGCGTGCCTATAAACATGAAAGAATAAATTAAAGGTTTGCCAAGAGAAATAAGAAAACCGGAATATATTGGCGCATCCGGGGAAGATCTCTATGATCTTACCCCAGAGGAAAAACTTGAAGCGATTAAAATTTTAGTCAAGAAATTTAGCGTAGGCTCTATGGAGCATAAAAAAATTCTAGAAGTAGGGAGTGGAGACGGAAGCCTAGTAAATTATGCAAAAAGCCAAGGACTAAATATGATGGGAGTAGATGTACGACCTAGGAGAGAAGATAAAAGTTCACAAGTGATTGCCAGAATAGAGCAATTACCCTTTCCCGACGAGTCCTTTGAAGTAATTTTTTCATATCTGGTATTTGATTCTAAATCTTATATTCAAGATCACGAACTAATGGTACAAGATATTGCACGAGTGCTAAAGAAAGGAGGAATATATATCTACTGAAGTATATGCGCCTTCTAAAATTCCTGGTCTGGTTTTAGTGAACAACAAGCCGCCTACTTTTCAAAAGCCTTAGTGTCAAGGGGAGTCCTTGACATGTTCGTAAGCCAGGGTTTCTTTTTCAAAATCTCGTCCAAAAACTGACGACAGAAGCTCGGTGTAGGTAATGGGTAAGTTTCTTTTTTCTACGAAATCACAATAACTACTCCATATATGCTCTTTCGGGTGTCTAACCAAGCCATCTTTAACTGGGTTCATGTGTATATAAGAAGACAACCACATTAATTGGGAATTATCTTCAACTAAAACTGCCTTAAAGGCATCTTGAAAAACATGCCCAACTCTTTTATATTTTTTATTAACATACATCGCATAACTTGTGCAGATTTGTGAAATTAATTTTGAGATTGAGACATCTCCAGTTTGCTCGATCAATAAATGAAAATGATTTGGCATCAAACAGAATGAATGTAATTTAAAAAGTTCTTTGTTCCCAGTTATTCTTATTCTTGAGTAGGGGACTGATAATAATTTTTCCTTAAGTATAATCTCTGGATTAATACCCAGAGCTAATGCAACCCTAAAAAGGAAAGCTTTATAGTCTTTTTCCTCAAAAAATATTTTTTCGCGATTATTGCCTCGATTATAAACGTGAAATATTGAGTTTTGTGCGAAATTTTTATAGTCTCTGTTTCCCATTCCTTTATTATGTCAAGGACTCCCCTTGACAGCAAGGGGTTTTGTTAATAACTTTAGCACAAATGATGGCATGGATAGAATTTTTTCGTATATAATATAAAGGTGTTTACCGATCCGCTAAAAAATTTAAAGATTCTAGATATCAGAGAAACTGATGTGGTGGCGGATTTGGGCGCGGGGAGCGGATTCTACACTATACTCGCTGCTAAAATTGCTACAAGGGGCAAAGTATACGCTATTGAGCTTTCTAAGGATTTCTTGAAAACTGTTCTCAATAAAGCCAAAGAAGAAAAGCTTGGCAATGTAGAATGCCTATGGGGCGATGTAGAGAAAGTCGGCGGGACCAAGCTGGGAGATGCCGTTTTAGACAAAGCGATAGCTTCAAATGTATTTCTTCAGGTGCACGAAAAAGAGAATTTTGTCCGCGAGATAAAAAGAATTTTGAAGCCGAAAGGCAAAGCGCTGGTCATAGATTGGTCTGATGAGTCTGCCATTGCGCCAAAATCTTCTTTAGTATCGAAAGACCACCTCAAAGATATGTTTATAAAAAATGGTTTTACCCTAGAGCGGGACATTGATGCGGGGGCCCACCATTATGGTATGATAT
>CAYGDR010000050.1:0-4222 GCA_964348775.1 uncultured Candidatus Saccharibacteria bacterium | reverse complement strand
ACCTGAAAATAAAATTTTAAATACAGGAGCTTTCCCAAAATATTTTCAGAAAATAAAAGATTTTGACGACGAGATTGCTGACTGGCTTAAACTTTCAGATCTACCAAACCCCCTTAACCAGGTTAAGGGGACTAATAAACACAAGATTCTATTTCCAGATGATCGTCCTAGGGGAAAAGAGGCATGGTAATTTTTTAAAAAATTGCCCGTATGTTATAATTTTAAGCAATGATCTATTTCAACAATGTTTCCAAAATCTACGGCGAAGACTCCGCGGCCTTGGACGACATAAATCTCACAGTTACCGCCGGCGAATTTGTCTCTATCGTGGGCCATTCTGGAGCCGGCAAGACTACCCTGGTAAAAATGATTCTGGCTGAAGAAAAACCGACCTCCGGGACGGTATTTTTCGAATCGGTCAATGTCCACAATGTCAAAAACAAGGAGCTCACCCATCTGCGGCGCAGGATGGGGGTGGTTTTCCAGGATTTCAAGCTTCTTCGCAATAAAACTGCTTATGAAAATATTGCTTTTGCTATGGAGGCGGCAGGGAAGACAGATGAAGAAATAGCGAGCGATGTCCCGCATGTGCTCGAGCTGGTAGACCTTTCAAATAAAATTTTCCATTTTCCAAATCAGATGTCCGGGGGAGAACAGCAGAGGCTCGCTATCGCCCGCGCCATAATAAACCAGCCCGAGCTCATCATTGCGGACGAGCCGACTGGAAACCTTGACCCAATAAATACTTATGAGATCGTCCAGATACTAAAGAAGATCAATGACTTGGGCACCACGGTAATACTGACCACTCACAATCGCGGCGTGGTGGAATTTGTGGGTAAGCGGGTGATAACCATGGAAAAGGGCAAAATAATACGGGATGACAAGGACGGAAAATATTCATTATGAGCCTTTATGTCTCTTGGAGAGTTTGTGCTATATTGAGATAGTATGATGGAAGAGGCAAAAAGAATCGTAAAAGCGGGGTTTGTGAATTTTACCAGAGCCGGACTCGTATCTTTTGCGGCCGTACTCGTAGTTTCCATCACCTTATCGGTCATTACCGCCATTATTCTCCTTCAAGCTGTCTTGTATTCCTCTCTTGAGCAGATAAAAAACAAAGTGGATGTAACTATCTACTTCAACGAAGGAGTTGCCGAAGAAAAGATTTTTGCGCTCCGCGATTCCCTGTCAAAGCTTCCCGAAGTGAAGGACATTTCCTATACTTCTGCCGAAGAAGCGCTCCGAATTTTCAGAGACAGGCACAAAGATGACTATCCGACCATCCAGGCGCTCGACGAGATAGAGGACAATCCTTTGGGCGCGTATCTCAACGTAAAAGCCAAAGAAATTTCGCAGTATGAAAGCATTGCAAACTTCATGCGGAGCGACAATGCGCTGGTGCAGGGCTCGGCAAATATAGTGGACAAGATAAACTACCACCAGAACAAGCTGGTGATAGACAGGCTAAACAGCATTATCTCCGGTGCAGAAAAACTCGGCTTTCTGCTCACCTTTATGCTGGTGGTCATTTCTACCATTGTAGCTTTCAACACCATCAGGCTCACTATCTTTATCGCTAAGGAAGAAATCGGAGTCATGCGCCTGGTCGGGGCTTCAAAAATGCGGGTGCAGGGCCCGTTTATGGTGGGAGGGCTGATTTATGGTATTATCTCTACAGTAGCTACTTTGATACTTTTCTACCCAATAACGCTGTGGTTTGGCAAAAACATGAGCGTGTTTTTAGGCATGAATATTGAGAGCTACTATCTTTCAAACTTTTTTGAGATAGCGGGGATAGTGCTGCTATCCGGAGTGGCGCTCGGAATGTTTTCGAGTTTTATTGCGGTCAGGAAATATTTGAATAAGTAGTTGTGCAAATGGTTATTGTAGTGGAAAGTTAAAAATTATTATAAAGAATAATGAAGAAACAACAAACAAAATATATTTTTGTGGTAGGAGGTGTTATGTCTAGCGTAGGCAAAGGCGTAGCCTCCGCTTCTATTGGGAAAATTCTCCAATCTCGGGGATATAAAGTTGGTAATTTAAAAGCTGATATGTATGTGAACCTGGACGCCGGAACTATCCGCCCAGCCGAACACGGCGAAGTGTTTGTAGGAGAAGACGGCATAGAAGCAGATCAAGATCTTGGCAACTATGAGCGTTTTACGGGACAAACAAGCACAAAGGAAGATTATATTACAACTGGCCAAATATACGCAGAGGTTATCAGAAGGGAAAGAAATTTGGAGTACCAGGGAGAGGATGTGGAAGTTTACCCGGACATCCCGAAAGAAATCATAAGACGAATAGAAGTCTGCCAGAAGAAAAATGACGCAGACATCACCATAATAGAATATGGAGGCACTGTAGGCGAGGGCCAGCTTCTTACTTTTCTTGAAGCTACTAGAATGATGAAGGCCAAAAGCCCAGAAGATGTGCTCTTGGTATTAATAAGCTACTTGCCAACGCCCTCGCTCTTGGGAGAGCAGAAATCAAAACCCACCCAGCGCGCCATCACCGACCTTCATTCCGTAGGCCTTAATCCAGATTTTGTCATTTGCAGGTCAGACAAGCCTGCTACGGCTGATATCAAGCGGACTATTAGCAATGTATGCAGCCTGCCCATTGAAAGGATAATTTCCGCACCAGATGTTTATTCCATATATGATGTGCCAGTCAATTTTGAAAAAGAGAATCTGGGAGCCACCTTGCTTAAAGCGCTGAAGCTTAATCCAAAAAGCAAAGATATGGCTGATTGGCGGGCTTTGGCTGAAAAAATAAAAAAAATAAAAAAAGAAGTTAAAATTGGAATTGTGGGAAAATATTTTAATTTTAAGTCATGCAAAGATACTTACATTTCTGTCATTGAATCTATCAATCACTCAGCTTGGGCGCTTGACTACAAGCCAAATATCATTTGGCTGGATTCGGAAAAATACGAACAGGATAAAACTAAATTAGCGGAACTGAAAGAATTAGATGGAGTCATTGTGCCCGGAGGGTTTGGCAAGCGGGGAGCAGAAGGTATGATTTTAGCGGCGGATTATGCTAGAAAAAACAAGATTCCTTATTTTGGGCTTTGTTTAGGCATGCAAATTATGACGATCTCTTACGCTCGGAATGTTCTTAGCTTGAAACAGGCGAATTCTACCGAGTTTGACCCTAGAACCCCGGATCCTATTATAGCGACCATGGAGGACCAAATAGAAAAGATAAAAAATAAAAATTACGGGGCTACTATGCGCCTAGGAGCTTACCCCTGCGAACTGAAGCCTGGCTCAGTTGCCGCTCTTGCTTACGGCAAGAAAAAGATAAATGAAAGGCATCGCCATCGCTACGAGGTAAACCCGGCTTATGTAAAAGAAATTGAGAAGGCGGGGCTAGTTTTTTCAGGGCAGTCTCCGGACGGAAAACTCATGGAGATCGCAGAGCTCCCAAAGAACGTTCACCCATTTTTCCTAGGCACTCAGTTTCATCCGGAGTTTCTGGCCCGCCCCCTTGACCCGCATCCTCTTTTTACAGCCTTCATCAAGGCTGCTGTAAAGAAGAAGTAATTTTACTCTTCTTTATCAAGTCTCTTTCGCAGGTTTGGGTTTTTATTGTTTTCATTTTTACCTTCTTTTTTATCGCGTAGGCGGAGGCCGATATCTCGCATTGCATCTTTATGGGAGACAATCTCGTCCTCAAAATTTCCCCGGATTATCTCGTCCGTTTTTTCCTCCTTGTCTCTCTTTTTTATCTCGGAGAGAGCGCTGTTTAAGTCGCGTGTATGGCTTTTGATCAGGCCTCCGATCTGTTTTTTCTTTTTCTCATCGAGTCTTTTTTCCGCGATCAGAATCTCAGCCTCGATCAGGCGCTCGCTTGCCCGGGCGCTCGCATAAAAGGCTCTGTCTTCTGGGGAAAAATTTAGAGCTGCTCGCACAGGCTCTACTACTTTTACTTTGAGAGGATAAAGAGTATTTCCGGGAATGGAACCGAGTGATGCGATAGCAAGCCCGCTCCCGCCGAGCATGAATATTAATAGGGAAGCCATCGCATAATACACTGTGTGTTTTTTGCCCGAAAGATAAAAGGACAGGGTTTTGAAGTAAGGACTCAAAAACTCTTTGTTTATAAGGCTTTTTGGCGATCTAGCATCCGTGATAGCAGATAATATTTTTTGTTTTTCCAATGCCGACATTTTTATGTTTTTTATGTCGATTAGTCCCTTATTTAATTT
>CAYGDR010000049.1:0-4262 GCA_964348775.1 uncultured Candidatus Saccharibacteria bacterium | reverse complement strand
GCAATAAAGAAGAGGCGCAATTGATCACTGGAAAAGACACGCAGGATATTTTAGAGCTCTCAAAAGCTGTTCAAGCCTTGGGGCCAAAAATGGTTGCGATTAGTGACGGGCCAAATGGCGCATATTTATATGACAACGGCGAACTGTGGCAGATACCTATATATCCTGACATTGCTCCCCCTCTCGACCGCACTGGGGCGGGTGATGCTTTTGCTTCTACTTTGACATCCGCTTTGGCTCTAGGTCTATCTCCTGCAGAAGCTCTTGCTTGGGGCCCGATAAATTCTATGTCAGTAGTGCAAGAAATCGGCGCACAAAAAGGCCTACTCTCCCGCGTAAAGCTCGAAGAATATCTCAAAAACGCTCCGGCGGAATACAAAGCAAAGAAAATAAATTAAAAAGTCGTACCGCTGCCAGGAATTCCCGGCAGCGGTATTGGATCACGAGCTCGTGTGCAATCGGCGTAGCTCCTTAAGAGCCCAACCCTGCTCAGGGTTATCGGTGAAGCTTTTATGAACTTCCACCGTTAGGCGTTCGAGGTAGGTTTCGCAAGGAGACCCATCGACAGTAAGATAGATTTCCAGCACTTGCTTCTTGACTTCTTCTCGTGTAACTTTTTCGCACATATTTTCTCCAAAGAACGAACATTTGCCCCACATAGCAAACGCCATCTTCTTTTCCTAGAAGACTGGTGTTTGTGCTGTATATTAGTTTTTTAGAATTTTACAGAGCAAAAATCAGCCTTCTAAGGAAGACTGAGCAACAAACATTCGCATTTCTTTGCACTCGTAAAGTCATATAAATATGATATCAGAGTCATCTCCTTCTGCCAAGCACCTTAACATAGGAGTTTCCTATGTAAGTTCTGCTTCCAAACTTAGCCACTCAAACAATTCTTCTTTATGATCATTAGGATTTCTAAAATATTCAGGAAACTGCTCTGGACTGCAAATACTGAATTTATCATCAAGATATTCTTTTAAGCTTGAGTAATTATATGAAAAAACAAAATTTAAAAGCTTTAAACTTTCTCGATTTTTATTTTCTTTCCAGTTTGGATCCATCAGTTTTGCTGGATTCAAGTGGGTATACGAATACAGATATTTTAGATAAGTATCTTTATCTACATGTATTGATTTAAAAACTCCCTCATATAATTTACCCGTTCTTTTATATTTTTTATTGAAATACATTGAATACCCGGTTAGCAGCTTGCGCATATACAGTGAAATCCCATTTTCTATTTTTTCGCGTGCGACAATATGAAAATGGTTTGGCATCAAACAAAAAGTTCCAATGTCTATAACCGATTCACCTCGGTCAAAATTTTCACCGACACTCCTCAGGATAATACTTTTTTCTGTGTTGCAAACATGCATTAAGAACAAAAAATGCCTGTAGTCTTGCTCGTCTAAAAATATGATTCTCTTTTCGGTGCCACGATTATACAAATGATAGTATTCTCCCGGCGCAAAAACTTGTTTTCTTAAAGCCATGAATTAATTCTAATACATAGGAAACTCCTATGTATTTCTTTAGCCTAATCTCTTGCCTAGCACTTTCTGCACGGCGTCTTTTATAGCACTTTTGCCGAGGCGGTAGTGCTCGATGAGCTCGGCTGGAGTTCCGCTTTGGCCAAATTGGTCTCGCACGCCTATAAACTCCATCGGCACCGGACAATTTTCCGCTAAATATTCTGCTATTGCGGAGCCCAGTCCGCCAGCAACTTGGTGCTCTTCCACAGATACTATCGCCTTGGTTTCTTTTGCCAGATCAAGCACAGCTTTTTCATCTAGAGGTTTTATGGTGTGGACATTGATAACTTTTGTCTTTATGCCCTCTTTCTCGAGTTCTCTTGCGGCAAGCAGTGTCTGATGCATGAGCCCCCCAGTCGAGATTATTCCCACTTGGGCAAGACCCACTTCCGGCATCCAAAAAGTTTCGGCTTTGCCAAATTCAAAAGGAGTTTCTTCCGTAGTTATTATCGGCGTCTTTTCGCGAAGCAGGCGCAAATATGCCGGCTTTGGGCTTTTTGAAAGGGCAACTGTGGCCTTTTTTGCCTCGATGGCATCGACAGGAGAAAGCACATCCATATTTGGAAGCACCCGCATGAGAGCTATGTCTTCCAGGGCTTGATGCGTACCGCCGTCTGCGCCTACAGAAATTCCAGAGTGGGAACCGACTATCACAACTTTCCTGTCATTGTATGCAATGGTGGTGCGTATCTGCTCCCAATTTCTCCCAGGCGAAAACATCGCATAAGAAGAGCAGAAAGGAATTTTGCCCATCGCGGACATGCCGGAGGCTACTGTGGCAAGATTTTGTTCTGCCACGCCTACCTGCACGAACCGCTCTGGAAATTTATTTGCAAAAAGGTGCATCTGAGTGCTTTCAGTAAGGTCCGCGCATAAAGCAACCACATTTTTATCCATCTCCCCCGCTCTTAAGAGCCCCTCCCCAAATCCTTTTCGGGTCGGCGCCTGCTCACAGTCTTCACTAAATAACTTTGGATTAAGTTTTAACTTAGGGTTTAACATATTTTTGCTAGAGCCTAGGGCCTAAAGCCTGGCGCCTATAAACCTCAATTCTTCAAGCGCTTTTTTGGCTTCTTCTTCGTTTGGCGCCTTGCCGTGCCATTTATAATTTCGCTCCATAAAAGATACACCCTTCCCTGGCACCGTATGCGCGATAATTACTGTCGGCTTTTCGTAAACCGCATGCGCTTCTTGGAATGCTTCATCCAGAGATTTGAAATCATGACCGGGGGTCTCAATAACATGCCAATTAAACGCCCGCCATTTATCAGCTAGAGGCTCAAGGGGCATGATTTCTTCAGTCACGCCTTCTATTTGTATATTGTTTCTGTCTATCACCGCGATTACATTCCTTAGTTTATGCTTGCCCGCTAGCATTGCTGCTTCCCAGGAATTTCCTTCATCAAGCTCGCCATCGGACATAAGGCAATAAATAAACCTGGAGGTGTTTGCGCCATTATCAATTCGATCAGCAAGCGCCATACCCACAGCCTGTGAAAGACCGGACCCGAGAGGGCCAGAAGAAGTTTCAAGCCAAGGCATATATTCGCGGTGCGGATGGCCTTGAAGCCGGGTACCGAATTTTCGGAGAGTTTTAAGTTCGTCTACAGGAAAATATCCGGCGTGCGCCATAGTCGCATAATAGACAGGGCAAATGTGCCCGTTTGAAAGTACCAGCCTGTCGCGCTCGGGCCAGTCCGGCTTTTTGGAATCATGCTTTAATGTATGAAAAAATAACAGAGTAAAAATATCGGCCATGCCGAGCGGTCCTGCGGAGTGGCCGGACTTTGCCGGCAGGAGCATTTCAATTATGGAGACGCGAATATCATTCGCCTTCTTTTCGAGCTCTTTTACTTTAGCTTCGGTGAGCATTAATCTTATGATACCAGACTTTCAAAAGTTTCTAAAGCTCCTATGGGATCCGGGTCCTTCCAAATCCCGGACCCTACTGACAATCTGTCTGTGCCAGCTTCTAAAATCCGTCCGGCATTTTCTAAATTTATTCCTATATCCACAGAGATAACTATCCCAGGCAATTTTTCTTTAAGCATTTTTATATTTTCTAAAGCTTTTTCTGAAAAAGGCTCTCCTTGCTGGCCTATCTTGTCCGAGCCCATAGCCTGGAGGAAATCTACCTTGTGCGAAAGCCTAGACACCAGATGAAGATCTTCGCTCGGGCGAAATGCCAAGCCCATCTCCACATTGTCTCTTATATACATATCTATGCTGTCTAAGAACTGCTCAAATTCTTGTATATTTTTCTGCGCCTCCAGATGGAATATCATCCTCCTTGGCCCCAGCTTCATATATATGTCGAAGTTCTCCACCGCATCCGCCACCATGAGATCAAACTCAAAATCAAACTCAGCCCAAAACGGCAGGCCTTCCTTTTCGCTTAAAATATTCTGAAAATCATAATCCTCAAATCCGCCGGAAGTAAATGGCCAGGTCTGGGTCTTTACAAAAACCCCATCGCAGAAATCTATCTGCACGCATTTAGCCCGCCCTCTCAAGAATGTGAGCTTGTTTTTTATCTCGCCGTAATTTTTTTCTAAAATCGCAGGAGTAATCGATGCCATCCCAGTACTAAAATTTTAACTAATAAACTTTATCATTATATCCCGTAATTAAAAATTTAGTACGGGACAGGTATTATTTGATTCCTAATTTTTCTTTCTCCTTTCTAACTTCCTCTACAAGAACATCATGGAATAAGCCATTTGAGGC
>CAYGDR010000048.1:0-4387 GCA_964348775.1 uncultured Candidatus Saccharibacteria bacterium | reverse complement strand
ATCTAATTGGGTTCTTTCAACAAAAGAAGAGATTTTGTTAGTATTCTTAATAAATTTTTCGGTATCTGAGGTAGAAAATATTTCTCCTATGCAATAATTCGCGGCTGATGTTTTTTCGGCAACTGCTGTTACTATTTCCTTATTTAAAAAAGGTTGTATCATTTCCATCTGCAAAGCCATAGCATATTGCAAAGACACCGCCCTCTTTTTCGCCGATTTTGGATACTCTTTAAATATTGCAAGCTCTACATCATCCCGAATGCCGTTTTTGTTTGCGTCTATACCCGCAACAGTTTTATCTCCTTCTGCACCAGGATCCGGCGGTAAGTTCGCACCCATCACATCGGCCAGCTGAAGCTTGGTATTATGAATTTTTTCTACTTCTGCATTAGTTTTATCTACTCCATTCAAATAAAAAGCCCGGCCGATTACTAAAACAACATAGGCCCCGGCAATAGAAATCCCCGCCCACTTCAAAATTTTTAAGATCATGGTTTAATTATATTCTTTGCAACACAAATCGGACAGCAGTTTTGGGGATAAGTCGGAAACAGCAAATGTATACGATCGTATACATTTGCTGTTTTTAATAATCTTAATATTATTTTCGAATCAATCCAAGTTTTTCCAGTCTTGCGGTAATCCCTCCCTTCTTTCTGCCGAATTTTTTCATAAGGTCGGCCACAGAAACACCTGAATTAAAAGAAACTTTTAGGTCTTGATCGTTGACCTCCGTCCAAGGACGATAAGCATTTGGATGCGTCTCTCTGATCTTGTTAAAACCGCTTACCTTTGACAGGATATTTAGTACTTTTGCTTTTGCTTTTTTGACTTTCCCTCCGCTGGCGATTACAAAATTCTCATGCATTTTTTGGAGAGCCTCCAGGGTAAGCGCAGAAAAAGTTTTTACCGCTTCTTGCGACTGATTTTTAAATTCAATATCTTTTTCCAAAATCTCCGGGTGAACTTTGAGCGCATGCGCGTTCATACCGAGGATATATAGACCGGAAAGCCTCCGCACCCGCGAAAGCGCCACATAACCCTGGCCGTACTCGAAAACTTGGGAAAGATCCATCACTGCGGCATCCAAGCTCATGCCTTGGCTCTTGTGCACAGTGATGGCCCAGGCTAGACGAAGCGGAATCTGGGTGATCTGAGCGCGAATTTTGCCGTTTTCTTCCACAGTCCAGTCCATGGGTGCTATATTTATATTGCGCCCGCTCTTTGTTTTGATTATCGGATACCCGGTAAAATCCTCAAAACCTATGACTGTGCCGAGAGTCCCATTTACGAATCTTTCTTTTGGATTATTTTTGGTGCACATCACTACCGCGCCAATTTTGAGCTCCAGATCCTCCGGCGACAGACAGCCTTTTTTTAAAATTTCTACCAGCTTTTCATTGCCCTCTCCCACCATCTTGTATGTCTTAGCTTTTTCAGAGATTTTCCCAAGTTCCAAATTATTTATCAGATCTACATCCGCGTTATGAGAAAAAAGCTTGGTTATATTTTCCGGTATGCCATCCGAAGTTATTTTCCGTTTTTTGAGATGGTCCACATGTGCTCGTGATACGGATTTGGACCTTATACCAGAAAGCACCGAAAGAAAATCCTGGTCGTCCTGACGATGCTGTTCGGATAGATAACATGAGACCAGCTTGGCCCTGCTCCATCCGCCTCCTGCATAAGCAAAGGTTCCTCCTGGCTTCTCATGAGATATAAGTGCATTTTGCTTATGCCTTTCTGCTTCATTATCCTTTTTTACAATTGGTGGCAACTGGAAAAAATCTCCGACCAATATTACTTGAATACCGCCGAAGGGTTCTTGGTTCTGCTTCACTTCCCGACAGACCAATTCCACCATGTCGAGCATCTTTGGAGAAAGCATGGAAACCTCGTCAATGATCAAAACACTGGTTCGGCGTATGCGCTTGCTTATATATTCGCTCCCAGCAATTTTATCAAGATCATATTTATCGAGCT
The DNA here is from genome assembly GCA_964348775.1 of uncultured Candidatus Saccharibacteria bacterium. Taxonomy (GTDB): domain Bacteria; phylum Patescibacteriota; class Minisyncoccia; order Phycocordibacterales; family UBA9973; genus UBA9973. The sequence goes on along the minus strand of CAYGDR010000048.1, from coordinate 2,404 downwards.
TGCGCCGAATACCGATACCGCTCCAAGAGTGAATGGTCATGCCTCCGATATGCGTAGCTGCAATGCCTGTGGAAGCCGTGATCGCGGGCTCTATGTCGCAATTGCGCAAATAGTTTATATAAGCATTCACCGTATGCGTCTTGCCCGCACCTGGCTCACCGGTCAGGAAAACATTGGCACCGGTTTTTAAAATATTTAGAGCCTGCTCTTGGGTCATAAAACCAATTATCTTTTTGATTTAGGCAAGACTTTTGATTCCAAGACAACTACTCTGCTTTCAAGCTCTTTATAAGAAATTCTGGAAACTTTATTATCAGCCATATCGTCTATCCTCCTACCCAACCCCTCGATGTGATTTGAAAGCCTGGCATCAACAGTATCCATTTTATTATTTAAAGCATCAAACCCCTCTTTCGTGTAGCTTTCAAGTCGAGTAATTCTAACATCAAGTTTCTTGTCCAATGAATCTATGCGAGAGCCTAAACTTTTATCAAGCCCACCGATTCTGCCATCCAGCCCTCCGATCATTCGGGCTAGGTCTTTGTTGGTTATTTCTTTATTTTTGGCTATTTTCTTTGCCATACTACCTTTAAGTATAATTTAGATACAAAAATGCGCAATCTTTACTTATTTTACTTTTTGTTTCCTATATTTTTACCTTTTAATAAAATGTCTACTGAAACAAGCATATGCTTGGGACAGGCGACAAATAAAAAACCAGCAGCTAGACCTCCGTCCGACTGCTGGTTGTGAGATTAGATCAGGAATCTCGACCTGCTGCTCGGACAGCGCTGTGTGATGTACACAGCGCCCCCAACGATTACTTCAGACTCCGAAACCCTTACCTTTATGCGGACACTTTTTTGGGTTCTTGCAGTTGCAAGGATAGTCCCAGTCATGATCCCCGCGCAAAACCTGCTTTTCGGCTACCTCGACAACTCTCTCGAGGCGCTGGAGCAATTCATCAAACCTCCTGGCTCTTGCGTTGTCATCCGGTTGCTCATTCATACGCCGAATCGTGCCCAAATCCCACATTCTATGCTCCTAATCCGCTACCCACGACCAGCCGTTGCTGCCATACGGAGGCTGAAACCTGTAAAGGTGGTATCCGATAACCCAATTCTTTACAAGCGCTCGAAATTCGTCAGTGTTTACGAGGGTGAAGACGATTTGTTCGATGCGTTCTAGGCTTGCGCTCCCTAAACCTTCTTCAAGACCCATTGCGGTCTCTGTAAGAACTACGAGGCTTATCACATTGATGAATGCCTCTCGAAGTTCTTTTTCCTCTTTCTTTTTCATCCTTCCTCCTATTTTGATATCACCACCCGGCTCCGCGGAGCTTTTTGGGTGGATTTGGGTTCAGAAAATTGATCAGGTTTTTGGCCTCAATCATAAAGCGCTCTGCGTCCGCTAACTTCCCTTCGACGACAGCAACACGGACTTGTTCAAGAAGCTCTAATAATCGCGGGGTCAAATCCACATTGCACTCCTTTAACAAAGAACTGACAGAAACAAAGAACAAAAAAAACGACGCCCTTTGCGCCGGTTAATGGATTCCTTTTATGGAAGAGAAAAAAGAAATCAACAAAACAGCGCAAAAGCTAGATGCTTTGCGCCCCACCATGATTTTGATAATTTATTTGTTTTAAGAATTTTTTTCATATGTTTAGTTTAAAATATTCCTCACAGTAGCATCGGCTAAAATCTTCATGGTGTCATGAATTTTTACTGTCCCGTGCTCTGGCAATAATAGTTGCAGGTCAGTACAGGCAAGTACTGCATTTTCTACTCCTCGTTCTTTAAAACCCTCGATTATTTTCAAGAGTTCTTCCCGCTCTTTGTTCCCCTGCCTGTTTATCACCAGATTGTGTATTATCTTGCCGATTTTTGCCTGTTCTAGTTCGCTCGGTAAAATGGTTTTTATACCCGCATCAGCAAGAGCCTTTTCGTACAGCTTGTGCCGTTTTGTTATTACTGTAGAAATTAGTCCGACAGAATGAATATTCTGCACCTCTAAAAACCTCGCTGTTTCTTCTAGAATACTTAGAACGGGTATTTTAACAGAGCCCCGAATTTCTTCGATAAATGCATGGAGAGAATTGCAAGGCATGACTAGAAAGTCGGCCCCTGCCAGTTCTAGCTTTTTGGCCCCATCAATTAAAAACGGCAAGTAATTTTCTTCCCCTATTCCACTTACTATAGCCCTCTGTTCCATTTCTAAATCCATAGGCACGCTCAAGATTAATATCTCCGGCCGATTTAATTTATCGAATTTTTGACAGCCGAAAATAACTTCCAGGTAAAATTCTGAAGTTGTTTCGGGTCCTAATCCTCCAATTATTCCTAATTTTTTCATAATTTTATTTTGATTAAATAATAATTTGGGTGGCGCTGTGTGATGTAC
>CAYGDR010000047.1:0-4558 GCA_964348775.1 uncultured Candidatus Saccharibacteria bacterium | reverse complement strand
ATATAAAATATTCCAGCAAGTAGGAAAGGACATAAATATTCAATTTTAAAATGAAAAAATCTCTTTTTATATCAATACTGTTTCTGCTTGTCCTGCTTCCCGCGCCAATTTCATTCGTACATAGCCAGCCAATTACAGAATACAAACTTTTAGCTCCTTTGCCTTGCAAGGAGGGGACTGAAGCGTGTCCAACCGACGAGCTGAAAAATTTTGATGTTAAAAGCGAAAACTCCCTCGGCAGGTATTTGAATGTCATGATCAGGATATTCATTGGTATCTGCGCGGTGCTCGCGATGGTGATGATCATAATGGGGGGCTTGGAATATATGACGAGCGAATTGGTATCAAGCAAAGAATCCGGCAAGCATAAAATCACCGGTGCCCTTCTCGGCCTAATCCTCGCCTTGGGGTCATATGCTATTTTAAACACAATAAATCCTGACTTGCTTAAATCAGACTTTAGCGAAGCAACTCTGCCCAGTGCAAACAAGCCCATAGAAGTATTTGAAGTTAAAGGCCCCTTAAGCCGTACAGAGACACCGGTAAATGTAAACTTCAACACCGAAGCTTATCCGGCAGCAAAAACCGCAGGAGATCAAACCGGTGTAGACCCAGCGTTGGTACTTGCAATATTTGCCCAAGAAACTGGTGCGGGCGCAAATGTGGGTGCCTGCTCGCCGGATGACCCTAACGCAAAAATGCCCGAAACCCAAAAAACAGCGCTAAGACAGATAGTGGGAAGCAACTATGCCAACACTCGAGTATCTTGCGCAGGCACAAGCGGCACCGGAGGGGCAATAGGGCTCACCCAGTTCCTGCCAGACACCTGGCTTCGTTATAGAAGCGAAGCTGCTGGGCTTCTGGGACACCAGCCGGATCCTTGGAATACAAATGATGCTCTCATGATGACAGCGATCTACCTAAGAAGCAAAGGTGGCGCATCTGACCCTCATAGAGCTGCCTGTGCGTATTTTGCCGGTACATGCACGGGACCAAGCACTTATGCAGACCAAGTTGTGGCAAGGATGGAGGCTATTAAAAAACAAATAGAGGACGGACGGAAGAATGGCACACTAAGGCCTTAAATTTTTATGCCCAGAAGAAACTTTGTATTATTCATAATAGTTCTCGCGGTTCTTTTAACAGGGCTCGCGATTTTTCTGTTTTCAGAAAGATCCCCGGACCAGCCGGGGGATGAAGATGGCGGATTTTTCTCTAATCTAAATCCCTTCGGGGGGAGAACCCAAGCACCCACTTACACAACTCCAGGGGGAGAAACTCCGGGAAACGGAGATATTGTTCCTGAAATTGCGGAGCCGGGGAAACTGGTCAAGGTTTCTACTATGCCCGTAGCCGGCTACGGCATTTTTGAAAAAGAGAGGACTGAAAAAGAATTTGCGCCGGCGCTCCGTTATGTGGCCCGGGAAACAGGCAATATTTACCAAACTTTTGCAGACGAAATCGTGGAGAGAAAATTTTCCAACACTGTAATCCTAAAAGTTTACGAGGCAATGTTCTTAAACAATAGCGAGACAGTGGTAATGAGAATGCTCCGAAATGACAATGCCACTATCCAAACTTTCCTGGGAAACCTGCCAAAAGAAAAGCTGGGCGAGGATACGATAAACCATGAGGTTAAGGGCTCCTTCCTGCCGGAGGATATATCCGCTGTAAGCGCTTCGCCAGACGGCACTAAGCTTTTTTATCTTTTAGAGAGCGGAGAAGGAATAGCCGGAATCGTGCTTAACTTGAAAGACAGCAAGAAGAACCAGATATTCAATTCTTTTTTCACAGAATGGCTGCCGGAATGGGCCTCTCCTAATACAATAACCATGACGACCAAGGCCTCCGGCCTGGCGCCAGGATATGCTTACAGCCTCGATCTGAATAAAAAATTCAGCAAAACTTTCGGCGAGATAAGCGGCCTCACGACTTTGGCAAGTCCCGATGGAAAGAAAATAGTATTTAGCGACAGTAATTTATCTCTCCAGATTTATGACAGAGAAAACAGGTCAGTAGTCTCTCTCGGCCTCACGACTTTGGCAGAAAAATGCGCTTGGAGCAAAAATAGCGTAAATGTGTACTGCGGAGTGCCAAAAATAGCGCCAGGGCTTTTATATCCAGATGCTTGGTATCAAGGAGAAGCTTCTTTTAACGACCAAATATGGAAAGCAAACACAAACACAGGAAACACCGATTTTATTTTGGACCCTATTTCCCTAAACGGCGGAGAAGAAATTGATGCAATCAGGCTCGGATTCGACAAAAATGGAAAATACTTATTTTTCATAAACAAGAAAGACTCTTTTCTGTGGAAACTAGATCTAGAATAACCTTAGGTAGTCAAATATGTAGTGTTCACAATAGCGACGGCCGTCTCTATTAGGTACATTGTTTAAATCTGCTAGATAGGGCCGATATACTTTATGATTACTCGGCGAGTGGGGCCGAATCCTACAGACTCGGTTTTTAAATCTGTTTCATTGCCTAAAAATTCATGAACGACTCTGCGCTCAAAAGAAGGCATGGGGTCCACTTCAATATTTGACTTGAAATACCTGGCCCGTTCCGCCATCATATGCGCAACTGCTCGTATGCTTTCTATTCGCTTTTTCTGGAATCCGTTTATGTCAATCAATATATCAAGCTCGCTGACGTTTTCTTTAATATTTTCCTTCAAGTTTTTTGAAAATAATTCCTTCTCGACAATTTTTCTAATGACATGGTTCAGCGCGAAAAGCCCCTCGCCCTCGCGAGAGACAAAAAAATGAGGGTCGCCGACTCCCACCTTAAACCAGGTTTTCGGCGCCTCTTCTGTGACGCTGATTTCTATGACAGCAACACCTGTCTTTTCAACCAGCTCTTTTATTAAATTTTTAATTTCCTCATTATTCATCCCGTTAGAAGCAGACCGCGATCATCCCGCGTGTCTGAAGTTTTATGTTATTAATTTTTAATATATTTGATCTCATTTCTTTATCCGTTTTTAAATTGCGATCGCGGCTTCTAACGGGATTCATGGCTATTTTTTAAGGGCCAGGGCTTCTGCTTCGTGGGATAAAACTCCTCTTTCGGTCTTTTTTACATAAACCTGCTGAAGTATTGTGAATATATTGTTAGTGATCCAGTAAAGCGCCATTGTGCCCGGGAGGGGTGCAAGAACACCGGGGATCCCCGTGTACAAGAAGAAGAAAATCATTACCGGAAGGAAATATTTCATCTGCATGCTGGCGCTTTTGGCAAAAACATCCTGGAAAGAAGCACCATCTTCCGAGGTTTTTGCCGGTTGTGGCATAAAATATGACTGAAAATATTGGGAAAGAGCTGCCAAAGCTGCCAAAGCGAGACTTGCCTTGCTTATATCAAGCAAGCCCAGAAACATCATGTTCATATTTTTTGGGATGTGTATAAAAGAATACAGAAGCTCGCTATTAAACTCTAGGCCTCGGAAAAATACGCTATATAAGGCTATAAGGACGAAAATGACAGGGATAAATACCAAGCATCCGGACAAGGGATTGGTTTTATGTTTCTTGTAAAGCTCCAGAGTCAGCCTGGCCTGCTCCTCTCTGCTCGCCCCGCTTTTCTTTATTTTGTTTATTTCTGGCGAGAGCATGTTCATGGCCGCCTGATTTCGGAGCTGGTGCTGGGAGAGGGGAAAGAGGATGAGCTTTACTAAAATAGTAAGGAGAATTACAGCTATGCCTATATCCCCGCCAGGAATTACCGACACTAGGAAGGCCAACGCATTTAAAAGGGGCTTATATAAGAGAAAATTCCATAAATCGCCAAGCATTTTCCTATTCTATACGAAAAGACGGAAAAATGCCAGAAAATCTGGCTATTTTAGGAAATCAATGTGATTTTTCTGCCAGGGATGGCACCGCAAAACACGGACTATGCCTAGATAAATGCCTTTTAAAATGCCGTATTTGTCTATGGCCTCTTTTGCATACTGAGAGCAAGTAGGATAAAAAACACAGCTTGGCCCTTTTAAGGGGGACAGGCTTTTTTGATAAAAATCAATGAATTTTATAAATAATTTCTTTAATTGCATGTCTTAGATTGTCGATCGGGCTTTTTGTTTTTGACTTGTACCCCCCATAAAGCTTCAAGCTTGCCGGCCCGAATATAAACGCTCCTTTTATCCCTTTGGGCAGGTCAGCGAGGCTTTCCTTTAGGATGGCATAACCGCGCCGGCGGAGAAGATTCCGATCTCTAGACCTCTTTGAAATGCTTTTTGGGACTATAAAGGAAACAGCTCTAGTAAAACTGTCCTCTGAGATAATAAACTTAAAATTTAGGCTTTTTCCGCTTATAAAGCACCCTTCTTTAAAAACTTTCCCTATAGAAGATCTGTCCAGCCTATTTCCTTTTTTAAGCATGGCTAGCCTGCTATACAGTGATCTTTGCCCGCCCCTTTCTGCGCCTTCGCGTCAGAACTTTTTTGCCTGTTTTGGTACTTGACCTCTCTAAAAATCCATGTGATCGGGCTCTTTTCCTTTTCTTTGGCTTGTATGTAAATGACATGAAAAAAGTATATAACATTATCCACAGA
>CAYGDR010000046.1:0-4632 GCA_964348775.1 uncultured Candidatus Saccharibacteria bacterium | reverse complement strand
AATATGAAGAAATGTATTTTTGCAAAATCTCTGGTGTTGTTTCTGGGTTTAGGCTTTATTCCTGGTATTGCAGGAGCCGCGAATGTTTACCTTGAAACATCCAGAAATACTGTTTCTGCCGGAGATACATTTATAGTAAAGGTTCAGGTTGATGCTGAAAATAAGGATATAAACAGCATGGAGGGGGATATTGTGCTCCAGTCGCCAAATAATAATTTTACAGTGCATGATTTTAGCTTGGCAGGATCTCCTTTTACTTTGTGGCCCCAAACCCCTTCTCTTTCGCAGGACGGCAAAACTTTTTCTTTCGCAGGCGGAGTTCCAGGAGGCTTTAATTCCAATAAAGTCACTTTATTTAATATTATTGTTGAAACCAGCGGAGAGGGCGATATAGAAGTTTCTCCTAAAAATGTAATTGTTTTCGCCAATGACGGGCAAGGCACAAAACTTCCTGTTAAGGTTGATGATTTGACAGTCAAAGTAGTCCCGAGCGGTGCTGGCAATGCGGCCAGCAATGAATGGGCTGATTTGATCAATCAAGATAAAGAGAACCCCAGCCTTCTTTTAATTACTCTTGGAAGAGAGCCTTCTTTGTTTGAGGGGAAGAAATTCGCCTTCTTTACTGCCGTAGATGATCAGTCGGGCATAAGTTATTATGAAGTTTCCGAAGATGGGAATCCTGCAATTCGAAGTGGAAGTATGTATGTCATGCAAAATCAAGACGATAGTGTTGCTTCTAATTTGGTAGTTACGGCGTATGATAAAGCTGGAAATAAAACGGTTGCGGTCTATGAGGCGCCGGCTTCCACTGTTTTAGGTATTCCTCTCTATTTCCTTATGGTTTTGGGGGCGATATTGGTGTTTATTGTTTGGATTCTTTTTAGAAGAATAAAAAGAAATAAAAAGAATGTTCAGATTAGCCAGCGAGTTTAAATTCAGACACTTTTTACCCCTGTTTTTGTTCGTGGCTTTTTTTCTGTCTTTTACCGAGAAAGCTAATGCTGCAACCTTGTCTTTTTCTCCGAGTACTGCAAGTGTGCCTGCGGGCAGCACAGTGTCCGTTAAGGTTGTTGTTAATACAGAGGGCGTTGCCATAAACAACGCCGAAGCTATTATTCAATTTCCTTCAAATTTATTAGAAGTTGTTTCTGTAAGTAAAAATTCTTCCGTTTTTTCTTTATGGGTTGAAGAACCGACTTTTTCGAATTCGTCAGGTACTGTTAAATTTAATGGCGGAGTTCCTAATCCGGGTTTTAACGGAAGTAATGGTTCTCTCGTATCGATTACTTTTAGAGCCAAGGCTGTTGGTAATGCCAATGTCAGATTCACCTCTTCTTCAGTGCTGGCCAATGATGGGCAAGGGACCAATGTTCTTTCAGGCACCGGACAGGCGAATTTTAGCGTAGTCAAAGCAGCCGAGAAGCCTGCACCCGCCCCAGTAGTGGAGCAAAAAGAAACATCTGTCCCTGCCGTGCAGATAGACGAACTCAAGAAAAAAGACCAAACGGATTCTTTCGGCAGATTTTTGATAACCGGCACCGGCAAGAAAGCGAAATCTTCTTACAAAATCGAAGTAGACGGCGTGGAGGCAAAATGGGAAAATCAGTCCTCGGGAATCTTTGAGACCGGGGCGCTATCAACAGGTTCTCATAATATAAAAGTATCCATGGAGACCGTGGACAATACTACAGTTTCTGATACCCTTAGTTTTTCTATAAATGGCATTCTTGCGCCTTCGTTTACGGAGTATTCAAAGACGGTAGAAGAAGGGGAATACATCGTAGCCAAGGGCACAGCTGATCCGAATACGGAAATAATAGTTAGCATTTCAGCAACACTTGACGGAAATTCTCTCACAAGCGAGTCTGTCACATTAAAATCAAACGATAAGGGATCTTTTGCCTATGTATCCGAAAAAGCTAGAAGCGGATCTTATGAAATCTATGCGGTTTCGAGGAGTAAAAGCGGTACTTTGAGCGACAAGTCTGCCGTCATCAAGATAGATGTGTCTTCCGGCTCGGACAGAATTTTTAAGCTCATCACGACTGCCTTTTCCACCCTTGTGCCTATAATTGCCCTTATCGTGCTTCTGGTTATTTTGGCCATCTGGGGCTGGTATAAGGCCCTTCATGTCCGGGAAGGCATGAAGAAGCGCTTGGCGCATACAAAGTCTCTGGTTACCAAGAGCTTTGATATTCTAGATGATGACGCAGAAGAACAGATCAAAATAATAAAGAAGGTAAAAGGCCTCCATCCGCTTACCCCTGCCGAGCGAGCTTTCGTAAACCAATTCAAGAAAGACATCGAAGCTGCCGAGAGAGTTATCTTAGATGATATTAAATAAGCGCTGACTTTCTAGATTTTTTCTGCTATATTTCACTCCATGAGCAAGATTTCTGTGGGCACGGTACGAGCACAACCCAACTTTCTGCATTCGATAATAACAGCACTATAAAGTCTATTCCTTTTGAATTTACAATAGAATTGCCTCCGCCGCTAAGAACGGGGGTAGATTACGGCTTTTTACCAGGGAAAAATGTCTCTACTGGGAGGAAAGGGGAAGGATCATCCTTACTTATCTAAAAGAAATACCCAAGCGGTTGGCTTGAGTATTTCCTAATATTGCAATATTTGTTATACTACGGTCAGTTAATTTCAACGATACTAGCAGAACCAGCCCACTCTTTTACCTTTTGAGCTGAGTATTTTGCAGAATATCGAGTTTTATAACCTTCACTGGTAGCGACGATTTCGCCATTACTTGCTTTGAGTCTCCAGCGATGTTCACCTGCACGGTCTGTATAAACTTCGAATTTACCCATACTGTTTTTTAAAATCAGATTAACTTTTAATCAGAATAGTTAGTACTAAAGACCATCGACCAATGCCTTTACCACTCTGTGGAGTCCATTTTACCAAAAGATGAACTCCCTTGTCAACACATTTTAGGAAGTATATAATAACAATATGGTAAAAGAAGAAAAAAAGTATGAGTTTATTGGGGCAAATATTCGTAAAGCTAGAGAACTATCAGGTCTTTCTCAGAGGCAGCTAGCCGAGAAATTAGGGTATGAATCTTCCACTACCGTTTCGTACATAGAGTCTGGGGAAAGAAAAGTATCTATTGTTGATTTGGAAAAAATTGCTCATATGCTTGATAGAGATATTCGCTATTTTATAGGTCAACCGGAAGAACAATTAAATGTTCGAGTTGCTTTGCGAGCAGAAACTGGTTTAAAAGAAAAAGACAAGGATGCAATTTTACATATTATAGAAATGGCAAAAAATCGAACTAAGGAAGATGGAGGAAGTAAATGAAAAAGCAAGAATCGGAGCATCTAGGAATCTTGCTCGAGACTTAATAAAAAAATGCAAAATAAAAGAAACGCCCATTTCTCTTAGGGTAATAATTACTTATTTACAATCAACACATAATCTTGGTGTTTATTCGTCGGTCAATTTTAGTGATAAGTTGTCTGGAATACTGGTAACCATTGAAAACGAAACAGGAACAATACACAGAGACGAAATTCATTACAATGAAAATCATAGCTGGCATCGCAAAAGATTTTCTATTGCTCACGAAATAGGTCATTTACTATTTAACACCTCTTGTGGAGAATCTAGAGTTGATTTATATAACTCAAAGTCCCCAAATGAAACTGAAGCTAATCAGTTTGCTTCAGAATTACTGATGCCATTATCTTTTCTAAAAACTGATTTCAAAAAAGGAAAAATTAACATCAAAGATCTCGCTTGGAAATATATTGTAAGTGAAGAAGCTATGGGGTGGAAAATAGCAAGCACAAGTTTACTTGGAAAAATTTAATAGAATGACAGCGACCGTCTTTGTTAGCCTAAAGCAGTTGAAAAATGGCTTATTTTATGGTATTTTTAGCTTATGAGTATTCGTTTATCTGATAACGAAAAAAGAGACGTAATAAAATACCTAGAAGCCGGAAAGCCATTGCCGGAAAAGTATCGTTTTTTGCTTTTTGACGATGATCGTGAAGTTGAGCTTCTTTGGAATGGAAAAACAAATGAAGTGACGAATGTAGTTTTACCTTTTCAAGTTATAGAACAAATAGATGAGCCACGAAGCGATGAAAAATTTGGGCATCAAGATACACTTTTTGACACAGGAGGTAGACAGATTTCAGGTTGGACTAATAAATTAATTTGGGGAGATAATAAACTCATATTGTCGTCTCTTAAAAACGGTCCGCTTCGCAAAGAAATAGAGGCACAGGGAGGGCTAAAGCTAATTTATATTGACCCACCCTTCGATGTCGGTGCAGATTTTTCTATGGATATAACCATAGGGGATGGCGAAGACGAAGAAAGTTTTACTAAAAAGCCGTCAGTTATAGAAGAAATTGCTTTTCGTGATACTTGGGGCAAGGGTGCTGATAGTTTCATTGCGATGATGTATGAAAGATTGAAACTTATGCATGATTTACTTGCTGAAGATGGATGTATTTTTGTTCACTGTGATACTAGGGTAAACAGTTATATTCGATTGATTTTAGATGAAGTTTTTGGTAGTGGTAATTTTCATAATGAAATTATATGGCAAAGAAGTTCAAGTGGAAAAACTATTTCTAAAAATCTATCTAGAGATACGGATACTAT
>CAYGDR010000045.1:0-4967 GCA_964348775.1 uncultured Candidatus Saccharibacteria bacterium | reverse complement strand
ATGTATAAGTTATGGAAAAAGACATCATACAAAATATAAAAGGCAGTTTTCGGGAGAAAAATTTTCTTTCGATATTTCTCACGGGCGTGGTAGCGTCTCTAGTTTTATTTTTGATCCTGGCGGGAGTCTTATTTTATTTCCGCGGAAATATTTTCGAGTACCTTGCAAAAAGCTATCTGCTTTCGGAAAAGGAGAGTCCTTCGGCAGAAACTGCGACCGGAGAGATTGCAGAAAAAATTATTGAGAAGCAGTCTATCTTTACCCAGGAATATTTTATCGTCGATGCGGTAAAGAAAACAAACCCAGCTGTTGTTTCGATAATTATTTCGAAAAAGATCCCAAAGTATGAAATTGTCGTGAACCCCGAACAGCAGAATCCTGTCGGAAACTTGTTTCCTTTTGAAATTATTCCGGAGCTTCGTCAGAACGGCACCGAGGAAAAGCAAGTGGGCGGAGGCTCCGGATTTTTTGTTTCATCGGCAGGGCTTATCGTTACCAACAGGCATGTAGTAGAGGACAAGACTGCCACCTACACTGTCTATACCAACGATGGGAAAAAACACCCTGCTACGGTTGTGGACCGCGATCCGGTTCTTGATGTGGCAATTATAAAAATTGAAGCGGCAGGCTACCCGTATCTTTCACTTGGAGATTCGGATTCTCTTCTCACTGGCCAGACAGTGATTGCTATCGGAAACGCGCTTGGAGAATTCAAAAATACTGTTTCCGTCGGTGTGATTTCCGGCCTGTCCCGCTCTGTTACTGCAGGCGGATCTTCGGGCAGGGCGGAAGTGCTTGATCATGTGATACAGACTGACGCTGCGATCAATCCGGGGAATTCGGGCGGACCCTTGCTTGATCTGTCTGGCCGGGTGGTGGGAGTAAATGTGGCGGTGGTGCAAGGGTCGCAGGGGATTGGGTTTGCTCTCCCGATAAACAGCGTAAAAAGCGCTATTGAATCGGTAAAAAATACCGGGAAGATTGTCCGGCCGTACTTAGGGGTTCGCTACTTAAACATAAATCCGGAAATAAAAGAAGCGAATAGCCTATCTGTTGATTACGGAGTATGGATAAAAAAAGGCGCGGGGGCAAATAGTCCCGCAGTCGCACCTGGCTCACCGGCAGAGAAGGCGGGCATTCTTGAAAACGATATAATTCTTTTGATCGATGGCGTAAAGATTATCGAAGAGAAAAGCTTCGCGTCTTTAATAGGAAGCAAAAAAGTAGGCCAGACCATATCGCTCAAGATATTGCGCGCTGGCGCGGAAAAAACTATCAAGGCGACCCTCGAAGTTTTTAAAGCAAGTTAAAGACCACCCCTTACCCCTCCTAAGTTAGGAGGGGTAAGGGGTGGTGTTATCAAACTAAATATCGCCTTTCTTTATCGTGGATGCGATATATGTTCCGCCGAGCATAATGGCTCCGAGGATGACATATAAGAAATTAAAGGATGGCATATAAAGAAATGCTACAAATGCCGCCATGGGACCGACGATGTAAGCGATAGGAGTAGCGCTTCGATATACTCCCACATACTCGTCATTCTCGGATCTGATGTGCTTGAAGAAGTAAACATCGCACATCACTTCTATTCCTGCCGCTCCCACTCGAGTCATAAATAAAATAAATGCCCATAAAAATATCTCTCGGGAAGATATAAAAAACAAAGACAAAGTAGAAATCGATGCTATGGCGAAGGAGAGCATGAGGAGATTTCTTTCGCCGATCTTGTCCGCATATCTGCCCAAAGGAAACGGGACTATGCAAAAAGGCAGGAGCATTATTGCAAAAATAATTCCGAGTTCGCTCCACGAAAATCCTAAATGCGCGGAGAGATATATCGGGGTGTAGATGACCATCCAGGAGTAGAAGAATTGGAGGGTCATATTCATGCCATATGCGCGGGAAAGGTTTTTATTCCTGAAAAAATCCCGCAAGTATCTGGCCGGGCTTTTTTGGTCGTATTTTGGATCTGGAATTTTGCGAAGCCTTATAAAACATATAAGGAAGAATATTGCCATAAAGCAAAAACCGATCATATAAATAGCGCTAAAAGAATATCCGCCTAAAATGGTGCCGGAGACGATCTGCGCCAGCACCCAGGCAAGGTTTGAGAACAATAGATAAATTCCTCTGATCCTGCCGGTAGCGGAGTCTTTTGAGGATATTTTTAAAAGCTCATCAAGCGAAAAGACCACTAAAATGTTCAAACAAAAGCCCAAAGTAAAGGCTATTACTGCCCAAACCGCGCTCTGGGTGAGGGCAAGAACGAGGAAGGAAAGGGCATCCAAGAGCGCAATTAAGAGAAGAAATTTGTATCCGCCTATCCGCCTCCATACAGATGGAGCGATAAGAAGGGCAATCAAAGTGCAAATAGAACCCAAAACATACGCGAGGCCGGCGAATTTCTCGCCGACGAAGGAGGCCATGAAGCTCGAATTTATATATGAGGCGAGAGCTATCGGCAAAGAAAACAAAAAGCCTGCGAGGTAAATTATTTTTCTGCTCTCTTTCATTTTATACGCTAAGTATAACAGGTATCACTAGCGGGCGCTTGCCGGTCTTTTGATACAAGAATTTTGAGACATTTTCTCCAAGGTCTGACTTGATGCGGTCAAAATCCGCCTGGCCTCCTTTCTGCACCCGGTCTTCTACGGACTTTCGGATCATAATCCTGACTTGGCGGAGGAGTTCCTGGTTTTCTTTTAGGTAGACGAACCCGCGGGAAATAAGATCCGGAGATTTTCGGAGCTTGCCGGTTTTTTCCTCAAGAAGGGCGATGATGACAAACATGCCGTCTTGGGAAAGCATCTGGCGGTCGCGGATGACCACATCTTGCGCATCGCCTACAGATGCGCCGTCCACCATCATGAGTCCTGACGGAGCTTTTTCTTTGCGAGTGTAAATTTTTTCACCATCATCTGTTATTTCAATGATAGAGCCATTATCCGGTACTGCTATATCAACTTCCGCCATACCGAGCTCCATAGCGAGCTCCTTGTGAAGGACCAGGCGGTAGTGATTGCCGTGAATAGGAATGAAGAATTTCGGATGCGTTTTTCTGTGGAGCCAGCGCACATCTTCTTTGTTGCCGTGGCCGGTTGCGTGCACGAAGTCTTCTCCGGCAGTGCGGTAGCTGATCACTCTCACGCCCTGGCGGGCTAAGCCGTCCTTCATTTTTTCTACCGCCCGCTCGTTTCCCGGAACAATGGAAGCGGAAAGAATTATCGTGTCGCCTTTATGGAGAGAAAATTTTGCGTGCGATTTGTTTGCCGCGCGGTTTAGCGCCGCGAACTCCTCGCCCTGAGCGCCAGTCATGAGGACCACTACTTTGTTCGGAGGATAGTCTCCAGCCTCCTCAATAGGTATCATGGTGCCTTTCTTTGGAGCAAAAAATCCTGCTTCAATGGCTACTTCGATGTTTGTTTTCATCGAACGGCCGTCGAGCGCCACTTTTTTACCCAGAGCTTCCGCTGTCTTTACCACATGGGCGAGGCGGGTGATATGCGAAGCAAAAGCTGCGATGATCATTCTTCCCGGAACTTTTTTGATTAAATTTTCAAGGCCCTGGTGCACCTTGCTCTCTGGCAGAGAATAGCCTTCGTTTTCTATGTTGGTAGAGTCCGTGAGGAGGAGAAGCACTTTTGCTTTGTCGAAAATCGAATATTCTTTTTCTTCTTCTTCGCTTACCACGCCGTCTACCTGGTCGAGCTTGTAGTCTCCTGGCGTGACGATGAGCCCGTGAGGAGTCTCAATAATGAGGCCCATGGAGTCAGGGATAGTATGAGTTACCCCGAAGAATCTTATTTTCATGTCGCCCAATTTTACGACGCTATCTTTCTCTACGATGTTTTCTTTGAGAGGCTGCAAGTGGGGAAATTCCGCCTGCCGTTTTCGCATCATAAGTATTGAAAGATTTCTCGAATAAACCGGCGGGTTGCCGATGCGGGAGAGGACCAGTGGCACGCCCCCGATGTGGTCTAGGTGGCCGTGGGTGATGAAAAGCGCGCGAATTTTGTCTTTGCGCTCTTCGAGATAAGTGGTGTTTGGGATCACATAGTCCACTCCTGGAGTTTCTTCGTTTGAGAAATGCATGCCGGCATCAATCACGATAATATCGTTTCCGATTTCAATCGCGGTCATATTTTTGCCGATCTCTTCCACTCCGCCCAAAGGAATTATTCGGACTACGCCAGGCTCCGGAGGAGGGATCTTGCTGTCTTCTTTCTTTACTGGAGCTTTAAAATTGGTTCGAGAGCGCGATCCACCGCCAAATCTTTTTTTTGCGTACTGGTAAGAAGCACTTTTTGAGGGCTTTTTTTCTGAAGATCCATGATGGCGCACATGTTTCTTTTCCGTGCCAGTATCAACTGGTGCAGGATTATTCCGTGCAGGTTCGATTTTTAGCGAGCTGAAAGATATTCTATTTTTTTTATTCATCCCGTACGAAATAGGACGCGTACGCTAAGCCATCCTTTTAGTTATTGATAATGTTTTTATATTAGACATGATTGTTGTTTATTTTGTGCGTCCGCGATTTCGTTCGGGATTCATTTTAGTTAGCGAAAATTTTCCATACATTGTCGTTTTTTGTATGCCAGGCGTATATGTTGGAAAAACGATCAGCAGGGGATATTATGTGATCGATATTGATACCTTCTAAATTTTTACTGACTACATATATGAAATTCGGGCTATATAGGAATACCGCTGGCATGTCTTTTTTTATTTCGTCTTCAAATTGAGCATATTTTTTAATTCTAGTATTCTCGTCACTTGTGACAAAAGCATCTTCTAGGAGTTTGTCTACGGTGGCATTCGTATACATTGCTACGTTGAGCCCCGGATCTTTTCTTTGAGAAGAATGCCAAAAAGCAAATAAATCTGATTCGTGATTTATAATTTGTCCAAACAATAATGCATCATACTTGCGTGGGCGAATAACCATTTGGTTTAAGTTGCCGACT
>CAYGDR010000044.1:0-5052 GCA_964348775.1 uncultured Candidatus Saccharibacteria bacterium | reverse complement strand
ATCTCTAGCTAGCCCATTTTGGCTGACTTTCAATTTGGACCATTACGCAAGCCTCGGCGTTGAGAAAGCCATGGTATTAAGAGAATTATTTTTAAACTTCGGATATATAGCTACTCTGGGAATTTGTATGCTGATTTTCTATTTCACTTCTTCTGTTAAGACAAGCCTTATGGCTGTGTGTCTGGTATGCTTGATTCTGCCCATTATTTCCTATTTTCAAGGAGTTTATTTAAAAAAATAATTCATGCATAACCAAATCAAAATTTTTTATTCAAAAGATTGGAGAGATTACGAGCTTCTTGATACCGGAGAAGGGGAAAAGCTGGAGCGTTTCGGTCCATACACTTTCGTGCGTCCGCTAGAAAGCGCTCTTTGGAAGAAAACTTTAGATAAAAAAGAATGGGACAAGGCAGATGGCCGGTTTGCGAGCTCTAAAAAGGGCGAAAAGCCTGGCTGGCAATTCTTGAGGGGAGCCCTCAAGAATTGGGAAATGGAATGTAGGGGCATAAAGTTTTTGGTGGCACCGACCCCTTTCCGCCACCTGGGTTTTTTCCCCGAGGAAGCAAGCAAATGGGATTTTATTGAAGCGCAAATCAAAGCTGCGGATGTCGGACATCCGCAAAAAATAAAATTTTTAAATTTATTCGGTTATACCGGTGTGGCGAGCTTGTTTGCGCTGCGCGCCGGGGCAGAGGTGACCCATGTCGATGCATCTGGGGCAATTTTAAAATGGACAAAAGAAAATGCAGATTTGAACAATCTGTCCATGCGGATCATCGAAGACGACGCAGTCAAATTTTTGGAAAGGGAAATAAAAAGAGGAAACAAATATGACGCGATAATAATGGACCCGCCGAAGTTCGGCTGGGGACCGAAAGGGGAAGTGTGGAAAATAGAAGAAATGCTGCCGCGGCTACTCGAGCTTTCCAGAAAAGCTCTCTCTGATAAACCACTTTTTGTAATCCTTACTTCATACACCATAGATGCTTCCTCGCTCACTTTGGGCTATGCGCTGGAAGAGGCCATGCGTGGATTTTCCGGGAAGACGGAAGTAGGAGAGCTTTCACTGATCGAAAAATCTAAAAATCGAATTATCCCGCTCGCAAACACTGCGCTGTGGGTTTCTTCTGGGGAGGGGAACTAGTCTTCAATATCCTCCTCCATTTCCTCAAAGTCTTCTTGAATTTCTTCCACATCTTCCTGAATCTCGTCAATATCTTCTTCAATTTCGCCCACATCCTCTTTGATCTCCTCAATATCTTCAGAGACTTCCTCGAGCTCTTGCCCCTGCTTGTTTACAGTCATCTGGATAAATATAGAAAGATAAATGGCCTCGAGGGATACTATAGTAGTAAGTATGAGCAGTATGTCTCCCGCCTGCACGCCGAAAAAGCGCAAAGAGAAAATACCCACGAAGAAGATAGTATGAAAAACGATCGACTGAGCCGAGCCGATCCACCTTGTAAGTTTTTTTGAAAAATTGTCCAGATTTTTTTTCATGGTTTATTGAGATGTTTTTATATGATATAATATCTGGCATGGAACCACAAACAAATGCTAAGCCAAAGCTAAGTGCGGAGTTTTTCTTTTTATCATTAGGCGTATTAGTGACATTAATAACTTCCGTTTCTGCATTTCTAAATCTCGTTTTTGAGACCCTAAACAAGCGCTTTCCGGATGTGCTCAATGCTTCATATCAATACGGATATTCTACCTATCAATACGAGGGGATACGCGGAGCTCTGGCGACTTTGGTTATATTTTTCCCAGTTTATCTGATAGTGTCTTATTATTGGAGAAAATACGCTCAAAGCGGGATAAGCAGTATTGATGGAACAGTGCGAAAGTGGACTATTTATATAATCCTGTTCTTGTCTTCTGTCCTTGCGGTGGTGGATTTGGTAGCCCTGGTCCGGTATTTTATATCCGGAGAAATAACAGCCAGATTTATCTTGAAAGCGCTCACTGTACTCGTGGTGGTCGCTTTGGTGGGCTATTATTACATACTTTCTCTTAGGAATTTAAACATTGTGCGAAGCAAAGTGAGTTTGGCTTTCAGCGGCGCGGCGCTCCTTCTTGTAGTGCTTGCAGTCGTATACAGCTTTACGATCATGGGCTCTCCGGCTTCACAGCGCAAACTCAGATTAGATGACAAGAGAGTGCAGGATCTCCAGAGCATGCAGTGGCAGGTCATAAATTACTGGCAGCAGAAAGAAACCCTGCCTGCAAAACTCGAAGATCTGACAAACCCGCTCACCGGATATTCTCTGCCTGTGCCTCCGGAATTTGAAAAAGGAGAGCAGTATGAATATGCGGTAAAGTCTAAGATGACATTTGAGCTTTGCGCTACTTTTGACCTTCCGATGCCAAAAGGCTGGCAGGAATACGGCGGAATGAGGCCGTACCCAGCGTTTGATATGGGGATGGGCGGAACAAAAGAAATGGCCGTACCTTCTATGCCTGGCTATGGCATAAACGAATCCTGGGATCACCAAGCTGGGCGTACTTGCTACGAGCGCACCATAGATCCTGAACTCTATCCTCCATTTCCTGATCCGGTAAGGTAAAAATTACTTTCCTTTGTTTTGCGAAAAGCCCTTATTTTAGGTATGATGGGCTTTATATGAAGGTGTATGATCACAAGAAAATAGAGGGTAAATGGCAAAGAGAGTGGGACAAACAAAAGACTTATAAAGCAGTAGACCCCTCGGCTTCGCTCGGGACAGGCAAGCAGAAAAATAAGAAATTCTATAGTCTTATTGAGTTCCCGTATCCGTCTGGAGACGGGTTGCATGTAGGTCACCCCAGACCATACATAGGCATGGATGTGATCTCAAGAAAGAAAAGGATGGAAGGCTATAATGTGCTCTATCCTATCGGCTGGGATGCGTTTGGTCTGCCCACAGAAAATTACGCGATCAAGACAGGCAAGGATCCTCGGGTAGTGACAAAAAAAAATACAGATACCTTTAGAAAGCAGATAAAATCGATCGGTATTTCTTTTGATTGGTCTCGGGAGATAAATACTACCGACCCCAAGTATTATAAATGGACCCAATGGCTATTTTTACAGTTTCTAAAAAACGATCTGGCTTACAAGGCAAACATCAATGTAAATTGGTGCCCAAAGGACAAGACAGGTCTCGCGAACGAAGAAGTGATCAACGGCTGTTGTGAGCGCTGCGGCACGCCGGTGGAAAAAAAGAAAAAAGAACAATGGATGCTCGCGATCACCAAGTATGCCGACAGGCTGGATCGCGACCTGGACGGTGTGGACTATATGCCCCAGATCAAGCTCTCCCAGAGGAACTGGATTGGCAGAAGTGAGGGCGCGGAGATAGAATTTAAAATTACGAATTACGAATTACGAATTAAAGTTTTTACTACAAGACCGGATACAATTTTTGGCGCAACTTTTTTGGCTATAGCGCCTGAATTAGCCACAAAGATCACCGGCAAGGATTTTGGTATAAAAATTGACACTGACCGGGAAAATAAAGAAAAAATTGGGATCGATACAGGTCTCAAAGCCCAGAATCCCGCAAACGGTGAGCTTATCCCGATCTTTGCAGTAAATTATGTTTCAGCAGACTATGGCACAGGAGCGGTTATGGGAGTACCTGCCCATGATGAACGAGATTTTGAATTTGCAACTAAATATAAATTGCCGATCAAGCAAGTTATTACTGATGCTGATTTACTTGATGGTGAACCTCAAAGTTTTTACCATGGAGAGGGTATATTAATTCATTCTGGCAGATTTGACGGTATGGATTCCGAGCAAGCAAAAAAAGAGATTGTAAAATTTGTGGGCGGAAAAGAAAAGACGACATTTAAGCTCCGTGACTGGGTATTCTCACGTCAGAGATACTGGGGTGAGCCGATACCGGTAGTGCATTGCAAGACCTGCGGTATCGTGCCGGTGCCCGAAAAAGACTTGCCGGTGGAGCTGCCAAAAGTAAAAAATTACCAACCCACAGATAGTGGCGAGTCTCCACTCGCGACCATTACCAAGTGGGTCAACACTAAATGTCCAAAGTGTAAAGGTAACGCTAAAAGAGAAACAGATACTATGCCTAACTGGGCGGGATCGAGCTGGTATTTTCTCCGCTATACCGACCCTAAAAATTCCAAAGCTTTTGCTTCTCCTGAAAAATTAAAATACTGGCTTGGTTCTTCTGGAGTGGATTGGTACAATGGCGGCAACGAGCATACAACCCTGCATCTTTTGTATTCAAGATTCTGGCATAAGTTTTTATATGACATAAAATTGGTGCCGACCAGCGAGCCTTATATGAAGCGCACCTCCCATGGACTCATCCTGGCTCAAGGAGGGGAGAAGATGTCTAAATCCAAGGGCAATGTAGTCAATCCAAACGACATAGTGGCTCGTTATGGCGCTGATTCTTTGAGGTTGTATACCATGTTCATGGGGCCGTTTGACCAGGCCATAGCCTGGAGCGACGAAGCTATCATCGGCCCGCGCCGGTTTCTAGAAAGAGTTTGGAAGCTCGGAATGACGGTATTGGCTCTAAACAAGAAAAGCTCCTCGCCTCTATTTGAGAAAGTTCTCCATAAAACCATAAAGAAAGTGGGGGAAGACATAGAGGGCATGCGCTTCAACACCGCAATTTCTGCAATGATGGTTCTTTTAAACGAAACCGAAAACGCTCAAGTTTCTTTGGAAGATTTCAAAAAATTTCTCCAGATTCTTGCGCCATTTGCTCCGCACATCACGGAAGAGCTCTGGGCAGAGTTCGGCGAGAAGAAGTCTATTCATATTTCTATCTGGCCGGAGTGGAAAAAAGACATGATTGCTGACGAAGAGCTTAAAATAGTAATTCAGATAAACGGCAAAGTCCGCGGAGAGATGATGATACAAAAAGATGATAGCGAAGATCAGATAAAAGAAAAAGCTTTAAAAACTGAAGCTATTTCAAGGCATTTAGAGGGAAAGGCGCCCATAAAAATCATTTATGTCAAAAACCGACTTATCAACATCGTTTTATGAGTCTTTGCGTTCTCTGTCTGCTATAATTCAATTTGGCATCT
>CAYGDR010000043.1:0-5407 GCA_964348775.1 uncultured Candidatus Saccharibacteria bacterium | reverse complement strand
TATTACCTATAAACTTCTTAAACTTTCCAGCTGTTCTCAACGCTAATTCTTTAAGTGCTTTTTTCTTTTCCTTCGGATCAGTGATGGCAAGCGCGTCCAAGTATTCCTTTGGCGTAAATTGGCCTTCCTCGCACATCTTTTCTATTTTGTCGTTCAGAGCTTTGTAGTCTTTGCTTTTAAAGTTTTCATATTTTCTAATGGATTCGGCTATCTGTTCAAATTTATATTCGTCATCGAAATATATCGCTTCCAGCTGGCCTTGAATGACTTTTGCAGCCTTTTCTGCGCCAAGCAAATTTACTATTTTGCCAAATTCCAAATCCCTCTGCGCAATTTGCGTGATGGTTTCCTTTGTGAGCAAGGCGGCAATTTCTTCAACCTTGCCCAGGCCTTCCGCAAAGCGAACTCTTTGTTCTTCGAGAAATTCGATGTCGTCTGATTCCAGCTTTCCGGAAACCAGTCTTAGCGCAATATCTTCATGGCCGTCTTTTTCCAAAACCTTTCCAAATAGATGGCTCCTCTTTTTATCTTTTAAAATTTCCGCCAGGCTGTAGCCCCGAGGCGGCGGGGACACATGCGTATCGCCTGCCTCCTGCTTTGCCTTAAAAGTATCCATTATTCCCATATTTGAAATTTTAAAATTTTTACTATTCGTTGTCAAGGCAGGCTCTGTTTCTACAGATTCTACAATTCGCTCGGCCATACTAATTATTTCCGCAGCTTTTTTCTGAGGTTCAGTCACGGCAGTTTTTTGTCCTTCAAATGCCACTTTTAGCATGCCATCCACAATCTCCATTTTTTCAACCTTCTTTTTCTCTTGGGTTTCTATGTAGCCCTTTATCTTTTCTGAAACCTTTCCCAGCTGCGATTTTATTACCTTCTCTACGTACCCTTTTATTAGAAGATTTGCCTTAACTTCTAGGTCATTTACCACGATATTGCCATTATTACTCTCCAAAATGGCTTTTATTTGAATTGGCCTGTTGGTGCCGGTCTTCCTTTCTATGACTGTGATATTTAGGTACATTTGGCCGTCTTGCCCTTGAACATCTACGCTAAAGTCCCCTAATTCAGGCATTCCTGCAAGGATTTCTAATATCTTGCCTCTTATGAATTTAGGATCAAAAGATTTGGTTTCTTGAGCTAAATTCTCGGGAGTTTTGGCGGTCGGGGCAGTTTTTTGGTCCATGTGTAGTTCTAATTATATCTTTTTTAAAGATTAAGACTAATACTAACTTAATATTGCTGTAATTATACCAAATTTTCGCCCAAAAGTCAATTTAGCTATTGATTTTTACAAAAACTATTGCGTAATACGCTAAAAGACCCAATAAATATAGGGTTTTCAACAGTGGGGATTTTGAGGGTTGACTATACCCCCCTATTGGGCTACCCTTTTTAAGTAGCCACCGGATAGAAGAACTGCTAAGACTCTGACTCTCCGGACCGACAGTAACCATCGTGAGAACCTTTTTCCGCCCAATTAACCTTGAGAGCGGATGCAGAACTATATAAAATAGGTCGTCCTGTGATTCTAGCCTTTCCGCCATCCGCCAACTGGACGGAGGCGGATGATAAGGTTAGAAAAGGCAAACTCGCGATAATTAGTTTGATTTATAAAACCTCAACATAAAATATTAAGCTCAATTTTGCTCTATACCCTTCTTTTTGGGGTATTTTTAGTGCCCGTGGTGGAAGCAGGATTCTTTTCGGCGCTCTTGAGCAAGGAGGCTGCTGCAAGCACCGAGACATCTCCGGAGAATTCCCAGACCATGGCCCTACTCCAAGCAAATGTATCTTCTGCCCCTGTATTTAAAGACAAAAAGACGGCTTCCAAGGACGCAAAAGGATCGAAGCAGGCTGTTTCAGCTTTAAGCGAAGACGAGATCGTAAACATCGCTTCCGAAAATGCCTTGGTTCCTACCGCTAGCCCCCAGAGCATATCTGCAGGAGTTGGCGGAGCCGATGATGATTATTTTGCTGACGGCCAGTTGAGCGTATATGTAGTCCGCAAAGGAGATACGGTAGATCTAGTAGCGGATATGTTTGGAGTTAGTTCTGATACTATCCTTTCTGCAAACGATATGAAAAAAGGCGAAAAGCTCAAGGAAGGCGATATCCTTCTTATCCTTCCTTTTTCCGGCGTAGAGCATGACGTAGTTAAAAATGACACCCTAGACAGCATTGCCCGAAAATACAAAGTTGATAAGGATGATATTCTTTCCGTGAATCATATGAGCGCCAATGACAAGCTTGCGATCGGAGACAAGCTCATCATTCCCGGCGCATCAATCCCCAATGAAGCTCCTAAGCCATCAGCTCCAAAAGGCTCTTCCATCACAAGCATTATAAAAAACATCGGCGGATATTTCTTAAATCCGGTTCCGAGCGCTCGAAAGTCTAGAGGCAGCACCGCCACCCACCAAGGCGTGGATCTTGCCGCGCCTTCCGGCACTCCGATCCGAGCTTCGGCTTCCGGCACGGTTATTTTTGCTAGAAAAGGCACTAATGCTGACAGTTCAAACGGCGGCTATGGAACTTTGGTCATCATTTCGCATCCAAATGGAACGGAAACTCTCTATGCGCACATGTCCAGGCTCGGTACTTCCGTCGGGGCAACTGTTGGCAAGGGCGAGACTATTGGCTATGTAGGCAACACCGGCAGATCCACCGGCCCCCACCTCCACTTTGAGGTTCGCGGAGCCAAGAACCCAGGCAACGACTGGAGCTGGGGAGAATAATTTATTCCAGATAAGTGAGCGCGTACATCGCGAGCACTCCCAATATCACCGTGATGAGCTGCAAGGCCGAGTGCCTTGCTTCTTTCGTCTTATGAAGTTCTGGGATTAGATCCGCTATGGCTATATAAATAAAACCGCCTGCCGCAATAGGCAAGCACCACACTGATACAATTCCCTCGAGTTGATCTATAAACAGCACCGCTGCCAGTCCTAAAAATGCCGATATTGCAGATAAGAAATTTAACCACAAAGCTTTGCGTTTTGAATATCCAGAGTGAATCAATACCGCGAAATCTCCTATTTCCTGGGGTATTTCATGCATGATTACTGCAAGCGTTGTCGCGATGCCCACCGGCGCGCTTACCAAAAAGCTCGCGCCTATTATTATCCCATCAGTAATATTGTGTATGCCATCCGAAAATAAAACCAATTTGCCGACCGGATGGATATGATTTTCTTCTTGATCTTCGCCGTGGTGGTGCCAGTGCAAAAAATTTTCTAAAGCAAAGAAAAACAAGATTCCGGCGATAAATAGCACGCTTGTAAGCACCGCGTTTCCAGAAGCCTCGAAAGCCTCCGGAATTAAATGTATAAATGCATCGCCCAAGAGCGCCCCTACGGCAAGGGATATAAAAACAAAAAGGTATTTTTTAAGAGTTTCTTCTCTGAAAGATAGAGCAAGTGCTCCGATAAATGAAACTAGGCTTACCACCAATACGCTTATAAAGCTGTAAATATATAAACTCATTAATTTCAATATACACTATATATAGAAATTCAAAAGGGGCAGGAGGCATCGTGTCTTGTTCGACGCCTCTGCCCCTTTTCTTACCAGCCGAAGAATTTCTGCAACACATAGAAGTGGGTGTTCTTCCACAGCCATGAGTACGACAGACTTGCGACCAGCGCGCCGACCGTGATCGTCATGCCGACCTCGCGCCAGCTGTACGGCGCTTGTGTCTTGCCAGCCGAAAGATTCATTTCGTCTCCGATCTGCGGCAGTGCCGCCAAAATGTGCCTCACAAAAACAATACAGCTTATTAAAATTTAGTCAAACTAGAATTTTTGTGCGGGATAGGCGAATCGAACGCCTACCAACAGGTTGGAAACCTGTAGTTCTACCATTAAACTAATCCCGCTTTTACTCACTGTTCATGTCGGGCCGCTGGGAGTCGAACCCAGCCTAAATGGTCCCAAACCACTTGTACAACCGATATACTACGGCCCGCTTCCCTCTCAAATGTCGAACTAATATATCACAAAACTATGTCATTTACCACTTTTATTTTTGCTTTCTTGTCCTTTAGATCGAGAAACACTACCAGGAGATCAAACTGCCATTCTTTTTCTTCGTGTTTCGGGTGAGACAGCAGATAAGTCTGGATTGTCCTTGAAAGCCTCTTTAGCTTCCAGGGATGCATATTGTCCTCTGGGTTGTACTGATCAATCTCATCGTCAAGGGGCATCCTTGACACTGACTTTACCTCTATAAAATGCAACATCCCGTCCTTTTCTGCAATTATATCTATCTCCCCCCATTTTTGGGTATAGTTTCTATCGAGTATTTCAAAACCTCGTTTCATGAGAAACTTTACAGCCATATTCTCACCTATTTCTCCAGTTTTTTGAGTTTTTGAGGTAAAAACTTTGGGCATTTAAATGTGTTTCATGTAAAACACTATGGTAATTGTTTCATGTGAAACCTTCAGTGAGTTTTTGGTGTCTTTTATCAGAATATCCTTATTTTTCAAGCTATTTTAACTAAAAATGCTTCTAAAAGACAAAAATTTTCCATGTCCTTTATACACATACCCACAGATTTATCCACAGTTTTCACCAATTTGGCCTTAAAATATGGGAAGAGGAGATTTTAGTAAAGGACACCAAACGGGTGCGGCCAGGGAGAATCGAACTCCCGCCGACTGATTGGCAACCAGTCGTTCTACCATTAAACCATGGCCGCTAAATGAAATTTTCTTTGTAAAGTTCAAGCCACTTCAGCATTTTTTTCTTTAAACTTGTGCTGGATATTATACTATTGCCGACTCCATATTGCAATTTCCTTAATTTTTCTTTCCCCAATATTACTTGCGATTTGGTAAAATTTCCCCTGCCTACTTTAAGTTTTACTGACCAAAACTCGAGGCATTCTTCTATGTCATGATCCGGATACAGAAGTAGCCATACTTTTATTTTATCTCTACCAACTTTTAAAAATTTCTCGGAAAAGCTAATAAATACAAGGTGTAAATGGAATTCCGAGTTGCTCAAACGAGTCAAATTTCTACTCCTTTTATCACCTTCACCCGCATAAAGCATCAAACCTGCTGTAAACAAAGGGTCATTTTTATAAACTTCAAATTCTTTTATGGCTTCTTCTTCAACTTTTCTATATTTTTCTTCTAACATTTTTCTGCGCCCTTCTGCTAGTTGTTGCATCCGAAGAATACTAATCTTTGTATTTCTTTCGTTGTTTGATTTTTTAATATGTTTTGACCATTCCTCGTTTCTAAACCAACGAGAAAGAGTGTCTCGTGAAATATCTATCAACTCTTGAATTTCTCTATAACTTTTACCTTGTCTTCTTAATTCAAAGACTTTTTCTCGGTCGCTTCTCATATTGTATAAGTATATCACACTGGTTCTTTTTGTTAAATATTAAATAT
>CAYGDR010000042.1:0-5427 GCA_964348775.1 uncultured Candidatus Saccharibacteria bacterium | reverse complement strand
GAAAAAATACGAGCAATATTTTTATTTTTAGATTTTGATTGATCCCTATCATGATAAAACATAATCTATAGTTTTTCTTTCCACATCGACGGATTTTACTTTTATCTTTACCTTATCCCCGAGGCGATACATTTTTTTTCTTTTCTGTCCGGTTAGTGTCAGCTTCTTTTCGTCGAACAGATAAAAATCATCCTCCATATCGCGCACTGCAACCCGCCCTTCGCATTTGGTCTCAGTCTCTTCCACATACATGCCCCATTCTGTTATTCCGCTTATTACGCCCTCAAACTTCTGTCCCAAGCGGGAGCTCATGTATTCTACCTGCTTGTATTTTATCGAAGACCTTTCCGCGTCGGCAGCCCGCTTCTCCTGCTCGCTTGCGCGCATGGAAATCCTTTCATAAAGATCAAGCTTTTCTTTTTTTATCTTTACGCCTTTCAAGTAATCAGAAAGTATCCTGTGCACAATCACATCCGGGTAGCGCCGGATAGGGGAAGTGAAGTGGGTATAGTGCTGGAAAGCCAGGCCGTAGTGGCCGATATTTTGAGTAGAATAAACTGCTTTGGCCATAGAGCGGATGACAGCGCGGTGCACTGCGTCCCGCCCCGGGGCACCCGCGAGTTTTTGCAAAAGAGCATTCAGCTCGTGGCTCGGAATGATGCCGTCCCTGAGGCTCACTTTGTGGCCCAGGCTTTTTAGGAAAAATGCCAGGTCTTCCATTTTTTCTTTGTTCGGAAGATCGTGTATGCGGTATACAAAAATCGAATCATTTTTCTTGCCTTTCTTATTATTCTTGCTGTCCTTGCTGTCTTCTGAAATTTTCTCGGCGACTTTTCGGTTTGCAAGAAGCATAAACTCCTCAATTAGCTTATTTGAATCTCCGCGCTCTTTCTTTATGACCTTAAGCGGTACGCCTTTTTGGTCAAGCACGAATTTTACCTCTTCAGTATCGAGCGATATAGCGCCCTGGCGAAATCTTTCTTTTGTCATTTTCTTTGCCATGTCGTTTAAGATGTAAAGTTCGTTATGAAGGGGAGAGCCTTTGTGCTTGATGGATTTCTCCGCTTCTTCGTAAGTAAATCTTTTTTTGGAGTGGATAATCGTGCGGCCGAACCACTCGCTTTTTACGCTGATATTTTCTTTTGCATTTTTTTCTATGACAAATACAGCGCTCATAGTCAGCCTGTCTTTGTTCGGCACCAGCGAGCATAGATCATTTGAAAGGGCTTCCGGAAGCATGGGAATGGTGCGGTCTACCAGATATACCGAAGTGCCCCTGTCTCGCGCCTCGTCATCAAGCGCGCTTCCGAGCTTTACATAATGGGACACATCAGCAATATGGATGCCTACTTCATACAAATCACCACCCCCAACCCCCTCCTTGCTTAAGGAGGGGAGGACACGGAATGATATTGCGTCGTCGAAATCTTTTGCATCCGCGGGATCAATAGTAAAGGTAAGAGTCTTTCGGAAATCCTTGCGCTCTTCTAAATCTTTTTTTGTGATTCCAATTGCGCGGATTTTTTCCGCTTCTTTTTCCACCGCCTCTGGAAGCTTTGCCACAAAGCCTCGCTCTATAGCAATGGACTCCATTTCTACATCATTGTCTCCAGGCCGGCCGAGCACTCGGGTGATTTTTCCTTCCGGCGCTTTCATGGAGTCTTTCCAAGAAATTATTTCCGCAAAAACTTTTTCTCCCGCTTTTGCCCCATTTAGCATGCCGGGCGGGATGAGAATGTCTGTATATATGCGCGTGTCATCCGGCTTCAAGAAAAAAAGATCGTGCTCCTTTTCCAGCACTCCGGCAAATCCGCGCTTTGCCCGGCCGAGAATATGCGAAACCTCGCCTGTTCTCCGCCCCTGTTTTTTAGAGTGCAGAACTATTTCCACCATGTCTCCATGGAGAGCGGTATTTAGATCTCGGAAGGCAATTTCAATATCTTCTTTTAGGTTTTCCACCGACACATATCCGGTGCCTTTTGAGGAGATAGAAATAGTACCTTCAAAGCGGTTTTTAGCTTTATTTGACGGGCTTTTCACCCTGTAAATATAGCACTCTGACAGTCTTTTTTGACCTTGACTTTTTACCCTAAATGTGCTATACTTGTGGGGTATGGGGGTGTCCCCAAATTGTGCGTAGTTTTGGGGGACTGACACCCCCTACTTTGACAAGGAGCGTTAGCCATATGTTCGAGACAATCTCGAATCCGAAAGAGTCGGTCTTCGCGCGTTTCATGCGTGCAATCAAGCACATCCTGGGTCTCAGCGTGATCCTCATGGCCGTCGGTTCGGTCGCATGCGCGAGTGCTCCCAAGAGGGGCATCTCCGCGATCAAGGAGATCGCGCTGGCGCCGCTCGTCGAGCAAGACCCGGCACGGTTGGCCGTTGAGGCTGGCCTGAAAGACAAGGCCATCGTCACCATCGGCAACATCGGTGTCGCCTCGGCCAACAACGAGAACAACTGTGGCGGATGCTATCAACCGACCTGTTGCCTCGGCGGCGGTGTCATCCACACCGGAGGCATCATGCAGATCGGGGACGGTGGCAACGGCCAGGTTCGGCCCGGCTATGCGAACCAGGGGACCAACACCCAGTTCGATTCGAGCGTCCGCGTCGCTTCCATGCCAAGCGGAACCGGCGGTGCGACGAGCACCACCGGCACCGTTGCAGTCCAGCCCGGCACCACGCCGACGGCGCGGCCCGCGACGAACACCGTGTATTGCACGGGACCAGCCTGCCGTTAGCACTTCGTCCCGACCTCGCGTCGGGACAACCCGAGCAAATCTGCTCGGACGAAAGGATCGATTGGGCGTTCGGCAGTTTCTGCCAACGCCCTTTCAATTTGCCTTTTTGATAAATTGTGTTACACTCTTTTTTACTACTTGTCCCGTACTAAAATTTTGATTACGGGGCATAAAGATAGGGATTATTAGTTAAATTTTTAGTACCGGGATGTTGAAAATCAGATTACAGAGAATAGGAAGGAAGAATGACCCGTCTTTTCGCGTGGTTTTGACCGATTCCAAGAACAGCACCAAGAGCGGAAGATTTTTGGAAATTCTAGGCACTTACAATCCAAAGGCCAAAGGAGACGCACAGCAAACCAAATTTGAAGTGGAGCGGATAAAGGCTCACCTAAAGACAGGTGCAAAGCTTTCCGACACCATGCACAATTTCTTAGTGCACCAAAAAGCCATAGAAGGCAAGAAGCTGAATGTTTTGCCTAAGAAAAAGCCTACGGAGAAGCGAAAAGCGCTTAAGGCTGCTAAGTAGGTTTTACCTGTCCCGCAATAAAAAATTTTGAAATTTTGCAAAAATTTTACTTCGGGATATAATACTATAAGTAGTTTCTAGTCGGAGACTGCTTTCTTATACAAATAAATATTATTTCTGTATGCAAGACGCTGACAAGGTATTTTTGGAATATGTAGTAAAAGCTCTAGTCGACAATCCGAATGATGTAAAGATCGAGCGAACTTTAGACGAGATGGGAGTGCTTATCACTCTCACTGTAAATCCTGCCGACATGGGCAAGATCATCGGCCGTATGGGCAACACCGCAAAGGCCATTCGCACTCTTCTTCGAATCATCGGCATGAAGAACAATGCGCGAGTGAATCTGAAGATCAACGAGCCGGAAGGAAGTACTCATGTGCCGGGAGGCGGAGGCTACGAAAGGCATGAAAGCCGTCCCTCGTCTACTCCTACAATGAAGACAGTAGACGAAGCAATGGAAGAACTAAGGGGGATATAAATAGCTTGCTAGCTAATAGCTAATTAGGTTGTTAGAAAAGAAAACCCCGAAAGGGTTTTTCTTTTGTTGTTTTTTGAAGCTATAAGCTATAAGCTATAAGCTAATGACCTACCATGTCATCACAATTTTTCCGGACATTTTTGATTCATACTTGAATCAGTCTATAATCGGGCGGGCGATAAAGAACAAGCTGATAGATATAAAATTTTACAATCCTCGCGATTTTGTAGATGCCTCTAAATCAAATTACAAGCCAGTGGATGACAAGCCGTATGGCGGGGGCCCGGGCATGGTCATGCGTGCAGAGCCTGTGCTTAAGGCGGTGGAAGCAGTTTTAAAGAAAATCAAAAATAAAAAATCTAAAATCAAAATAATAAATTTTTCACCAGGTGGAAAAAAGTTTGATACTGCCTATGCGAAGAAATCCGCGCAGAAGTTTACGGATATTATTTTGATTTGCGGGCGGTATGAAGGCATTGACGCGAGAGTAAGCAAAATTCTCAAAGCGGAAGAAATTTCGATAGGGAACTTTGTTATCACCGGCGGAGAGCTTCCCGCAATGATTCTGATAGATTCTATTTCCCGGCAGATAAAGGGCGTGCTCGGCAAGTATGAATCCCTGGAAGAAGAGCGAGTGTCTTCGAGCGAAGTTTACACCCGGCCCGAAGTCTTAAAATATAAAAACAAGAATTACAAAGTCCCAAAAGTGCTTCTTTCCGGCAATCATAGAAAAATAGAAGAGTGGAAAAATAAGACTAAAAAGTAGAACGGCTCGACACGAAAAATTTCTCGTGCCGAGCTCGTTGCTCGTGATGATGGACCCCTTAGCGCGGTCCGAACAGTTGCTCCAGCAGGTCCGGCGGTTCGACAATGGTGCCGCCGTGTTCGGTGATCCACGCCTCCGCGTCTTCGCGGTTGCGCATGGCAGCGAAAATGACTTTGTAAAGCTTCGGGTCCTCTTTGCTTTGGAGGACATCGATGCATTTCTCAATCGGGGAAAGTTCTGGGAACTCTCCTTCGAAGCGAAAGTCCCACTGCTGAGACTCATAGAATTCGTTTCCTTTGCCGTCACCGCCGATCAATGCCCAGGACATATACTACCCCCGTGAAAAGACGAACCCATGCCAACTTACTCAGCATTACATTACATCATATTTTTATTTTTGACAATATAGAGCACATATACGTCATAGCGTATATGTGCATTTTCCGTAATCTAACCAATAGCTTGGAATCACTTTAAGTAAATTGCGAAGGAGGTTCCTGACGAAAGACGCAAATGAACGCCTTGGACTGGCGATTCAAGCGGCGTTTAGTGAGATAGCCCACAAGATCAAGGGAGCGGATGCCGCTTACCGCGATGTGTGGGACTTCGCGAAGAAGTTCCTGGGTCGCCGGTTCACCGACGAAGAGCTTCGGCGCGATCTCAAGGTGCGGATCTTGCGCTACACCCACCACGAGATCTTGGAAGAAGAGGAGAATCTCCTGGTGGACCGCTGCTTCAAAGCCACCATGCGTTTTCTCTAGGTCTGAAGAAGTTCGGGCCAATCGATCGGTCGGGGGACGTTCAGTCCACCTGACCGTTTCTCGTTTTGGGAGTCATTCAGTTTACCAAGTGTATATAAAATCAGCATATGCTAGAATTATATACAAGTGGAAAATAAACATTTATC
>CAYGDR010000041.1:0-5607 GCA_964348775.1 uncultured Candidatus Saccharibacteria bacterium | reverse complement strand
AAGCAATGGCTTCGCCTTCGCGGTCGGGGTCGGTAGCTAAAATTATTTCACTTGCTTTCTCTGCCAAGCCCTGGAGCTCATGCACTACTTTTTCTTTGCCTTTTGAAATTTCATAATGGGGCACAAATCCTGATTCAATGTCGATAGCTTTCTTGTTTGATTTCGGAAGATCGCGAATGTGGCCTACGGATGCGCGCACGGTAAAAGCGCCTTCAAGATATTTCTCGATAGTCTTTGCTTTTGATGGAGATTCTACAATCAATAATTTCATGTAAACACAAGTATTACACGAAATAGTTTTTTTTAGCAAACTTGCGTTTCCACGATACAAGAATTAAAAACAAATTTAAGCCTTTGCAGATTTCACTGTTTTTATTATTCTCGCAGCCACTTTGTAAGGATCAGCGGCGGAGTTTGGCCTGCGGTCTTCGAGCCAGCCTTTCCATTTTCTTTCTACTGTCGCAATCGGTATTCTAATGGATGCTCCGCGGTCAGAAACCCCGTATGAAAACTGATTTATAGATTGTGTCTCGTGTTTACCGGTGAGGCGGAGATGGTTGTCCGCACCGTATACTTCTATGTGTTCTTTTACAAAAGGCTTGAAGGCTTTGCAGATTTTTTCAAACACTTCTTTTTTACCCGCGTTTCGCATTTTGCCATTTGAGAAATTTGCGTGCATGCCGGAGCCGTTCCAATCCACATCTCCGAGCGGTTTGCAATGCCAGTTTATAGCTACTCCGTATTTTTCTCCTACCCGTTCAAGCAGATATCTCGCCATCCAGGTCTGATCTCCGGCAGCTTTGGCGCCTTTAGCAAATACCTGAAATTCCCATTGGCCCGTGGCCACTTCCGCATTGATGCCCTCAATATTTATTCCAGCCTGGAGGCAGAGATTTAAATGTTCTTCGACAATTTCTCGGCCATAGGCGTTGTATGCGCCTACAGAGCAGTAATACTGGCCTTGAGGGGCAGGGTAGCCAGTAGGAGGAAAGCCTAGCGGCTTGTTTATCTCCGTATCCCATAAGAAATATTCTTGCTCAAAACCAAACCAAAAGTCATTGTCATCATCTTCGATAGTGGCTCGGCCGTTTGATTCATGAGGCTTGCCGTCCGCGTCTAGGACTTCGCACATAATTAAAAAACCGCCTTCTCGGGCGGGATCCGGGCACACTGACACTGGTTTTAGGAGGCAGTCGGAGGAACCTCCAGGCGCTTGCTTCGTTGAGGATCCATCAAAGGACCAAACCGGAGCATCTTTTAATTTACCGCTAAAATCTTCTACAATTTTTGTTTTAGAGCGAAGACTCTGGGTTGGCTTGTAGCCGTCCAACCAAATATACTCTAACTTCGACTTTGTGTTTTTCATAGGCTGATTATATCAGCCCGCACAAGGAGCGCAAATGTGGATAAACTTAGAAGCTCTTTCTAATCTCCCCCAGCTCTTCTTTTATGTATCCTTTGATTTCCATGACTGAAATAATCGCATTTGCTTCACCGGTATCAAGCCTCATTTCTCTTATTAATTCATCTCTTTCCAGGGGCTCTGTTAGCATTTTGAGCACTTTTAATTCTTCCGGCAGTGCATCCTCGAAAAGATTTTTCTGCTTTGTAACACTGTCGATTTTAAAGCCTAGAGCTTCTAGGATGTCGTCGCTTGAAGTGATCGGCGTGGCGCCCTGGCGTATCAGCCGGTTTGTGCCTTTGGAAAATTCTGAATTTATCGGACCAGGCAGGGCCAGGACTTCTTTATTGTATTCAAGAGCGAGCCGAGCAGTTATTAGCGTGCCGGACTTTTCTTGAGCCTCAATAATAAGTGAGGCTTTTGATATTCCGGCTACCAATCTATTTCTCTGAGGAAAAGTATAATATTGAGCTTTAAACTCCGGCTCGTATTCAGATATCAAGCAGCCTCCCGAATCTAGGATATTTTTTATAAGCTTACTATTTGGATTATACGAAAGAGCGCTATCTGAAATTCCAGAGCCAGGAAAGCCCACAGCTATCAGGCCTGCATCCATTGCTGATTCATGCGCAAGGGCGTCTATGCCCGGCGCAAGACCCGACACGATTGCAATCGGGTACCCGCGCAGTCCGGAAATAAGTTTCTTTACTGAGTCTTTGCCATAGTGAGTTGCCTTGCGAGATCCTACCACTGCCAAGTAAACAGTACCTTCCGGCGGAAGCTCGCCAGCTATGTAAAGTTTTTTCGGAGGCTGGGGCAGCTGGCGCAGGCTTTCCGGAATTTTATTTTTTTCTAAAATTTTTAATTTGAAATCCATACTGCTTGCTTTTTGTAATTATCTAGATTCTATGTATAATAATAGCATGTTAGATATTAAATTCATCCGGGAAAATAAGGACATAGTCCAGGCTGGCGCCAAGAAAAAGCGGGTGGATGTGGATATAGAAAAACTCATAACTCTTGATGATGAAAGGCTTGTGGCGCTCAAAGCTATTGAGGCGCTCCGTAGCGAGGTAAACAGAGTTTCAAACGACATAGTCCGGGATCAGGATCCGAAGCTTAAAGCCCAGCTCATCGAAGAGATGCGCCTAGTAAAAGAGGACATAAAGGGCAAAGAAGAAAAGCTTAAAGAGATAATGACGGAGTGGCAAAAGCTAATGCTAAATGTGCCAAATGTGCCTGACATGACTGTGCCGGATGGCGAGAGTGATGAGCAAAATCAAGAAGTAAAAGCCTGGGGGGAGAAGCCAAATTTTTCTTTTAGTCCAAAGAGCCACAGCGAACTCTTGCTCATGCATGATATGGCAGATTATGAGCGAGGCGCAAAGGCCGTTGGCTTTCGAGGATATTTTATGAAGAATGACGGCGCGCGACTGGAGTGGGCTCTGATGCGTTTTGTGGAAGAGCGGTTTATGGACCGCGAAGGATTTACTCCGATGATAGTGCCTTCGCTGGTGCGACGGGAGCCCTTTATGGGTACAGGGTATTTGCCCCAGAGCGAGGACGATCTTTACAAGACCCAAGACAATGATTACCTTGCAGGCACCGGAGAAGTTGCCACTATGGCTTACTATATGGGAGAAGTTCTTGAGAAAAAGAATCTGCCGATAAAATTCTTTTCATTTTCGCCGTGCTTCAGGCGAGAAGCAGGGAGCCACGGAAAGGACACCAAAGGAATTTTTAGAATACATGAATTTGTAAAATATGAGCAGGTGGTGATATGCGAAGCTTCTCACGAAGAATCTGTGCGCCTACACGAAGAGATCACTGCGAATGCCGAAGCGCTTTTGCAGGAGCTAAATCTTCCATATCATGTCGTCCTAAACTGCGGAGGAGACCTGGGCCTCGGTCAGGTGAAGAAATACGACATAGAAGCGTGGATGCCGAGCGAAGGGAAGTATAGAGAGACGCACTCTTCTTCGTATTTCCATGATTTCCAAACCAGAAGGCTGAATATCAGATATAAAGATGAAAATGGAAAAATGCAATTTGTCCATTCTTTGAACAACACCGCCTTAGCTATGCCTCGCATAATTTGCCAAATAGTTGAGAACTATCAGCAAGAGGACGGATCAATAAAAATCCCTGAACCTCTCCGAAAATATATGGGCGGGAGGGAATTTATAGGCAAAAAATAATACTTGTCCCGTACTAAATTTTTGATTAAGTAATATGTCCGATAAAATTAACAATTTAAAATTTTAGTACTGGGATGCGCAGAAAAGATGTTTTAAAGTCTCCGAGGCTTTCGGAGCTAAAGAAGCGGAGAAGAAATGCGCTTATAAGCAAAATTGCGCTGGTTTTGATTACTGCCGGCATTATTTTTTCTGCTATGATATTTTTCTCTCGCATAGAGAGCATGAATATTTCCGAAGTGAAAGTGAGCGGGAACAAAATAGTAGAAGCTGAACTCATAACCAAAACTGTGGAGGAAAATCTGGCCGGCTACTATCTGTGGTTTTTCCCGAAATCAAATTTTATTTTTTTCCCAAAAGACAAAATTAAAGAAGACCTGAGTTTGTCGTTTAAGAGGCTCAAAGATATATCTGTTGATTTTGAGGGCAGGGATACACTCCTAATAAGTGTGTCAGAAAGGGAAGGCAAGTACATCTGGTGCGGAGCGGAGTTGCCGGAGGGAGACCTAAAGCCAGAAGACCAGCCGTGCTATTTTATGGATGAGACCGGGTATATTTTTGACGAAGCACCTTACTTTTCCGGCGATGTGTACTTTAGGTTTTTTGGTTCGGAGTCCGGCGCGTATTTCGAGCCTGAAGTTTTTTCTAAATTATCGCTTTTTAGGGAGGTACTCTCAGACTTAGGCATGAAGCCGGTATCATTATTTGCCAAGCCGGATGGAGACATTGAAATATTCTTGTCTTCAAACAGGCTCCCGCCAAATTCCCAGAAAGTGATCTTTAAAAAAGATTTTGATTTTGAAAAAACAGTCGAAAATCTAGAAGCTTCGATGGACACAGACCCGCTAAAGTCGGATTTTAAAAATACATACAATACTCTCCAGTATATTGATTTAAGATTTGGAAATAAGGTATATTTCAAGTTCTAATGATAAAAGAAGACAATATGCTAGGATTTTGGGCCAATCTGAAAAAGCCCATGATGGTGCTCGCTCCTATGGCGGATGTCACCGACTGCGCCTTCAGGCAGATCATTGCTAAATATAGCGAAGATCCGGATGCCCGCCCGACCGAACGGCCGTACGGGCGGGTATTTTGGACTGAGTTTGTGTCTGCAGACGGCTTGGCACACCCGCAGGCGAGAGAAAAGCTTTTGATAGATCTTAAATTTGCTCAAAATGAGCACCCCATAGTAGCGCAGATATTCGGAGGACAGCCGGATAATATTCGCGAGGCCTCAAAGCTTTGCAAAGACCTTGGCTTTGACGGCGTGGATATAAATATGGGCTGCCCCGACCGGGCAGTAGAAAAACAATGCGCAGGCTCTGGCATGATAAAAAATCCTGAAATTGCGAAAGAGGTAATAAGAGCTGCGAAAGAATCCGGACTTCCTGTGTCTGTAAAAACCCGCATTGGCTACAATAAAAACGAAATTGAAACTTGGATAAGAATGCTTTTAGAGCAAGATATTGCCGTGCTTACTGTGCATTTGCGTACTAGAAAAGAAATGTCTAGCGTGCCTGCCCACTGGGAGCTTATGAATAGGATCGTGGAGATAAGGGATGAAATGGGAAAGGATACGCTCATTTTTGGAAATGGGG
Source organism: uncultured Candidatus Saccharibacteria bacterium (assembly GCA_964348775.1). Classification (GTDB taxonomy): domain Bacteria; phylum Patescibacteriota; class Minisyncoccia; order Phycocordibacterales; family UBA9973; genus UBA9973. The sequence goes on along the minus strand of CAYGDR010000041.1, from coordinate 409 downwards.
ATGTCGTAGACACTGACGACGGCAGGAGGAAGTGCGAAGAGACCGGATGCGACGGCGTGATGTTTGGCCGGGCAATTTTTGGAAATCCCTGGTTGTTCTCTGGAAGGAAATCAAAAATTCCTCAGTCGCTCGGTCCCTCGCTGCGCTCAGCCACTCCTTCAGAATTTTCATTTCCTTCTCTCGAAGAGAAATTGAAGGTCATGGTAGAGCACACCAAGCTTTTTGAAGAACTTTTGGGCGGCAAAAAGAATTTTGCCATTATGAAAAAGCACTACAAGGCATATGTAAACGGTTTTGAAGGGGCAAAAGAACTTCGCATGAAGCTTATGGAAGCGAAGGATGCAAACGAAGTGGAGGCTATTACTGATGATTTTTTAGAAATGTTATAATTCCGGAATGCAAATAATAT
>CAYGDR010000040.1:0-5892 GCA_964348775.1 uncultured Candidatus Saccharibacteria bacterium | reverse complement strand
AATACTATATTTCTCATAGACATATATACAAGCATATGATATAATATATATATGGAGGCGGCATGGACATTTTGTCCCGAGTAAGGAAAACGGGGCGGGTGTTCTCAGCAGTAGACACAGCCGCCTTAGCACTTTTTAGTTTGGCGACCTTCTTCCTTCCGGCATTCTGGGAATTGGTTTTCGCAAAGACCACCCTGGAACAGTCGTCATGGATACGCGCTTTTACTTTCGCCACATTCATTTTGAAGCACCTTTTTGCTGGAATTCTGAATACTCTCACTCATTCGATTGAGGGAGTGTTGCCAGGAAGAGCAGTGAGTGGCTTCAGAAAGTCGACGGCAAAGGGCATTGCTCTTTGGTTGTACCAACTGCCCCCGTACTTGCTGGGTGCTGTCACAATGAGCTTTTCCCTTTACCAGATCCTCTTGGTTCAAGGAATTATGTTTTTGGAAAGCCCAGCGATCGGGTGGATCCACGACAAAATTCTGAACTACACACGCAAGCGCTTTGGCGCGAGCGAACATCAAGATCGATAGGCCGCCGCGGATACTGCGAGCGGCCTATCTTTTCGTTAGTGCGCGATAGTGAAGGCTATGACTTTGCGGGCGCCGGAACTTCGGAGAGCCTTGCGCGCTTCGGAGAGGGTGGCGCCGGTGGTGGTGACATCGTCAATCAAAATTATATTTCTGCCTTTTAAGCTTGCGCCGGATTTTACTTCAAAGCTTCCGGCTAGATTGTTCAAGCGGGTGCTCCGGTCTTTGATGCGGGCCTGGTGCTCTGTTTCTTTTTGCTTAATCAGAATATTTTTATCAAGTTTTAAATATCCGGAATCGTCCAGTTTTATTATTTCTTCGCACAAAAGCTCCGCCTGGTTAAATCCGCGCTCCCTCTGCCTCTTTTTCGAGAGGGGGATAGGAATCAAGACGGCATTTTGAAAATTTTCCATTGTCTTTAAGTCGGACAGCTCTTCCAATATTCTTCCGTAAAGCGTTTCAGCAAAAACTGAAACCAGCTTTTTCTTGCCGTTGTATTTTATCAGCCATACGGCTTTTTTGATAGGCGGATGGCGATAATCATAAAGCGGAAAGATCCAGTCCGCGCTCTCCCTTTCAGCCTCCCGCGCAAGCGAAAGGCACTCGGCACAGAAGTACGAGCCGGCTTTTCTGCAGGACAGGCAGCGGACCGGGAAAATCACATTTAGTATTGTGTCTAAGAAGCGCATTTATGCTATAATTCTCTTGTCTTTTATATGTATTTTATCATACTTCTTCTATGAAGAACCCATTTAAAAAAATACTTTCTTCAGTAAATGTGTTTGGTTCCGATGAGGCAGATTCGGTTGTCGGCATAGATATAGGGACTTCGGCAATCAAAGTCGTCGAGCTCAAAAAAAAAGGAGGCAAAGCCGTGCTTGAAACATACGGAGCTATTGCCTTGGGTCCTTATGCGGATATCGATGTCGGCCGTACAACAAATTTGCCCGTAGAAAAGATAACCCTTGCGCTCAAAGAAGTGCTGAAGCATTCCTCGGTCTCGAGCTCAAGCGCCGCGCTTTCCATACCCATGCAGTCGAGCCTGATTTTTACCATTGAGCTTCCGTCACAGGTAAAAGAGGCTGAATTGCCTACAATCATTCCCGTAGAATCCCGCAAATATATTCCAGTTCCTATCAGCGAGGTCTCGCTTGATTATTTTATCTTGCCGGAAAAGGAGCCTTCTTTTGAAGAGATTAACACTAGAGAAGGGAACGAGTCCAAGAATGACAAGAAGAGAGTTTTGGTGGTGGCTACTCAGAACGATGCGGTGTCGCGTTATCGATCCATCGTCTCTGAATGCAAGCTCTCCTCTTCTTTTTTTGAAATCGAAGTTTTTTCTTCCGTCCGCGCAAATTTTGAGCACGAACTTTCCTTGGTGCTTCTCATGGATTTCGGCGCTTCTCGGACCAAACTATCTTTGGTGGAATTTGGCACAGTGAAGAGCTACCACACGGTGGAGCGGGGCGGGGCGGAAATATCCGAATCTATTTCAAAGTCTCTCTCCATTCCATTTTCTGAAGCGGAAAAGATGAAAAAAGAATTCGGGCTTTTTGACAATCCAGCGGAAAAAACCATAAAAGACATCATCAAAGTGCACGCAGACTATATATTTTCCGAGGCAAACAATACGCTTTTGGCTTACGAGCGCAAATATCAGAAGACCGTGAGCAAAGTGATCCTTACCGGCGGGGGAGCTCTGATGAAAGGCCTCAAAGAAGCAGCTTCCGAGAATTTCCGGACGGAAGTAGAAGTAGGGCATCCCTTCGGCAAAGTGGGAGCTCCCCAGTTTTTAGACAAAGTTCTTTCCACTATGGGCCCGGAGTTCGCAGTTTCCATAGGTTTGGCTTTACGAAAATTGCAATAGGTGAGATAATGGAAGGTAGTAAGTAGATAGTAGTAAGTAGGAAAATTAAGGTGGAACAAAATTTCCAAACATCATTCATCCCCAAAAAGCCGATGATAGAAGAGCGGGTAGTTTCTGCGCGCCCTGTCGGGCTTTTGATGCTCGGTTCTGTGCTCGTACTATTTACCATGCTTCTTGTTTCAGGCGGACTGTATTTTTACAAGGGAGTGACCGTAAAAAGCATTGCCAAAATGGAGCGGGACCTGAATCTTGCCAAGAACCGCTTTGAACCTGGGAGGATCGCAGAGCTCCAGATTCTCGACAAGCGCTTGAAGGCTTCTACAGAAATTTTGTCGAACCATGTCGCGGTTTCTCCTATCTTTGAGGCCCTAGAGGCTGTGACCATGAAGACGGTAAGATTCACGAAGTTCGATTATTCTTTTGAAGACGAAAAGAAAAAGAGGATTATAGTAAAAATGAGCGGGCAGGGGGTGGGCTACCGATCTATAGCTCTCCAGTCGGATCTTTTTGCAAAGCACGAATATTTTCTTGATCCGGTTTTTTCCAATCTTTCTCTTGATAACAACGGCAATGTTCTTTTCGACTTGGAGTTCGGCGTAGACCCTGCCTTTGTGGACTACAAGACTGTGCTAAAGCAAGAAGAACAATAAATTTTTATGATGCGATTCATCGGACCAGTTATTTTAATAGGAATATCCATAGCGCTCTTTTTCGCATTTGTAAGCCCGCTTTATCAGGACTTATCTGCAATCCGCAGAGAAGTCAGCGCATATGACGAAGCTCTGACAAATTCAAAAGCGCTTGAGAGCGAGCGCGACAAGCTTACTCAAAAATACAATTCCATCGGCGCAGAAAATCTGGACCGCTTGTCAAAATTCCTGCCCGAGTCCGTGGACAATATCAGGCTTATATTGGAGATAGAAAAATTAGCAGCTCCTTACGGCATGGCGCTTCGAGATGTGAAATACGATGCGAGCGTGGATGCCGCACCTGTGCCCGGCGCTGTCGTGGGCGGAGCAAGTGCTCAGGTCTCGAGAAAGGGTTACGGAGTATGGAATCTGGAATTTTCTACTGAAGGCAGTTATGATAATTTTATAAATTTTGCCAAAGATATTGAAAACAATCTCCGCGTGGTAGATATTTCTTCTGTTGTCTTTTCCTCAAACACCGGGGCAGGCGCATCAGCAAATTCTTACAAGTATAATTTTAAAATTAAGACTTACTGGCTGAAAAATTAATATGCTCGCCAAATTTAAAAACGCCATAATTTTCATTTCAATCCTAGTAGTACTAGTGCTTGCATACTTTTACTTTATCAGAGGCGAACCCGAGCCGGAGAACCTAGTCTCTACTTCTGGGCCCGTGCCTCTGGGCGATTCAACCGTCCCAGCCGAAGCGCTTGATAAGGATTTTCTTCCGCTTCTTCTTAATGTGAAGAATATAAGGCTGAACGATTCTATATTTAATGACCCGGCCTTCATGTCTTTGGTTGATTCGAGCATCGTGCTAACCCAGGACTCTGTAGAAGGCAGGCCGAATCCTTTTGCTCCGCTCGGATCGGAGAATGCCCTATCTTCGCCCGGATCTTCTTCAAGTTCTAATTAGCCAAATATGAGTTTCCTGGAAGAACTAGCTAAAAAAGGCCTCATCAAGCAAAGCCAGATAGGCGATATAAAAACCCGTGCGCGGGATAAATTTGGAGGAGATGTAGATGACGCGCTCGTAGATTCTGGCATTACCGAAGAGGCGGTTCTCGAAGCCAAGGGCTCGTATCTTCAAATACCCGTAAAAAAGGTAAGCGTAGAAGCTACATCTTTTGACGCGCTCAAATATATTTCCGAAGATTCGGCAACGCACTATGGGTTTGTGCCCTTAGAGCTCCGCGACGGGGCGCTCGAAGTCGGCGTACTCGATCCAGAAAATATGGAAGCCATGGACGCGCTTCAGTTCATCTCTACCAAGATTGGCATACCTTTCAAGCTTTTTCTGATCTCAAAAACTGATTACAAGACTGTAATGGAGAGCTACAAAGGCCTAGGAAGCCAGGTGGAGCAGGCTCTAACCGAGCTTGGAGACGAAGAGATGAGCGACATCAAGGGTTTAAGCGCCGAGAATTTGAGCAAAGAGATAGACAGCGTCAAATCAGGAGAAAAAGGCAAAATTGTAGAAGACGCCCCGGTCATCAAAATTGTCGCGGTGATACTGCAAAATGCCATCGAAGGAGCTGCTTCGGACATACATATAGAGCATACAGGCGAGAAGATAAAAGTGCGTTTCCGTGTAGACGGCATTCTCCACACTACCATTGTCCTTCCCCCCCATGTCTACGCCGGCATTGTGGCCCGCATCAAAATTTTAGCCAAATTGAGGCTGGACGAAAAAAGAAAGCCCCAAGACGGCTCTTTTAGCGCAAACGTCGATGGCCACAAGATAGATTTCCGCGTCTCCACAATGCCTGCATACTATGGCGAGAAAGTAGTGATGAGAATTCTTGATTCTGAAAAAGGCGTAAAGCCGCTCGACCAGCTAGGATTATCAAAGAGGAATTTGGGCCTTATCCGCGAAGCCATCAGCCGGCCTTACGGGCTCATACTCATTACCGGCCCGACGGGTTCGGGAAAGTCTACTACTCTCTATTCTATGATGAACGAGCTCGACAAGGAGCAGAGGAACATAGTATCTCTGGAGGATCCGGTGGAATATCACATGCCAGACATAAATCAGTCGGAAATGATGCCGGAAATTGGCTATACCTTCGCTTCGGGGCTCCGTTCTATACTGCGTCAAGACCCAGATATAATAATGGTAGGAGAAATCCGTGACAAGGAGACTGCCCAGCTAGCTATCCAAGCGGCTCTGACCGGGCATTTGGTGCTTTCCACCCTCCACACCAATACTGCCGTCGGCGCAATACCGAGATTGATAGACATGGGAGTGGATCCTTACCTCATTGCTCCAACCTTGATACTTTCAATGGCGCAGAGGCTGGCGCGCACGACTTGCCCGACATCCCGCAAGGAAGTAGATATGGATCAAAGCGTCAAAATGCAATACGAAGAGCAGTTTAAGGACTTGTCGGGAGAATTTAGAAAAGAAATAAACATTGGAAATAAAATGTACGACACTGTGCCTTCTTCGGAATGCCCTTCGGGTACTCGAGGACGAATAGCCGTGTGCGAGATGTTTAAAGTCGATAAAGAAATCCAGAGCGTAATACTAAAGAGCCCGACAAATCCTGAAATCTACAAAATGGCGCGCCAAAAGGGAATGCTCACCATGAAAGAAGACGCGATGCTCAAGTCCCTCGAAGGCATAATTCCTTTTACCGAGGTTTACAACTTTACCAGCGAGAACGAGTAGACAAATACCCGCCTTTGTGGTAAATTTGGAATACCGCAGAGAAAACAGGTTTACCCTGAGACTAGTCGAAGGGCAGTAAATAATCTCCTGTTTAGTGGGTCGATATTCTGGCTTAGGGCCGGAATTAAGTCT
>CAYGDR010000039.1:0-6082 GCA_964348775.1 uncultured Candidatus Saccharibacteria bacterium | reverse complement strand
TAATAAGGTATTATAAGTTTTTACCTTATTTATATATGAAAGAAGAACAAGAATTTACAATAATCCATGGTAAAAGGTTTAGAATAGAAGACCCGCACAGTCAAAGAATAAAAGACTTAACTCGTGATTGGGAGCATCATTCAAGCTCCGATAAGCTTAATAGTCTTTTGCGCGATGCTCGGCATGCTTCAGATAATAAGATGCATTTTGAGGATAAGGGCGTGACAGCTATTCATCATAGTGACGGCAGTTATACTCTCAAAACAAAAAATTAGCATTAAGAATGATTGAAGAAAAAAAACAAGGCACCATTCACCCGCTTTCGCTTTTAGCCGAAGAAGCTTATCGGGTGTTCACAGAGATGGGTTTTGAAGTAGCCATGGGGCCAGAGCTTGAGAGCGAGTGGTACAACTTTGATGCTCTTAATGTCGCAAAGGACCATCCTGCTCGAGATATGCAGGATACATTTTGGATAAAAGATAAACCAGGCTATGTCCTTAGGACTCACAATACAAGCACGACCGGACGAGCTGTCGAGCAAGCATACAAAGAGAGCAGGATGCCATGCGCATTTATTTCTATCGGAAAAGTATTTCGAAATGAAGCGACTGACATTACCCATGAAATGCAATTCTTCCAGATAGACGGAATAATGGTGGGAAAAATTGAGGATGGGGTTTCTATTGCAAATTTGAAAGGCGTGCTTGCAAAATTTTATAAAAAAATGCTGGGAGAAGATGTGGATGTCGAATTTAGACCAAGCTTCTTTCCGTTCACCGAACCGTCGCTTGAAGTGTTTGCTAAATTTAAAGGCAATTGGCTTGAAATGATGGGTGCAGGAGAATTACACCCAAATGTTCTCCGAAATCTCGGCTTAGACCCTTTGAAATATCAAGGCTTTGCATTTGGTGGCGGGCTTGATCGCATCGCAATGGTCAAATGGGGTATTTCGGATATTCGTCTCTTTTATCAAGGCGACCTGCGCCTCAATCAATTCTAAAATATGAAGATTTCTTACAACTGGCTCAAATGGTATATACCGGATGCACCTCCTAGAGACAAGCTCGCGGGTATCATTACCTACCATTTGGCTGAAGTTGAAAGTGTTGAACATGTTGAACACCGAGTGTTTAACAAAGAGGAAGATTATATTTTCGATATAAAAATTTTACCGAATCGCGCACATGATTTGCTTTCCCATATGGGCGTAGGCAGAGAGCTCGCGTCTCTTTTGAATATTCCCTACACTGATCCGACTTCTAAATACAAAATTCCAGAATCGAAACCGACTCAACTTAAGATCGAGGTAGAAAGCAATAAATGCCGACGGTATATGGGCAGGATTGTTCGAAATGTAAAAGTAGGACCAAGTCCAGAATGGGTAGTCAAGCATCTGGAATCTATCGGACAGCGAAGCATCAATAATATGGTTGATGCTGCCAACTTGGCAATGTTTAACTGCGGACAGCCAACCCATGTGTTTGATTTGGATAAAGTAAGCGAAAAAATAGTGGTGAGACTTGCCAAGGAAGGTGAGACTGTCACTACGCTTGATAACAAAGATTTAAAACTGAAGGCAACTGATTTGGTGATTGCTGATGCTAAAAGAGTGCAAGGCGTTGCAGGAGTGAAAGGAGGTAAGCCTAGCGAAGTGGATGAAAATACCAAGAATATAATCATTGAGGTTGCAAACTTCAATCCGGTTTCAGTTCGTAAAACGGCACAATCCCATTCCATTTTTACTGACGCTAGGAAAAGATTCGAAAATGATCTATCCCCAGAATTGGCACCTTACGGAATGCGAGAGCTTTCCGCACTTATATCTGAAATGTGCCCAAGGGCAGTTTTTGAAGATATTGTAGATATTTATCCGCAAAAGCAGGAGCAAAGAAAACTTTCGTTTAGAACCGAAAGGATTTTCGGTATTTTAGGGTTAAATGTTTCTGTAGATGAAATAAAAGATATTCTAAAAAGATACAACATAGAATATACGGAAAATAGCGGAGTGTTTGAAATCATGGTTCCAATGATGCGTCTTGATTTAGTTATAGAAGAAGACATGGCCGAAGAAATAGGCCGGATTTTGGGCTACGACAAAGTGAAGCCAGTATTGCCAAAGATTAATTTTAAGCCGAAAGAAAATGATACTTACACAAAAATCCGCTGGGCTAGGAATAAATTGCTGTCTCAGGGATATTCTGAAGTCATGACTTATGTATTTCGAGATAAAGGGGAAGTAGAAGTTATGCAAAGCGCTTCGGATAAGAAATTCTTGCGCACGAATCTTTCTGACGGGCTTAAGGAGAGTTTAAAACTAAACAAAATAAACTCTCCGCTTCTTGGACTCAAGGAAGTTAAAATTTTCGAAATAGGTACGGTTTGGACGCCAGAGGAAGAAATGCATGTGGCCTATAATGAAAAAGATAAAATAGTTGAAAAATCTTTAGATGAATTTATACCACCTCGTCCTTCAGGCACTCCTCCTACATTAGGAGGAGAGGTGAGTCCTCCCCGCCTTGAGAAGGAGGGGGCAGGGGGTGGTGCGTTTGCGCCGTGGTCTTCATATCCATTCATCGCGCGCGATGTTGCGGTGTGGGTGCCGGAAGGAGTATTAAGCACGGATGTTATGAAAGTGATAAAAGATAATGCGGGCGATCTAGTTGCGCGCGGGCCGGAGCTTTTTGATGAGTTTAAAAAAGATGGCAAAGTTTCTTATGCGTTTAGGACGGTCTTTCAGTCTTATGACCGGACTCTTACTGATGCGGAAGTAAACGAAATAATGGCTAAAATAGCGGAAAAAATCAAAGAAAAAGGCTGGGAAGTGAGGTAGGCCAGGTTTTCCACATTCCTATTGCTTTATTTCACTCCTGTGCTACTATTAAGGCATGAAATCAGTGCAAGCAAACTTTGTTATTATCACCCCCGTCTCTAATTCCTAGAGGGCTGATATTTGCGCTGTAAACACTAAAAACCAAACTTACAACTCAAACACCAGCTCTTTAGCGAAGGAGTCTGGTGGTTTTCGTTTCCGTGGGGGAATACGAAAAACAAGTTGCGTCGTTCGTTGGAAAGTAGGGATAGGATATGGCAGGACGCGGGAAAGAAGAAACCAGGTACCGTGTTCGGACTGGGCAGGCACCGCATCGACCGGGAACAAAACCGGAGATGGACGAGAAGGCCCTGGCGAAACGAGCAGCAAGGGCCACGAAGCGTGGGGGCACGGAAACGGGAGGCGAAGGAACTCCCGAGCCCATTGCGGGTTCGTCCTTGCGAGCACCGGGGCCGGATCGGACGCTCAAGGGTTCCATCGGCGACCAACCGCCGGCGGACCAACTCCAGGTCAAGGAGCCCGACGCAGGGCTCGAATCAGATCGTGCCGTCGGCGAACCGCCAGACCAGACGAACTGATCGCCAGATAAGACGGTTTCCACCGTCGCGCCAGCGAAACTCCCACATTTCAAGGCGGTTTACATCGGGGCTAGGGCCGGTCGCACATCGCGGCCGGCCCTATATCTTTTTTAGCCTAATTTCACAATACTTTTTACCCCCAAAACACCCCAAAAATGCTTTGCTTGCAAGGATATTTCTGTTATAATCTATCTACAATGGCCAAGGAAAAATCTAGCGGAAATGGGCACCATTATGACGCCTCTGATATCTCTGTTTTAGAAGGTCTGGAGCCGGTCAGAAAGCGCCCAGGCATGTACATAGGCACCACTGGCCCGGAAGGACTTCACCATTTGATATGGGAAATTTTTGACAACTCTCGCGACGAAGCGATGGGCGGATTTTGTAATGATATAGAGGTGGTGCTACTGCCGGGCAACCGAGTGCGCGTGGCGGACAATGGCCGAGGCATACCGGTAGACATTCACAAAAAGACAAAAGTTTCCGCGCTGGAGACCGTGATGACCACGCTTCATGCCGGAGGCAAATTCGGCGGAGAGGGCTATAAAGTTTCCGGGGGCCTTCACGGCGTGGGCGCATCCGTGGTAAATGCGCTTTCAATTTACTGCAAGGCTGAAGTGCACCGCGATGGCGGGCAGTATGTCCAAGAATATTCGCAAGGCAAGAAAAAAAGCGCGGTGAAAAAAGTCGGCTCTTCAAAACTGCACGGCACTATCATAACTTTTGAGCCGGATCAGGAAATCTTCAAAGATATAAAATTTAGCTGGGATACAGTAGTTTCTCACATCCGCCAGCAGGCATATCTAGTAAAAGGCCTGAAGATTTTAATAATCGACGCACGCGAGTGGGACAGCGGGAAGGGCATGGACGACAGCGATGTTTTTTATTTCAGGGATTTAGATCTCGAGCTTCCTTCCGTATCTTTTTATTTCGAAGGCGGGCTTATCTCGCTTGTAAAATATTACAACAAATTCCAAAAGCCGATACAGGATCATATTTTTTATATTGAGAAAGAGTTCACCCCGCCAGAGGGCGGGGCAGGGGATGGCGTGGGTGTGGAGATAGCCCTCCAATATGTCGATGACATAGTAGACAGGATATTTCCTTTTGCAAACAATATTTTTACCCAAGAAGGCGGTACGCATGTGACCGGCTTTAAGACCGCGCTCACTCGTACGCTAAATACTTACTGCAAGAAAAATGAAATGATGAAAGAGTCCGAAGGAGGCTTTACCGGGGAGGATGTGCTAGAGGGCCTCACTGCAGTTATTTCCGTAAAGCTCCGTGAGATTCAATTCGAAGGCCAGACCAAGGGCAAGCTTGGCTCTATGGAGGCCCAGGGAGCCGTAGCTACGGTCTTCGGAGAGGCATTTGCAAACTTCCTAGAGGAGAATCCGGACGAGGCCAAAGCCATCATAAACAAGTCTATTTTAGCTCTAAAAGCCCGAAAAGCAGCCAAAGCAGCTAAGGACTCGATATTGCGCAAAGGCGCGCTAGAGGGCATGACCTTGCCGGGCAAGCTGGCAGACTGCCAGTCAAAGAGTGCGGAAGAATCTGAACTGTTCCTGGTGGAGGGAGACTCTGCGGGAGGCTCGGCCAAGCAAGGCAGAGACAGGAGAACTCAGGCTATCCTGCCGCTTCGTGGAAAGATCTTAAATGTGGAGCGTGCGCGCATAGACAAGATGCTCGCCTCCAAGGAAGTGCGGGCGCTTGTCATTGCCATGGGCACATCTATCGGCGATACATTTGATATTTCAAAAATGCGATATCACAAGATAATCATCGCTACGGATGCCGATGTGGACGGCTCGCACATTCGCACCCTTCTGCTCACTCTTTTCTACAGATATTTCAGAGAAGTCGTCGAAGCAGGATATATTTATATAGCCCAGCCTCCGCTTTACAAGATAAAAAAAGGCAAAGAGATTTCATATGCTTACAACGACGAAGAAAGATTAAAAATAGTGGGCAAAGGCGCGGAGATAAGCGACATACAAGAAGCCGAAGGCGGGGAAGAAGTAGAAGGCGAAGCAGAAGAAACTGAAAGCAAAGCCAAATCCAACAAAGTACATATCCAGCGCTACAAAGGTCTTGGAGAAATGAATCCTGAAGAGCTTTGGGAGACCACCATGGATCCAAAAAATCGAGTCCTCAAGCGCGTAGACATTGCAGACGCAGAAGAGGCAAATAAAATCTTCGATATTCTCATGGGTTCAGAAGTCCCTCCGCGCAAATCTTTCATTCAATCCAATGCGAAGCTGGCAGAGATTGATATTTAAATAAATGAAATTTGAATCTCAAATTCCGGTCCCAGACAAGTCCCCAAAAACACTTTCCTTAAGGGAAAGAATAGCGAGCCTCACCAAGAGTAGAGTTGTGGCAGCGACTATATCGCTGGCCAGCATGGCTGCCGCGTATGGGTATTTTAAAGCAAAGGACTATTCTCAATTTCAGACATTTAACATTGCTTTTAAGAAAGCCAGAGAAGATGGAAGAAAAACATTTACCTGGAATGGAAAGAATTATACAACCCAACTTGTGGATAAGGAAATTTCCGATCTGTATTTTGAAAGTAAAAAATTTCTTGAGGATTATTATAATTCTGAGTATTTCAAAAATAAATATCCCGTTGACGAGCTTTCAGTAAGTATTGATTTTACTAAAGAATTAGAAC
>CAYGDR010000038.1:0-6318 GCA_964348775.1 uncultured Candidatus Saccharibacteria bacterium | reverse complement strand
TAATTATATTATGGACAAGAGCTTGGAGCTGGAAAAACTTAAAGGAGAAATAGAGAAAGACAAGAGCTTGCCTCTCATGCCTGCAAATCTAGTCTTTGGCGAAGGAAATCCAGACTGCGAAGTGCTTTTTATAGGCGAAGCGCCTGGTGCAAACGAGGATAGAGAACGCCGTCCCTTTGTGGGGCGAGCCGGGCAACTGCTTCGAAAATCTATTCGCGACTTGGGTTGGGAAGAGAATGATGTGTATATTACAAATATCGTGAAGCGCCGGCCCCCAGAGAATCGAGATCCCAGCCCTGAAGAAATAGAAGCATATAAACCATATCTCAAAAGACAGATTGAGATAATCAATCCAAAGATTATCGTGCCCTTGGGTAGATTTTCGATGAACTATTTTTTACCCTTAGCCAAGATCACTCGAGACCAAGGCAAGCTCCTCAAAGGAAGTACATATATTATTTTCCCGATGCTTCACCCCGCTGCAGCTCTTCGGGGCAACGAGATGATGGGCATGTTTCAGGCAACCTTCAAGAAGCTGCTTCTGGCGCTGAAAAAAGTAAATGAACTTTCTAATCCTTCATAACATAAGAAGCGTAGAAAATGTTGGCGCGATGTTTCGCACCGCAGACGCAGCGGGTGTTGATAAAATTTACCTCACCGGCTACACGCCCACTCCACTGGACCGCTTTGGTAGAAAGCGCAGAGATTTAGCAAAATCAGCTCTAGGCGCGGAAGAGTATGTGGCTTGGGAGCAGAAAAAAACTATAATTCCCCTAATTTCAAAATTAAAAAAAGACGGTTGCCAAATTATCGCCATAGAACAAGATGATAAATCTGTGGATTATAAAAAAGTGAAAATAAAAAACAGAAACGCTTTTTTAGTGGGAACGGAAGTGTCCGGAATCCCTAAAAATATTTTAAAAAAGTGCGATGTTATTGCTGAAATACCAATGAAAGGCAAAAAAGAATCGCTTAATGTCTCTGTGGCTCTCGGCATAGCGCTTTTCAGAATTTTAAAAATTTAGTTACTTCTGACATTTCGGGCAGAAAACGGTGGTGCGAGTTTGGATTAAGATTTTTTCGAGGGGTGTGCTGCAGTTTACGCATTTCTTGCCAACTTTGCCGTACACTTTATGTTCTCTAGCATAATTTCCTCTTGATTCATCTATGAGCCTGTAGGTAGCTACAGAAGATCCGCCTACCCTTATGGCTCTTTTCATAATTCTCAATATAGCCCCGTGCAATTTTTTTACTTCACTTGAGGTCAAACTTGATGCGCTCCGTGTGGGAGAAATACCTGCTTCAAAAAGGCTTTCATCCGTGTAAATATTGCCCACACCCACGACTACATCTTGGTTCATGAGGACACTTTTGACCTTGCTTTTTTTATCTTTTAAATAATCTTTGAAATAATTTATAGTAAAGCTTTTATCAAGAGGTTCTTTGCCTAGCTTAGCAAAATGTCCTTCGTCCTCGAGCATTTTTACATGCGGGTAGTATAAAACATATCCGAACATCCTGGTGTCGTTGTAGTACAGATTTCCATGCGTGAGTTTGAAAATGATGTGAGTATGTTTATTCGGCAGGATTTTTTCTGAAATTTCTATCGGGTGACCACCGACGACATCGTTTTTGCCTTTTTTGCCTTTATATACAAACTGACCGCTCATCTTTAAGTGAGCCAAAATTACCTTGTCATGGCTTAGCCTGAAAATAAGGTTCTTGGCACGCCTTTCTACTGCGATAAATTTTGCTCCAATCAAGCCCTTTTTAAATTCCCGAACCTTTTTTTGAGAGGCGACACGAAGGTTACCCTTACCCGAGACCAGCTTTGGCTTATTGACCACCACTTTTTCTATTTTTTGCCCCAAGATATATTTTTCCAAACCTCGGCGCAAATTTTCAACCTCGGGGAGCTCAGGCATGGTACAATTAGATAATGAAAGGCTTTAAATTCTTATTTTTAATACTGATTGCTCTATATTTATATACTCCGGAGGCTTTTGCCGCAACCCCGGTAAAGATTTTGATTGTTCCAGGGCATGACAATGAAGTCTGGGGAGCCCAGTACAAAAATGTAAAAGAGGGAGCTATGAACCTAGCCGTGGGCGCCCGGCTCTATAAGCTTTTAAAGGCGGACAGCCGATTTGAAGTTTATATTACCAGAGATAATGACGGGTATGTAGATAATTTTGCCAGTTATTTTCAGAGTGAAAGACAAAATATAATTTCTTTTAAAGAAAACGCAAAAAAAATCACTAGAGAAAAAATAGAAGGCGGAAATTTTACTCCCAAAAATGGCGTCCCGCATAATAAGGTAGACGAAGATACTTCAGTAATCCTATACGGTATCAACAAGTGGGCAAACAAAAATAAAATGGATGCAGTGATCCACATCCACTTCAACGATTATCCCAGGAAAACCCCTTCCTCTATAGGCAAATATACCGGTTTTGCCGTTTATACTCCCGACTCCGAGCTCGCAAACTGGTGGGGAAGCGGACAGCTTGCCGCAAATATTTTCTTAAAATTAAAAGAGAAATATGCTGCCAGCAATTATAAGCCGGAGGCAGGAGGATTGGTGCCCGACATGTCTCTCATCGCTATGGGTTCAAATAGAACTTTGGATAAAGATGTCCGCACTGTGCTTGTAGAGTATGGGTATATTTATCAGAAAATCTTTCGGGACTTTAAGACTCGGCATAAAGCATACGACGATATGGCCAAGCTCACTGCCAGTGGAATAAAAAATTATTTTCTCGAAAAGGAGTAGCTATTTCCCTCCTAGAATTTTCAGCGCTTCGCGGATTTTAGCGTTTGTACTTGCTTGAGGAGAGGCTTTTTTGAGAGCGTCTCGCGCTTCTCCTTGAGAATATCCTAGCGACTTGAGTGCTTCCAGCGCATCGAGCTCCTCTTGGAGCGAGCCTGCTTCAAATTCTTCGCCTATTTTGTCTCGCAACTCTATTATTATTTTTTCTGAAGTTTTTTTGCCAATGCCGGAAATTTTTGTTAGGTAAGAAGTGTCGCCAGTTTTTATAGCCATTTTAAGAGTGTCTATGGTCGCGATACCCAGTATCGCAATTGCAGATCTGGGCCCGATGCCGGACACACTCAAAAGCATTTCAAAAAATCTGAGCCCTTCCATGTCTTTGAATCCATACAAATCTATGGCGTCCTCGCGCACATGCGTATGAACAAAGAGGAAAATTTCTTCTCCCGCGCTTTTTAGCATCGTATCCGAAGATGCATATATCTTGTAGCCTACGCCGTTTGTTTCAACCAAGAGGAATTTTTCAGTTCTTAGCGATATTTTGCCTCTGATGCTGCCTATCATTGAATTAATAATATCACATAGTTAAAATTTAGGCTTTTTCAAAAAAGCCTGCCCGTCCTTTGTCGGGTTGCATTTTTAAGGTTTTTTTGCTAAATTTGCTCTATGCCAATAACGCAATCAGCTAAAAAAGCCATCAGGGGTTCCATCCGCAAGAAGGCGTTTAACGACAGAAGGACCAGGACTATGAAGGAAATAATCAAGAAAGTTGAAAAAACTGCAAAAACAGACAAAGCTGCTGCGGTTAAAATGCTTTCCTCTGCGTTTAAAGCTATCGACAAGGCTGCCAAAGGGGGAGTGATCAAGAAAAACAATGCTGCTCGCAAGAAAGCGCGTTTAGCTAGAATTACCAAATAAGCTCATTTCGGTTTGTATGTCCCACCTCTTAGAGTTTTATGGAACTGAATGCCCGCACTGCGAGCGCATGCATGAACTTGTGGAACGATTAGAAAAAGAGGAAGGGCTAAAAGTAGAATCTCTTGAGGTTTGGCATAACAAAGAGAATGAAAAGAGGCTTCTTGAGCTAGATAAAGATTTCTGCGGAGGAGTTCCTTTTTTCTATAATACCAAGACAGAGAAGTGGATCTGCGGAGAAGAAAAATACGAGATTCTCAAAAAGTGGGCTCTAGGAGAAGCATTCAGCCAATAACTTAGTGCGTAGTAGTGCGATGCTCTTCCCTCACTATTACCGGTGCTGGAGGGAACAAGCGCTGGAAGAGCATAACTAGAAGGAGAATCAGGATTATGAGGAGGAGCCAGCCGAAGAGGCTCCCCGGCAGGAACCCTGCGCCAAATACATTTGCGCTTAGGAGAGCTCTGTTTTCTTTTTCGTCATTGGTGATAAGGCTATCAATTGAAAATACTTCCGCGCTAACATTCGCGCTTACTGCTCTAGGCTGTCCGCTCGGGTCTATGTATGACAGGGTTGCTGGGAAATTCAAAATAGTTCCCGGAGGTATGTTATTTCTTACCCGCACCCGCACAGTGACTGTGCCTTCTCTGTTTGCTCCGAGGCTGCCAAGGTTGAAAATGAGAGTATTGCCGAAGATGCTAGGGTTTGATGGATTTGAGTAAAGATAATCTACTTCAGCGGGAAGATTGAGCTGGAGCACCATATTTCTTATCGATCCTGTGCCGATATTTTGGTAATGCACGGTGTAGAGTATTTCGTCCCCAGGGCGAGGCTTGGTGTTGTCGAGCGTAGGCACAATAGCCTGGTTTCTTTCCACAGAAGAACTGATAAGAACCAAAGAGCTGGCGGGGCTGACGACCCTAGTGCTTGTGGCTGTTGTGGCTACATATTGAGACCGTGAGGTCGAGGCGGTACTTACGAAAGGAGTCAGATACGGACTTAAGTAAGAAGGAGTAGCGTAAGGGCTTTGGTATTGATACTGGTAAGAGTAGCTGAATGGCGTAGAGTAAGGAGTGGAATACGGGCTCTGGTATCCATAAGGAGTGCTGTAAGGGCTCTGGTATGAATAGGTGGACGGGGTAGAGTAGGGAGTGGAGTAAGGTGTTGAGTATGGAGTGGCATAAGGAGTAGCATACGGCGTAGCGTAGGGTGTTGCGTATGGAGATTGATATGAATAAGTATTTGGAGTTGCGTAAGGCGTCGTGTATGGAGTTTGGTATGAATAAGTATTTGGAGTTGAATACGGAGTAGCGTAAGGCGTTTGGTAAGTATATGTTTGTCCACAGTTCACGACCACCATGGTGTCGGCATATGCTGAACCATATCCATTGGAAGCAGTGATTGTGTATGTGGTCGTAGAGCCTGGGCTTACAGACATGCTACCGGACCCGCCTACGCCCCCCACACCACTGATAGATACATCAGTAGCATCACTAGTAAGCCAGCTCAATTGAGTTGATTCGCCGCAAGAAATAGTATCAGGCGATACGCTTATTCCCGCAGAAGGCAGTCCCTCAGCTTTTACTTTAGGGGAGGGAATAATTTCAGAAACAAAAAACAGACCAAACAGCAAAGTTAGTCCGACCGCCTTCCAAGATATTTTGTTTGAGGTTTTCATAAAAGTTTTTCTGAAAAAGTTAATCTTAATTTAATACCCTCACATTTAGAATTGTATCATATACAGAAAATATGTCAAATAAATTATTTTAATATAATTTTAACTAAATTGACATCAATAGATTTAGCTGATATAATTCTAATCGATAGTTTTCGGTTTTCGTTGTACCCTGCGATTTTCATTTTTTGCGGGCCTGTAAGCAAGAATCAACTTTAGACATTCCGTCCCCTTGAGGATGGAGTTGGAGGGAGAGACATGAAGTTCGTAAGTCGAATGCTTGTCGTCCTCGCCATCTTTGCGATGGCCGGATGCGACAGGGAAGCAATGACAACCGCACCATCGTGTTCGTTCACAGTGGCGCCTACCGGTCAGCATTTCCCACCCGCTGGCGGTACTGGAACATTCACGGTCGCGACCACGAGTTCGTGCACATGGGAAGCCACCTTCGGCGGAACGCCGTGGGTCACCATCACGAGCGGTGCGTCGGGTACAGGAAGCGGCACGGTGTCGTACACCGTGAGCGCTAACTCAAACCAAACCCCGCGCATGGCAATCGGGCAAGTTGCCGGCGAACGGGTTTCAGTGTCCCAAGAGGAGGCACCAGCGCCGCCAGCGGCATGGGCTAACTGCGACATCGATATGTTGCCAATCTATCTCACCCTACCCGCCCTCTCGCCGAATCGGAACTCCAATATCGGCCTCTCGGCGACGACGGAGATCACGGACCCCGTGACCCGCGTCAAGAGGCTACGGGTACCGGATTGTAGCTACACGGTCAAGATCGTGAGCAACTCCCCATGGCTTGACCTAAAGGAGACAGTGGATCCACGGTCGAATACCGTGCCGGTGCTCAATTATCCCGGCAACATCGATCGGTTCCACATTCGCGAAGGGAGCAATGTCTCACGGACGCCGCGAGAAGCCGTCGTTGAAGTCGAGCTGCGGAACGGACGCAAG
>CAYGDR010000037.1:0-6339 GCA_964348775.1 uncultured Candidatus Saccharibacteria bacterium | reverse complement strand
ATATAATTATATATTATTTAAGAAAATTCTTATTTCTCATACTTTTGTGATAAGCAATGCCAAATCTGTGCGCTTCGCTATTTGCAAGAAATACTTGTTTTTTCCATTTTGAGGAAAATTCTTCATTCCCTAAAATATCTTTCGGCTTGTGCCTTTCATCCTTTAGGACTGAAACCAGGGGAATTTCCAAATTAAATTCTTTCAGCACTTTTTTCGCGGCGTTGAGCTGGGCGACGCCTCCGTCTACTACAATCAAATTAGGGTATGTCCATTCTGGATGATTAAGCCTGCGCGTAAGCACTTCGCGCAAGGCGCCGGTGTCATTTGTATCCTGCTGAGTTCTTATTTTAAACTTCTTATATTCATGCTTCGTGGCTTCCCCGTCTAAAAGCACAGTCATCACGCCAACCATATTCTTGCCACCCATATGGGCAATGTCATAGGCTTCGATCCGAAAATCGTGTTTGGGCATTGGATATCCAAATGGGTCATTTTTCAGTAAAGCTATGTCGTTTATATGCTTAAGGGCGAATATCTGCCTCTTAACCTCCCCTGCCTTTTCAAATTCACGCATTTTTGCATATGTTTTCATTTGTTTTTTTAGATTTATTAAAATTTGTTTCTTTTTTCCGGCAAAAAACAATTTTATGTTCCTAATGTTTTGTAGGTACATTTTTTGATCCTCTAAATCTGGAACAAGATTTATCTGCCTATAAAATTCCATATAATTCTTGCTTTTATTGTCTAAAAACGGAAAGATCCTTCGTATTATTTTTACCGCTTCACGAAGCTGAGAACCGCTGGTGTAGGGTCCATATACTTTATTAAAAACCGAGTTTTTAAGGTTGCTACCTCGGACTATCATCACCTTCGGAATTTTATCCTTTGTGATACATACAAAATTAAAAGTCTTACCGTCTTTCTCCTTGGAGTTATAGTACGGCTGATATTTTTTAATTATATTTGACTCCAAGATGAGGGCCTCGAGTACTGAGTCGGTTTCTTCCCATTTTAAAAGATCAGCTTTGAAAGCCATGTCTAGGATGAGTGGTCCGCGAGTATGTATTAAATCTTTAGAAAAATAACTTTTAGTACGCTCACGGAGTGAGGTTGCTTTACCAATATATAGAATTTTGACGCCTTTCATAAAAAAATAAACTCCGGGTTTGTCTGGAAGATTTAATTTTTTAAGGAATTCTTTCTTCATATTATTTTCTCAACACTTTTTTGAGATATTCCCCGGTATACGATTTTGCATTATTTGCCACTTCTTCCGGAGTGCCTTTGGCTACGATCTTTCCTCCATGTACCCCGCCTTCTGGCCCTATGTCTATAATATAGTCCGAGCTTTTAACGATGTCTAAGTTGTGTTCGATCAATACTACAGTATTCCCTTTGCTGACCAGCTTGTTTAGGACTTCAAGGAGCTTAGCGACATCGTCATAATGAAGCCCTACCGTTGGCTCATCTAGAAGGTAAATTGTTTTTTCGGTATGGGGTCGATATAATTCGCTCGAAATTTTGACTCTCTGGGCTTCTCCGCCGGAGAGTGTAGTTGCAGACTGACCAAGCTCCAGATAGCCGAGGCCGACATCCATTAGAGTCTGCACGCGGTCAGAAATTGCGGGAATATCCTGAAAAAATTTTAGACTTTCTTCCACTGTCATTTTGAGCACTTCGTAAATGTTTTTCTTCTTATACTTTACGGTAAGAGTTTCCTTGTCGAAACGCTTGCCCAGGCACACATCGCAGGTGACATACACGGTCGGTAGAAAGTGCATTTCCACCGCAATTTCGCCGTTTCCCTCGCAAGCCTCGCATCGCCCTCCTTTTACATTGAAAGAAAACCGGTTTGCTTTCCAGCCACGCAATTTTGCGTCAGCCGTTTCCGCAAACATATCCCGGATATGGGTAAATGTGCCAGTGTAGGTGGCAATATTTGATCTTGGTGTTCGACCTATAGGAGACTGGTCAATCAGTATAGAACGGGACAGATATTCTGTGCCGGAAAACGAAGCAACATTGAACACTTGCGCGGTTCGGTATTTTCGTTCGAGCCTCGCCTGCAGATTTTTGTGGAGAATCTCATACATAAAAGAGCTTTTGCCGGATCCAGAAACGCCCGTAATTGAAGTCATGACCCCAAGAGGCACTTCGACATTCATGTTTTCAATATTGAAAACTTTGCCTCCAGCGATGCGCAGATGCCCTTTGGCTTCCCGCCTTTTTTTTGGAACCTCGATTTTTAACTCACCGCGCAAATAACCAAGCGTGCGAGAACTTGGATTTTTCCCTGCCCCGTAGGAAGCTTGCTTCCCTTCGGGGTTTGCGGTAAGCAAATCTTCGAGATAGCCAGAAACTATGACTTTTCCTCCGTGCACTCCTGCTTTAGGTCCGATGTCCACAATATAATCCGAGGCATAAATAGTATCTTCGTCATGCTCCACCACTAAAATTGTATTGCCGAGGTCTCGCAAATTAAGCAGAGTTTTAATCAGCCTATCGTTGTCTCGCTGATGGAGGCCGATAGTCGGCTCATCAAGAACATATAGAGCGCCGACTAAACGGGAACCCAGCTGGGAAGCCAGACGAATCCTCTGGGCTTCTCCGCCGGAGAGAGTGTTGGCTTTTCGAGACAGCTGGAGATAATCCAAGCCGACATCGAGCATAAATTGGAGCCTAGCTTCTATTTCCTGCACAACCGGGAGAGAAATTTCTTTTTCCTGCTCCGACAGTTTTAAATTTTTAAAAAAATCATGAGCATCTTTTATAGAAAGCTCGGCAAGGTCGAGGATGTTTACCATTTTTTTATTTTTCTTATCGCCTATTTGAGCAGATAAAAAAACATGGAGGGCTTCCGTGCGCAGGCGGGCGCCTTTGCACAAATCACACGGCTCGTCTCCGCCATAATATTTTGTGCCTAGGCCATTGCATTCTGGACAAGCGCCATAAGGAGAGTTGAAGGAAAAAAGCCTTGGCTCTACCTCGGGAAAAGAAAATCCGTCATTCTTGCAGGCAAACTTTGCAGACATTGTGAATTCTTGCGGAGCAGAAAGTTGCTTATCGGAATGGTCTGGCCGGGGTTGGGGCCCCGGAGGTCCGAGGACCTGACGAGAAGCAACTTTCTGTGAAGCGTTTCCAAAAGAAACAGAGACGAGCCCGTCCGATTCAATCAGCGCCCGCTCGAGCGCTTCTGAAAGGCGCATTCGGCTTCCCTCTTTGTCGTCTTTAAATTCATGCACGGCGAAATGGTCTACTAATATATCTATATTGTGCGCCTTATTCTTCGACAGCGTTATCTGCTCGCGAAGTTTTTTCATCGTGCCATCCAAGCGAATTTCGGAAAAGCCTTTGCCTAAAAGATCATAGAGGAGCTGATAATACTCGCCTTTCCGCCCGCGGACTATCGGGGAAAATATTTTTATTTCAGTTTCGTCCCATTCCACGCCGAGAACTTTCCTTTTCTTGCTTTTAGTAAAATCATTTACCTTCTCCAGAATAAAATTAAGAATCTCTTCATTGGAAAGTTTTTTTATCTCTTCCCCGCACACAGGACAATGCGGATGCCCGATGCGCGCATACATAACTCGGAGATAATCATAAATCTCGGTGATGGTTGCCACCGTTGATCTCGGATTGTTTGATCTAGATTTCTGATCGATTGAAATGGCCGGAGAAAGCCCGGTAATCTCGTCCACATCCGGCTTTGGCATTTGGTTTAAAAATTGGCGCGCATAAGAAGAGAGAGACTCCACATATCTCCTCTGTCCGTCCGCAAAAATAGTGTCGAAAGCAAGCGAGGATTTGCCAGAACCGGAAACGCCGGTAATAACCACCATCTTGTTCCTTGGCATTTCCACGGTAATGTTCTTTAGATTGTGGGTCCTAGCTCCTTTTATCGTTATTTTGTCAGTGTTTTTATCGATTTTCATATATTGGACTAAACACAGAAAGTACACCCACGCCTGCTCTTAGGGGGTGTATATCGGTATTTAGTTAGTCCAATTATAAGGTTTTTTGCCCAAAAATCAATTCTGCATTTAGTGAACGACCGCCCACTAATTGCATTTTATTTTGCCTCTGCTTTGAACTTTAAGACGGCTATCTCGTCCCGAAGTATCGCCGCGGTTTCGAAGTCGAGTTCTTTGACCGCCCGGTTCATCTCCTTCTCTTTTATCTTTATTATTTTTTCATAGACCGCAATATTTCGCTCCTCATCCGAAAGCGCTAAGTTTTTTATCGAATCGGATTCATTTTTGCCCTTGTTGCTTTTGTCTTTAGCAAACACCTTTTTAAATAATTCAACATCAAGCTGGAGCTCCGCGTTCACTGCCTTTGAGTGCTCGCTTTCAAGCTCCTCCATAATATCCTTGATTTTTTTCATTATCGTTTTTGGAGTAATGCCGTGCTTTTTGTTGTGGGCAATTTGAATATCTCTCCTTCTTTTAGTTTCTTTCAGCGCATAATCCATGGAGTCGGTCATAATATCAGCATAAAGTATAACCCTGCCTAAAGCGTTTCTGGCGGCTCGGCCGATGGTCTGAATGAGCGAAGTTTCAGAACGGAGGAATCCTGCCTTGTCTGCATCCAGTATGCCAATGAGCGCAACTTCTGGCAGGTCTAAGCCCTCGCGAAGAAGATTTACTCCTACCAAAACATCAAAATCTCCTTTTCGAAATTTTGTCAGGACCTGAATTCTCTCAATTGTCTTTATATCGCTGTGAAGGTATTCCGATTTTATTTTTTTGTCTTTGAGATAAACCGAAAGATCTTCGGCCATTTTTTTAGTGAGAGTAGTAGCCAGCACTCTGTAGCCCATCTTTACAGTTTTTTCTGTTTCGATGATAAAATCTGCTATCTGGCCCGGATAGTTTCCTTTTTCGCTTACTGGGCGCACAAGAGTCTCTGGATCAATCAGCCCTGTAGGCCGAATTATCTGCTCGACTATCTGTTCGCTTTCCTCTCGCTCTCTTTTGCCTGGAGTGGCGCTGGTATATATGACAGGACCAATACGGTCTTCAAATTCGGCATACTTGAGTGGCCTGTTGTCTTTGGCTGAAGGCAGGCGAAAGCCATATTCTACAAGGGTATTTTTGCGGGAAGCATCGCCCGCATACATGCCCCCTAGCTGAGGCAAGGTCACATGCGATTCGTCAATGATCGTAAGAAACTGGGGTTCGCCATTTTTATGAGGAAAATAAGAAAGTAGAGTTTCTGGAGGTTCGCCTTCTTTTTTCCCCGAAAGATGCCTGGAATAATTTTCGATGCCGCTACAGTATCCTATCTCTTTGATCATAGCTAGATCGTAATTGGTGCGCCTCTTTATTCTTTCAGCTTCGAGTAGCTTGCCTTCCTTTTCAAACTTAGCAAGCTGTGTTTTTAGCTCTTTTTTTATTTCCGTAATAGCTTTTTCCTTCTTTACATCTTCAGTAATAAAGTGCTTGGCCGGGAAAATGAAAAGATTTTGCTCTTCTTTTAAAATTTGAGAAGACACTGGATCGACTTTTAGAATTTTATCAATTTTGCTTCCGGAAAAATCAATCTGATAGGAAATTGTCTCTGATACCGGCATAAATTCTACTCGGGGTCCCATAGAGCGAAAAGTTCCGGGTGTAAGATCGGCATTGGTCCGGCTGAAATGGATATTGACCAATCTTTTCATTAAGCTAAGACGGTCCAGCTTCATTCCGACTTCAAGCTTTAAGTTTACTTTTTCGTATTCTTCCGGGCTGCCAAGTCCGTAGATGCAAGAAACTGAAGCAACAATGATGACATCCGGACGGGTAAGGAGCGCTTGAGTGGAAGCGTGGCGGAGGCGGTCGATTTCTTTGTTTATCTGCGCATCTTTTTCTATATAAGTGTCCGAGACAGGCATATAAGCTTCCGGTTGATAATAATCGTAATAAGAGACAAAATAATGCACTGCGGCATCCGGGAAAAATTCGCGAAATTCCTGCGCCAGCTGGGCAGCCAGGGTCTTATTGTGGGCAATTACTAAGGCGGGCTTATTGTATTCTGCTATTACATTAGCCATAGTAAAAGTCTTGCCTGTACCGGTAGCACCCAAGAGAGTCTGCTTGTTTTTGCCTTCGTTAAGGCCCTGCATTAGCGCGGAAATAGCCTTTGGCTGGTCGCCAGCAGGCTTAAAGACATTATTTAGTTTGAATATATTCTTTGGCATAAGGCTTGATTTAATACTATACACCATAAAAATGGTATTATGAAAATAAATATTAAAATGAAGCTTTCTATAATCATACCCGCCTACAACGAGGAGAAATATGTGGAAAAGATCCTGTTTAAGCTGAATGCGCTAGAAATTCCGGCAGAAAAAGAAAT
>CAYGDR010000036.1:0-6668 GCA_964348775.1 uncultured Candidatus Saccharibacteria bacterium | reverse complement strand
ATATAAATATATGAAAAAGAAAAAAAACAAAAAAATAAATAAGGCCAAAGTTTCTAAAAAACCAGCCAAAAAAGCTGTAAAAAAAGCGCCAAAAAAATCAAGAAATAAGCTCCCGGGTGGAAGGGCAAACACCACAGCTCCCAAGAGTGACAAGAAGACTTCCTCTAAAGAAAAGAAGGCCGAAGCTCTGGAGAGAATGGCGCTCGAGCTTATAGCCAAAGGGCGAAAGAGGGGATTTATCACTTATGATGAGATTTTAAAGACTTTTCCTGATATTGAAAACAATATCCTTTTCTTAGACGAGCTTTATGAGAAATTTGCGGTGGCCGGCATCGATGTGCTCGAAGGGGGCAATTTGCTGAATCTTGACACTGAGATATCTGAGAAAGACCTAGGCAAGAGCGGAATGTACGACTCTATTCAGATGTATTTGAAAGAAATCGGCCAGTATCCTCTCATACACGCAAGCGAAGAAAAAGAATTGGCAAAGAGGATAGAAAAGGGAGATATTGAGGCTACAAACCTGCTTGCTCGGGCGAACCTCCGCTTGGTCGTTTCAATTGCGAAAAAATATGTAGGCCGAAGCGCAAACCTTACTCTCCTTGACCTGATTCAGGAAGGAAACCTAGGCCTTTTCAAGGCGGTTGAAAAATTCGACTGGACCAAGGGCTATAAATTCTCCACTTACGCTACATGGTGGATAAGGCAGTCCATTACCCGCGCTTTGGCTGATCAGTCTCGAACTATCCGTATACCGGTTCACATGGTGGAAACGATTTCCAAGTACAAGCAGATTCACAGGAAGCTTTCTCAAGATCTGGGCCGGGAGCCTCTGGCAGAAGAAATTGCGACCGAGATGGGCATACCCGTAGAAAAAATCCATGTGATTGAAAATATTTCCCAAGAAACAGTATCGCTCGAACAGCCGATAGGCGACGATGACGACAAGTCTACGCTTGAGAATTTTATTCCAGACGACAAGATTTTGCGCCCGGACCAGGAGTCCTCGAGGAGGATTCTTTCCGACCAGATCAAGGAAGTCTTAGACGAGCTGAATCCGAAAGAAAGAAAAATTCTAGAAATGCGCTATGGGCTTCTAGACGGCATCCAGCACACCCTTGAGCGCGTAGGGGAAGAGTTCGGCGTCACTCGCGAGCGTATTCGTCAGATCGAAGCTAAGGTACACGACAAGCTAAGAAGCCACGAAAAGATTTCTCGTCTCAAAAACTATTTCGATTAAGATATTCATTAACCTAGTTTATCTGTCCTTAATAGAGACGGCCGTTCTTATTAAGAACCAATAATCTAAAGGCGTTATAGATTAAAATATTTCTCAAGGTTTTCTCTATTAGTTATATCTTTCACTAAAGCAAAATGGACATATTTTCCTATTCCCCAATAGTTAGCAATAAAGTCTATCTCTTTTTGGCATGGGTAAGGATAAACCCAAACACTATCATTGAATTTCACTAAGTCCATTTCTTTCATTTTTTCTCTGAGTGAGTTTCTAGCACCTCTTTTTATTTCGGGTATGTCAAAAATAACCATACGAAAGTTTCTATCCCAAATTTTACTTTTATTTATTTTCAAATTTTCGTAATTAAACCTTAAAAAGCTGCCCATGCCTTTTTCGGTAAGGCACAAGATATGGCTATTTCCTTCTTGTCGGATTGAGATAAGTTTTTGTCTTCTCAATTTGGCGAAGTGCCTAGGGTAATTTTGCGGTAGCTTATTAAAGCCAAAAATTTTCTTGGTTATTGTCTTTGTCATCCGATAACTTGTCCTTTTATTGGCTAACGCCACGGATATACCTATTCCCATTCCAAGAGCTCTGATTATTTTCCCCGAAGTCGATTCTTGGTCAATTAGACGCATATAAAAATTATACCACAATAGAGACGGCCGTCTCTATTGTGTACCGTGTACTAATCTTGACATTATGGGGGTTGGTACGATTAAGTACAAGTCGGATTAATCAATTTGATAGTTTACAGAATGGTGAACAAGAACGAGCGGATAAAAAGGGAACAATGTTTCTACACTTTGACAAGGAGGAGCGAGAAAGACGGGCTAAAGACACAGGAAAACTTATCAAAGAGATAGAAGTCATGTCAGATACAGGCACTAAAACGCCGCCTTTTTGATAATCCTCATGGAGCAAGAACTTGGGTTGATAGATATGCAAACAGGCTAAGAGAAAATTATACTGCCCAAAGAGCTGCCCTAGAAGCAAAATATCCTGTATTAGCCACTCAATAAAATTCAATAAACTGAAAATCCCCTTTCGGGGATTTTCAGTTTGGCTATCTCTTTCTGGATTCGATGATCTGTCTGACTACTTCGATTGGCTGGTTTCCGCCTATTCTGTCTACAACTTTGCCGTTTACCAATACTAGGGAATATGGGGTGCCCCCTACGCCCGCTTTTACTCCATCTGATATGTCGGCCGCTACCTTGCTCTCGTATTTTCCGCTTTCTAGGCAGGTATAGAATTGCGATGTATTTAAGCCGACAAACTGGGCGATGCTTGTGAGCTCTTCTTCCTTGAGTCCGTCGTTTGATGGAGTTATCTCAAACATGCGGTTTATATATTTCCAAAAGGCTTCGTTTCCGCCCTGTTCATACGCGCACTCGGTGGCTTCTGCTTCTCTTTGGGCTTTCGCGTGAAGCTGGGGGATCGGATAATGCCTGTATACCCAAGCCACTTCTCCTCCTGTCTCATTCACAATTTTGTTCATAGTGGCGTGGAATCCTTTGCAGAAAGGGCATTCGGTGTCTGAATATTCCACAATCACCAACTTTGCATTTTTATTTCCCAGCATGTGCTCGCCTTCGCCGATAGGCCTTATTTTAATTGAATTAAGGCTTGCAGTTTCCTCTCCGTTGTTATTTACTGCCGTTCTTGGTGCGCTGTCTTTTAAAAGTATTGCCCCGCCTATAATCAAACCAGCTAATATAATGGCGCCCGCTATTTGTTTTTGACTTTCGTTTTGCATTTTGTTGATATTCTTTATTTGCTAATAGGCCTATTGTAGCACTTTTCTTGTTTATGGTGTATACTCCGTATATTAATATTAAACCTCGTCTAGTCGGGGATAAATAAAAAATTATGTGTAGTTCAAATTGTTCTGGTTGTTGCGGGTGCGGACACGGAGGAGGGTGGAGAGGCATGTGCAGCTGGTCTTATGCTGCCAAAGTGCTTCTAATTATTGGAGGCTTAAACTGGGGTTTGGTGGGGGCAGGCATGCTGTTCTCGTTCGGGGAATCCTGGAATGTAGTAAATATGCTTTTGGGCTCTATGCCGGCAGTTCTAGGGGTTGTTTATCTTCTAGTCGGCGTTGCCGCTCTTGTGAAGATTTTCGGGTGCAGGTGCAAAACATGTTCAAGCGGGGTGTGCATGAACTGCGTCGACAAAGACCAGACAGGGAATACAGTCTAACTTCGCGCTATGATTTTTTGCAAGCTCCCTCTGAGGAGTTTGTCTTTTGAGGCGTAAAATGCTATTATAAATTATAGATTGTGGCCTCAATACCCGATTACATTCTTTATATATTGGTTTTCTTCTCTGTCTATGTGCAGGTTTTTTTGCTTATTACTTTCCTTGAAAACAGGAAGAAAATAATCATTCGCAAGGAAAAAATAAACCTTGCCAAATACCCGGCAGTAACCATTATCGTGCCTGCTTGGAACGAAGAAAGGACTGTGTACAAGACCGTCCGTTCGCTCTTAGACCTCCGCTACCCCAAAGAAAAGATTAAGATATTTCTAATAGATGATGGCTCTACCGACGGTACTTGGGGAGAGATCAGCAAGTTTGCGGGGTATAACAATGTGCGCCTTTTCCGTAAAGAAAACGGAGGCAAGCATACCGCGCTCAATCTGGGATTGGAACACTGCAATACCGAATTTTTCGGATGCCTGGACGCAGATTCTGTGGTGGACCCTGAAGCCCTGGTCCGGATTATGAGCAAATTCGACGCTGATCCGGAGTCTATGGCAGTGGTGCCTTCGGTTGTAGTTTCAAGCGCTAAAAATGCCATCGAAAATGCGCAAGAAGCTGAATACCATATGGGAGTATTTATGAAAAAGATGCTCGACTTTTTAGGGGCAATCAATGTCACCCCCGGGCCTTTTACCATATTTCGAAAGAAAGTTTTCGAGGATCTCGGTCCTTATCGGCATGCCCACAATACCGAAGACATGGAGATTGCTTACCGCATGCAGACCAACAATTACAAGATATCCCACTGCAATGATGCGTATGTCCGCACCAATATCCCCGGAACCATCACCAAGCTTTTCAAGCAGAGATTGCGCTGGATGTATGGATTTATAAATAATACTCTGGACTACCGGAGGGCACTTCTTCGGGCCAAATATGGCAATTTTGCGCTTTTTACCCTGCCTACCGGCCTGGTTTCTGTGATGGCTGTGAGCTATTTGTTTGGCCGCATGGCGTACAGCATGGGATATTTCGCGTATTCAAAATTTACCGAATATCAGACAGTGGGGCTCAATCTTTCCGCGAGCGCCAAGTCTTTTGATCCATTTTTCTTAAATGCCGAGGCTTCTTTTTTCCTGATTGCGCTTGTATACAGCAGTATAGTTTTTGCAATCATTTTCGGACAAAAAATGTCTGAAGGCAAATTTAGATTTTCTATTAATATGCTTTATTTCCTAGTAATCTTCAGGCTGCTTGCGCCCTTTTGGATAGTCAGCGCCCTTTGGAACACCGCTACTTCAAGAGCGCCTAAGTGGAGGTAAGAGAATTCTAAATTTATGAACTCGCGAGCAATTGACTGGAAAAAATATTTGATAGTTTTCTTTATTACGGTTTTTCTATTTTTAACCGCTTCTTATGTGAGCAATTATTTTGGCGATAAGAAGATCAGTCAATTGAAGACAATTCAGGACGAAATAGCCATAAACATTCTTTCTTCTGAGACAGAATTTTCGCTCTTGTCCGAACTTTCCTGCAAGAATATTTCCGGCACTATCCTGTCGGACCAGCTGGACGAGCTCGGCAAAAAGCTGGAATGGGGGGAAGCGAACCTGGGAACTGGCGAGGAAGTATCTTCGCTCAAGAAGTATTATTCGCTCCTCGAAATCAAGGATTATCTCCTTATGAAAAGGATTTCTGCCAGGTGCAAGACCAAGGCGGCTTTCATCTTGTATTTTTATACCGCAAAAGAGCATTGCACCGAATGTGAAAGACAGAGCTTGGCGCTTTCAAGCCTGCGGGACAAATATCCAGAACTCCGGGTTTACTCTTTTGATTACAGCATTGATCTCTCTGCGGTCCGGGCTATGGTAAGCACATTTAAGATAAAAGATACAAACTTGCCGGCCCTAGTAATAGAGGATGATGTGATAACGGGCTACCACAGCAGAGAAGAATTGAGCGACTTGGTAGTAAAGGCTTTCAAGCTTAAAGAAGCGGAAAAAGAGGCAGAACTTCAAAAAGAGGCTTCTTCCGCTATAAAGCCATAGTTTTAGTTTGCGATCGGTAGAATTCTAGAAGACGACATTATTCCTTCTGCGCACCAGTCTTTATATTCTTCATTTTCCATCTCGCATAATGTTAGCGCTTTGTTTTTGTCAGCCGACCAGCTAGCGAATCCCACCCCCATCGATTTATAGCAGTCTTTCTTTAAGCTTTCTGGAACCGTGCCGCAGAAGGCCTTTATTATTTTGTCTTTGTTTACATAACGGCCCGTTAAGCCTCCCACAACTCCGCGGATGCAATATTGCCGGGCTTCTTCTTCAGGCATCAGCATGCAGGTTTCTTTCATTTTTACCGAATCTTGAGTATTTCCTACCTGATTTGAGCCGATAATACTGAAACAGCCTCCCTGATAGGCTTTTGGAACTTGCAGGCAAAGCTCCGCGTTTTTCTTCATGTCAAAATTTACCAGCTGAGCGAAATAAGAGCTCTGATACCGGTAGCAGACATCGAGGTATTTTTCATCAAGAATATTGCAAGGAAAGAAAGGATCGTCAGCCTTGATGTATTTTGACTGATGGCCACTTCCAGTGCGAGTGGAAGAAGAAGAATTTTCCATAAATACTCCGCCGTAGCAGGTTTCCTGATTTTGTTTTTCTTTCAGCTCGTCGCACCAGTAGAGTGATTTGGGCAGATTGCCGCTTGATACAAACATCATTGCATGGCCGATGCCATGGAGGCATTCGTGGAAAAATCTCGGGACCGAGTAATCCTTTTTATCTCCGCAGACTTTCCTTATATCTTCCGCAAATTTTTCTTCTCCCTCAAAAGATTGCTTGCCGAAATAAGCTTCAATAACTCCATGGTAAAATGCCCCCCAGCAGGCTTCGCTGCCGGTCTCGTATAGGCTTTTTATGCTCGGGTTGGCTTCAAATGCTTTTCTGCCTATAAAATGAGTGAGTTCATGGCACCTGGCGAAGACTTCAGGATAATTTTGGGTCCGTTCCAGCACAGGAAGAAGCTCTTGATAATCAAACTGATAGCTGAAAAGCTCTGCAGCTTTTTTGTAGCAGGCATCCGAGCCGTTTTTGTAGCATATCTCCATTTGAGAACGGAGATACTCGTCCTTGTCTTCTCTGGCTTCGATAAGCCGAAACCCGAATTCATTTGGACTTAAACTGAAAGCCTCCTCTTTATTATTTGCATAGTATATTGCCCCAAAAAG
>CAYGDR010000035.1:0-7101 GCA_964348775.1 uncultured Candidatus Saccharibacteria bacterium | reverse complement strand
ACGACTATACTTGCCGCACCTCCGCAGGGCGCGAACACTGCGACATTCGGTCTTTCGTGCACCGATCGCGGCCTCACCTCGAACGCATCCTGCAGTGTGCAGATAGGGAAACCGGGCATCGTCCTTGTCGCGAATCCAAGCGCTGTCGCATCGGGGAATACGTCTCTCATCGGATGGGTGACAGCCGGAATGGAATCATGTGTCGTGTCGAGCCCCGAGCAGGGGGATTTCACCGCGCGTAATGCCGGAAGGACGAATGCGAACGGTGTTGCGTCAACGTCACCGATAACGGTGAATACGAACATCGTGCTCACCTGTACGACATTCGGCGGCAACACCAAGGAGGCGACAACAACCATAACAGTTCTCTAGAGAACTGTTATAGGCCGAGAAATTCCAGTACGCGATGCGCGAGCGTTTCTTTCATCGGGACTTCTTCCGCATACTGAATGAGAAGCGCACGAACTGCACGCGAGTCGGTACCCGTGAGCGGAATGCTTAAATTCGGCGCCGACCATTTCGTCGTATCCACAAAAAGTACGGGAGAGTCAGTTTCATGATCCTCAACCCAGAATGCAAGCACCTCGTTATAGCGATGCAGGGTGCGCCCGACGCGTATTCCGCGGTCCGATATTTCAAATTCAACCGGAGCAGGAGGTGTCCTTGCGAGGAGGCCGAGCGTTCCTGTTCCGACGAGTATCAGGATAGCGAACAGCACATTGCCGAAGATAACACTGATTATTGCGATACAGGCGGCAGTGATACCGAGCGCCAGGAACCAATCCTTCCCATGCTCGATGTGTTCGTGCTCGTATCCTTGCCAGCGAATAGCCGCTTCGTCGGTCTGCATGATGATATTTTACTACAGTATCAGCGCACTTTTCTGTGCTCTCTTTATGGCGAGACGGTGTTCCCGCACCCTTGCGCATAATTGGAGATACTGTTTGTTTCGAGACAAAAGGTGAGAGTGTACGTATTCCCGCTCGCGTTCGACTGATATTCATAGTCGTATGTCGGTGAGAGCGGATCAACAGGCATACTGGGGAATGCGGCAGCGGTGATGAGCGCAACGCCTACGGTCGAACTGTTGGAAATGATGGTTGAGGTTGTTTCGATGGGGAAAAGCCCGTTATCCGTTGCATACAATGCAAGTGCTTTCTGCACACTCGAAATATCAGATACACGGCGCGCATCGCGCGCTTTCTGACGCGCAACGTTAAGAGATGCCATGACGACCGATACAAGGAGTCCGATGATAGCAATGACAACGAGGAGTTCAACGAGGGTAAAACCCTTCGACATGCCGAGGGCAAGTCCGCGTTCCTTCATGATCTACACATTGTATGGCATACACCCTCAATACAAAACTCGTCTGTGCATAGTGAGCGAGTCATGGTACAACAGGCGCTATAGGGAGGGGTGGCGGAGTGGTCTAACGCACTTGTCTTGAAAACAAGAGTGCCGCAAGGCACCGTGAGTTCGAATCTCACCCCATCCGCAAATAAAATGAAGCTAAGTGAAGAAGAACTAAAAGAGGAACTAGAAACACAGCTGAGATTTTTAAGTGAACTTTGTGAACAATTTGATAAGGGTGATTATAAAAAATCTAAACTGGTTGCTTCGGTGTTAAGAAAATTACTTCATGATGGAGACACTAGCAACCCTAAAAGTAGGAGTGAGTCATTGCTCGGCCAACTTGATTTGAAGAATAATTTTTTAGACACTGCTTTAATTTCAAAACCGGTTCAGATGGAAATTAAAAAAAGTGAAAGTTTTCTTGCCAGTAGCTTGCTTGGAAACACTACTCACAACTGGAAGCCTGTCTTCGACAGTAATCAAAGTGCTCAAACTATTGATTTCAATCAATGGTGGATAAGCGTGGTCATAAAAGATCTAGAAGGAAGCGAATTTTCAAGAAAAAAATTAGTTTCAACTTTTGCAAATCAGGATGGCGGTGACCATGTTGACCGCGAAGTTGAAAATACTTTTTATAAATTAACTAGAAAAAATTCAATGAAAAATTTTACTTCTCCAATTCCAGACGGCAAACTTCCTGAACGACTGGATATCTCAAAATTAAAGCCAGTTGTTTCACCTGCCTATTATGCAGTAAGACAAATCGCCCATGAAGTTTTAAGGAGTTTAAAAAGAGATTATAATCTAGATACAAACCTATATTCTGGAACCAGTTTGTCTTTCATAGGATTATCATAATTCCAACTGCGCACCAAACTGCTTGCAAATTGTGCTAATATTATATTGTGAATCTAAAATTCTTTTTTATAATCTTTGTTCTGACGATAATACTCACGAGAATTTTTCTCTGGCTCGTGCCAAGGCATGGCCCTATGTTAGGGGGCATTCAGCTTCATCATTATATGTATGGAATCGGACTGATTCTTGTATATTTTTTGGCGCAAAAACCTATATTGCTCGCTATTGGCAGTGCGTTGGTTGTAGATGAAATACCTCTGTTTTTTATTTTTAAAACCTGGAACTGGCCCGACAACCACTGGGCAGAGTATCATTCTCTGCAATCGATATTTTGGGTTGTGATTATTTCAGTTTTATTTTACTTTATTATCCGCTTTGGACTTCCCCCTTCTCTGCTCAACAAATAATTATGAACATAATAATAACGCACTCGAGCGGTTTTAATTTTAAAAAAGACTTATATGCGCCTATCCGCTCCTCGGAATTAAATAAGCTTCACAATTTTTATCTGCCCCAGGAAATGGGAATGGAAAAAATAACCAAGGAACTTATAAAAAACGCGGACTTGATCTTTGCTGAAGTATCATACCCTTCCACCGGCCAAGGCATAGAATTGGGCTGGGCTGACATGATGGGCAAAAATATAATTTATTTTTATAAATCCGGCACAAAGCCTTCCGGCGCTCTGAGCAATCTTACAAAAAACATGATCGAATATAAAGACCAAGAGGATCTTATTTCTAAATTGGGCGAAGAGATAAAAAATGGAACAAATTGATAAACTGATAAAGAAAGACCAAAACCAAGTGCTGATTTTTGCCTGCAAAGCTCATGTGCCTTTCGGCTTTGCATCCCATGCTTGGTTTGTAATCAATAAAAAAGGAAACCTCTCGCGCTGGGAAGTCCGCCATTATAGAAACAAGAAAAATCCCGAATGGGGACATGTATTTTTAAATGAGCTCCCGCCATTTGCCGGAATAGGAACATTTTATGTATTGAAGGGCTTCCCAAGAAGGGTAGAATTTATCGGCTCCGCCGACGACAGTGAAATAGCGGAAAAAATGATGGAGTGCATAGAAAATTCTCCAAATTCATATCCTTATAGAGAGAGATATTTCCCTACAGGCCCAAACAGCAATACATATATACAGTGGGTGCTCAGTAAATTTAAAGAAGCTGGCATTCCTCTCGCGGGAAAGTTTATTGGCAAGGGCTATAAATAGGTACTTTTTATTATGACTTTGGTATACTTATACTAATATGAACGAAGGAGAAACTTTTTCCTGGTCAGCTCCGGAATACGAAGAACGAGACAGAAGCCCGGACTGGTTTTGGGCTCTCGGGGTCATTATCATTACCGGCGCGCTCACATCGATAATTTTCAGCAATTATTTTTTTGCGGTTTTTCTTCTGCTATCAGGCGGACTAGTCTGGTTTTTCAGCCAAAAAGCTCCTGAGTGGGTAAATTACGAACTTACCGCAAAAGGCTTAAAGATAAAAAACCGCCTTTACCCCTACGAAAACATAAAATCTTTTTGGGTGCCGATGGAAGACAAGCCTCTCCTTTTCGTGCGGACTGAAAGATTTTTCATACCGGCATTTTCTATGCCCATAGAAGGAGAAGATAGAGAAATTATAAAAGGAATATTTTTAGACCATGGCGTGATCGAAGAAGAAATGAAAGAGCACCCATCAGAAAAATTGATGGATACGCTGGGATTCTAATTTTGATTTTCTCCTAAAAACTGCTAGTCTAAATTTACAAAAGGTTTTGCCTTCGTCGTTCAATGGATAGGACGGATCCTTGCGGAGGATCTGATGCAGGTTCGATTCCTGCCGAGGGCACCACAACCAAACAAGACCCCTTTTCGGGCAAATTTTCGCGCGCTTCGCGAAGCGAAGCGTAAGGTAAGATAGGCTTAAATTCAATCCGGCGATTTTTTAAATACAGGTTCGAGCCAAAGATTTTTTGGGCAGAGGATTTTTTTAGGGGGAGGTCGGACGAAATTGCATTTTCTTCTATGTTTGACGCGTCTTTTATCCACTCCCGCAGAGGTTCGAGCCAAACAATATTGCCTTTCTCTAATTCGCTCATTTTCTCATCTAACGACTTCTTGTGGGAGAGAAGTTGTGATTTCTCTACAAGATACTCATCTCGCTCTATATCCTCGTCGATGTAGATACCGCGAAGGCGTTTGAGCTTTGAGGAAATGGTCGCTATTTCCTCTCGTATCGCTTGGCTCGACGAAACTGAAGATTGGACAGCTTCGGTTTCGTCCTTGTCGGCAAGTTTAGATAGCTCTACCGCCCATTCCGAAGGCAGGGCGTAAGTTTTTAAGATATCTGACAGCTGGCTTGCTAATATTTCTTCTCGAATACAAGCTTGAGAGCATAGCCCTCTTTTCTTCGTGCAATGATAGTAGGTGTAATGGTGGATGTTTCCGTTTTTCTGCTTTTTCGTTTTTCCCTCGGCAGTTATGGAACAGCCACACTCGCCACATTTGAGAAGCCCGCACAAGGGTCGCGGATTGTTTTCTTGCCTATCTTGCCAACCGCGATTTTTCATTACTTCCTGCACTTTTTCAAAAAGTTTTTTGGTGATAAGGGGTTCGTGTTTGCCTTCGTAGAGTTCTCCAGCATAGCGAAAGTGTCCGTAATAGAATGGATTGGATAAAATATTTGTTATTCTATCTCGTGAAAGCGGGTAGCCATTCTTGGAAAGCATATTATGTTTTTTGAAATAGTTAGATATTTTTTCAAGCGTAAAGTTTCCTTCGGCATATAACTTGAACGCCTCTTTGATAACTTTCGCTTTTCGTTTATCCATTACAACTGTTTTTTTCCGTGAATCATTAAAATATCCGATTGGGGCGATTGTGGGGTATTCTCCATTTTTTACTTTCTCGTGCAAGGCACGTTTAGTGTTTGCCGATAAATCTAAAATGTATTGAGTTGCCATTCCAAACTCAACGCTCATCATTAAAATATTGTCCGATGGCTTATAACTTCGATCGTGAGTTTGAATATGCTCTATAATTCCTTTTTGTAAAAACCAACTTATCTGTCCGCCGTCTATCGGATTGCGAGCTAAACGGTCAAGCTTCCAACAGATAATCCCTTGCGCTTCGCCTTTTTCAATACGCGAGAGCATTTCGCCGAACATTGGACGGCCCGGAATTTTTGCTGACTGCTTTTCAATAAATTCGTGAACGATATTTAATCCCTGCTCTTTGGCGAGCGTTCGCAAAACAGCGAGCTGATCTTCAATAGATCGGACTTGCTTGTCTTCAACGTCGGTACTTTTGCGGGCGTAGAGAAAATATTTAATCATATTTGTATTATAGCGTTATAACGCTATCTAGCGCAATAGCACTGCACTTGATACTATGTTGTAATAAACTTATGGATATAACTAAGAAATTTGGCAAAAGAGCAAAAGTGCTTCGCCTACAAAAAGATATGTCGCAAGGTGATATAGCAAAAAAGTTAGGCGTTCATTCTACTTATATCAGTAAAATAGAACGAGGAGAACAAAATATGTCTATTCAGGGTGTGGAAAAATTAGCAAAAGCGATTGGAGTTTCGGTCGGAGAGTTAATGAAATAATATTACATATGACAAGAAAAAATGATATAGAGGCTCTTCTAGATAGAGCAGAAAAAGCAGAACCAAAAATTATTGCGGAGTACAATAAATCTCTTCATGAGAAAACAATCGGAAGTAATTTAAAGATTGATATAAAAGATTATTTTAGCCATCTTCGTTCTGTGTTAGATTATTTGGCTCACGATATTGTAGAAAAATACTGCCCAAATGCTGACCCAAAGGATAGGCTTTATTTTCCTATCGGCTCAGACCAAAGTTCATTTGGGGGAATTATGAGAAAATCGTATCCCGACCTCAGTACAAATTCCGTAAAAGTTTATAACGTCTTAGAAAATATCCAACCGTACAAAAAATCAGAAAATAAATGGCTCAGTTCTTTCAATAAAATTAATAACGAAAATAAACATGAGCAACTAACTCCTCAGAAAAGAACAGAAACAAAGAGAGTAAATGTACAAAGCAATAATGGATCTCGTGTTGCCTGGAATCCTTCGGCGGTGCGATTCGGTTCAGGTGTTTCCATCGGAGGAGTTCCTGTTGACCCTAGTACTCAAATGCCAATACCTTCAAACACTCAAACTGTGACTATTGAAACATGGGTGGACTTTCAATTTGAAGGTACGGACATATCAGCCATTTGGTTAATAAAAGAAAGCTTAAAGAATATAAAAGAAATTTTTAATGATTTGAAAAATCATGTTTAACTGGGGAGTTTGACGATTTAATAATCGGCAAAGGTTTTAAACACGCGCACGGGAGGGTGGGGTAAGTGTTATATCTTTTGTATCCGACCTCCCCCTAAAAAAATCCTCTGCCCAAAAAATCTTTGGCTCGAACCTGTATTTAAAAAATCGCCGGATTGAATTTAAGCCTATCTTACCTTACGCTTCGCTTCGCGAAGCGCGCGAAAATTTGCCCGAAAAGGGGTCTTGTTTGGTTGTGGTGTGTCTCTACCATTCCGTTAGAACCTATTTTAAGGATCAAGCGAACTAATGCTTACGCTCGACTTTTGTAATTATTTTAATATTCCTACTACGCTCTACCAATGTGCTAATTCAATGGACTCGGAAAAGCGGAAACAAAAGTTTTGGGGATTATGGATTCCGCTTTTCCTCGGCTGAATGTTTTCTGAAATTCGGCGAGATTTGGGATTCTGCATGAACCCAAATACAAATGCTCGGTGCCTTCGTTCATCATATCATATTGTGTCAGGTCTAAAGGGAATACACCCTCGGCATCCGCCTCGGGAATTTCCGCTAGGGCTACGAGCGCCAGTTCTAG
>CAYGDR010000034.1:0-7405 GCA_964348775.1 uncultured Candidatus Saccharibacteria bacterium | reverse complement strand
TCATATGTTTTGGACTATATCACTTTCTACCAAACAGAAAGATTTTGATTTTTACTTTAACTATACAGACCCTAGTAATCAAAAAGTTTCAGCTATTTTAGCTCAAATGAAATTGGTGAGTGTAAAGAGATTAAAGAGAAAGCTCTATGAGATACCAAATGAACTTTTTTATGAAATTAGACAGAAATTAAAATCTTTCCTCTAGAAACTCGAAACCCCGCCAAAAGCGGGGTTTCTCGGAGCCTTTCGGCACTTTGTACAACAAGTATATCATAAACACTGGCCAAAAATCAAGACTATAACTAACTCTTACTTTTTTGTGTGTCTCTTACAACTCTGGCATCAAGTAAAGGAAGTTCTAATGGAGCTCCAGGTAATTTTCTTAAGCGAAAAATAGAAGTATTGAATGGAGACCTTCTTGGTTGGGTGAAATCAAATTGAGTTTCTAAAGATGCATGTTCTCCATTTTGTAAATATTCCTTCCACTTTAAAAGTAGCCCATCAAAAACTTCGGGAGTTTGAACAAACATTATTCCTCCCTCATTTAAAAGTTGATACCAAGTTTGTAAAACCTTAATCAATCTAAAAGGCTCTTGGGGTAAAAATCTCAAGCCGCCTGCCATTCTTTCGATAATTAGGTCTACTTTTTTACCTCCAAGTAATTTTTGTAAAGATTTATAAGTTTCATCTTTAGTTATGTCTCCGTATAATACTTCATGAGTTTCTGGTTTTTTTCTAAAAGGTCTTAAAATTTTTAAAGCGGGATCAGTTAAGGTAATGCCCGCAGTTTGTTTGAAAAATCCAGGAGTAAAACCACTAAAAAGATTAGCGCCTACCCCACCAAATTCTACACCAACGGCGTTTCCTTCTCTGGTTTCTAATGTTATTTCTATGTATTCTTTTATGTTTCCGGCTCCTTCGGGCAATACCGGTGCAAATGTAGAAGAAATATCTCCGTATCCCTCAACTAATGGAGAATCTTTCCAGTCGAAACCACTAACTAGATGCCCAAGACTTCCTGTCTTTGTGAACAGAGAAGATCTATTTTCTTTTGTAACCAATTCGGTTTGTCGGTCTTTTTTGGCGCCTTTGTATCCAAAAGGAAAATGCTCCATATCTCAAAGTATATCACAACAAAAAAAATCCCCGAGCGGGGATTTTTTTTGTTTATTGTACCGGGTCTGGCACCGAAGAAAGAGACACTTTGTATTCCACCACCTTGTCTTTTTTTACCAAGGCAATCACATCCTCCACAAGCTTCTTCGGATTATCGCCAATAGCGATCTTTGTATTCGGCCTGTGGCCCTTTTCTAGAATCTCTTTTAGTTCTCCCCCCATCTCCCAAGGTCCTTCAAATATGCCGATGGGCTTGCCATCTTCAAAGGCAATAGTAAACTCATGTATGGTTCCCACCCTTCCGCATCCGCAAATGACCGCGTCCGAAGAGCGGGTCAAGAGCAAATCTCTCCCCGGGTATCCAAACCCGGTATAAATTATAAGATCCATATAGTCCAGAGGCAGCTTGTATGCTTCCACATGCTCTTTTTCCGATGCGGCAGGAGAAAGTCCGATAGAAATCCCGCCGGCTTCTTTGGTCCCCATCGCGGCCCAAAGCGGGAATCCGGTAGTAGCTCCGGTTACGAGCACGCATCCCTGCCGGGCTATCTCCCTGCCGAGCTCTTTCGCCTTCTCGAGTGCATCTATGCCGCAGTGCCCGGTCTCTGCCGCGCCGGAAACACAGATTTTTATCTGATTGTGCCCATGTTTTTTATAGTCGTTCGGATTCACGCTTTCATTATATCTTATTTATAGATCAAGTTCCACGGTATCCCCTTGTTCTGGGGCAAAAGCATTTATGCCCAGGTTGTCTCGAAGTTTTTGAACTAAAAACAAAGAGCTCTTCGGCTCTCCCATCACCACGAAAACTTTCTTCACCTTGTCCTGCATGCTGGAAACAAAATCCAGAAGACCGTCCGAATCTTTATGGCCGGAATATCCGGATATCGTAGTGATGTGCGCCCGCACGGCTACATACTCGCCAGTTATCTTTACTGTTTTCACTCCTTCTTGTATCAATCTGCCGGGCGAACCGACAGCCTGATATCCGATGAGAAGCAAGGTATTGTTCGCGTCTGGCAGATAGTGCCTTTCGTGGTGCACCACTCTTCCTCCTGCAGACATTCCAGATCCGGCAATGATCACTTTAGGATTTGGCACTTCATTTATCTTTTTAGAATCTTCAGACTGAAGCGTTGACTTGAGCCCTGGAAAGTCGAAAAGCTGGTTCTCCCCTGTCATTGTCTTCTTTGCTTCTTCGTTCAGATATTCTTTATACTGCTTGAAAACTTCCGTAAGCCTGATAGCTAGCGGAGAATCTAGGAAAATAGGCATCACGGGTATTCTGTTTTGTTCCACCAGATTGTCAATTTCAAACAAAAGCTCCTGGGAGCGCTCCAGAGAAAAAGTGGGAATGATTAAAGCGCCCTTCCTCTTGTAATTATCCTCTATCGCCTCCTCGAGGAATTTTCTGCGCTCCTCCCTAGACTCGTGATTGCGGTCCCCATAGACGGACTCCATGATGAGATAATCCGCATCGGTTATGGTTTCATTGTCCGGGAGTATCGGAGAAGGGCTGTTGCCCAGATCTCCAGTAAAAAGAATTTTCTTGCCGTTGTAGTTAAATGCAATCATTGCGGATCCTAAAATATGCCCGGCATTAAAAAGCTCCGCTTCCAGATTTTCTGTGATCTTTATTCTTTCGTGATATTCAAAACCGGTCCACATAGCCAAGGCAGATTTTATATTGTCCGGAGAATAAATCTTTTCCAAGTCAAAGTCCTTGTTTTTCTCCAATATGCCGGCAGTGTCTTCTAGCATCGGCACAGCGAGAGATTTGGTAGGCTTGGTGGAATAAATCTGTCCCGCAAAACCATCATCAATAAGCTTTGGAATTCTGCCTAGGTGGTCCACATGCGCGTGGGTCACAAAAAGAAGATCTATTTCTTTTGGATCATAAGGAAAAGGATCCCAGTTTATGTCATCCGCCACTTTTACACCCTGGGTAAGTCCGCAATCAATCAATATCTTCTTGCCCTCAATTTCAAGCAGAAAGTTTGCGCCAGTTACCATACCTGTTCCTCCGTAAAATGTTACCTTGGCCTGTTTTTGCATTAGACTGATTGTACCCTATTTTCCTCCCCCGCCATAATTCTTTTTCCATAATATAGAAAAGCCAAGCCTGCGCCTAGAGCATCGCAAACCACATCAGTGGCGACATCAACAACATCAAAACGAATTAAGCTGACAATTTGGTAAATATAAAATTCGTAGAATTCCCACAAGATTCCGGCCAAAAGGCTAGCTAAGAAAACTTTCAAAAAGAATTTTCTGGCCGGATGGGCCTGGCCTATGCGAGAAAAGAAATAAATGAAAAAAAGGCCGACCCAGGCCCCGCCTAAAGAATGCATGACGATATCAAAGTACCAAAGGGTATAATCCCAGTGAAATTTTTCCCCCAGCGTATTGGTAAAAAAAATAAAAAACATCAAGGCGACCAGATGTTTTAAAAGGTATCTCCTATTCATAACCCAATTTTAGCACAAAATAAACATTTTGCTAAGAAAAAATCCGCCCAAAATAGAGAAGTGGCGGAATCTTTCTTAGGACTATCTCCAAAATATTACCATAGCTATATGCTAAGTGGGTGCTAGACGGATGAGGCCAAGGCCAAAACCGATCGAAGCTCCCATAATTTAGTGTTCTAGGTAATAATTGAAAATAACCCTACTGAAATTATACTCCTTTGTACTTTTATCGCAAGCTGGACGAAAGATGTTTAGTGTTTCGGAATTATCAGACGGTTTAGAACCGCATATTGTTCCAATCAAGTCCGTATCTTTCTCTGATTAATTTAGTTTCCCCCTGTGAAAGCGCTTGGTGGTTTTCTAGTCCGAGCATTTTTATAGCTTCTCCCACATGCTCTTCACTGTTCCCTTCTATCTCTAGGTACGCAGGCATTCCTGGGTACTTATCCAGGTCAAAATTCCAATCTTTTAATGAAAAAGAAATCCTATCCTTTTCTTGATGCGCATAATGCGCCAATCCTATCTGTTCAAAGAAAGATTTCGCCTGTTCGAAATCAGAAACATCTATATTAATCTCCTGCGACTGCCTGGTATTGCCTACAAATTTCTCAAGCGATTTCCAGCTTATCTCGCTTTTGCCGTCGCTCGTCTTCCTCACTCGCAGATACCACGGATGTGTGCCATTAACTGCTTCTGGAACGCAATACCAGTCCACAAACAATCTAGTATTCTTGATTTCTTTGGCCCCAAGAGTTTTTAATTTCTTTTTTATTTCTTCAGTATCAACTTCTAAAATTTTTGTTTCTATCTCATGCATAAAATTACACAGGGTTCCCCTGTGTTTTGTCTTTAAGTTTTTCGAAAAGCATTATGTCGTACTTGCCGTCGATTATTCTGTCTTCTTTTTTGATGCCCAGAGTCTCTAAAAATTTAAACAGTTCTTCTTGGGTATTTTTTCTGTCTGCCAGGTCTTGGCTTTCTACGATTTTCTCCGCTTCGATAAATTCCCCAAGATCTTTCACTGTATCAAGGACTATTTCCATGTCCTCGTGCTTGGTTTTAATTCTTTTCTTGTCCACGGTTGGCACTTCTTGATATTTGAGCAAGCGCAAAATATCTATCATCATTTCTCCGTCCTTTATTTCTAGCTCCCTTTCAAGCGAATCCTGCCGACTTCCCTGGGGAATTTTTAGGGTAAAAAAATATTTTTCATTCTGCTTACGCACTCGAATAGCAGGAGCCCCTAAGGGGAATAAAGGATATGCTGTTCCTTTAGGTGCAAAAATAGTATCTATCTGGTGAAGCTCTTCGGAGAATTTACAGCCCAAAACTTCGAGTTTTTTTACAACTTCTTCTCTGTTTTTCAATCGAGCCTTGACCTCGACTTCATACATATAATTATTCGTCTACTCCAAAGCGCTTGTAGTCGTACATTGAGGCCTTGCCAAACCAGTGCTGTATCTCGTGTTCTGCTTCCTCTGGAGTCTCTGAGCAGTGCATTATGTTCATGACGGCTCTTTTTTCCTTATTTGCCATAGCTGGAGAATCTACTGAGAAATCTCCGCGAATGGTTCCTATTGCCGCCTTGTAAGGCAGGGTGTCGCCGGCGATTTTCCTGACTACATCTACTGCATGAACCCCCTGCACTACCATCTTTACCAAAGGGGCTGAGAGCATGTAGCCTACAAGCCATTTTCTTATTTCCGGGCCGATTTTTGAGGTATCCACCGTGCCAAAATCAGCCATCATGTCGTAGCCATATTTTTCATAAGTAGACTTGGTCTTCTCGCCCAGGCGGGTGATCCAAGCCTCGTCTTTTGGGTAATGATCGTGTATCAAATCCTCAGTAGG
The DNA here is from genome assembly GCA_964348775.1 of uncultured Candidatus Saccharibacteria bacterium. GTDB lineage: Bacteria > Patescibacteriota > Minisyncoccia > Phycocordibacterales > UBA9973 > UBA9973. Next base: position 1,970 of record CAYGDR010000034.1, on the reverse strand, counting down.
CTGGAACATTTCGAGCGCCACGATCTTAAGATCTCTTTGCTCAAAACGGCTGATAACTTCTCCTATAAGGCCTTTGCGTACGCCGTCCGGCTTCAGCATCACGTATGTCCGCTCTTCTTTTGGGTGTTTCATAAAATATTATTTATTTATTATTTCTAAAAAAGTTGTTTTAACTGCCTTATAATAGTTGCCTTTTGACTTTGCAGATCCCCAAGAACCATAGCTCTAGCTAAATCTGCTGTTCTTTTATTTTTGACATTTTTTGGTAAGGCATTCACCCCTTCCAAACCATCTTTATATACCTTAATAGCTTTTCTAGCTTCTGTTTTCGCTCTATTCATCTCCTCCGTAAATCTCAAACTAAGGGCTCTTTGAGCTTCCGCTAAAATCTGCGCTCCTGCGCGCTCCAAATCAGACATAAATTTGTCCTCTGGTAATGGCTCTGATGCCTCCTGTACTACATTCAATCTACTTTTAGATGCAGGCTCTGATTCTCTCATGAAAACCATTCTAGCAGAAAAAATTCATTTTGCAAAATTATTTTTTTACCATTCCATCGAAAGTAATAGAAGAATAATCTTTCGGTTCAATTCCATATTTCCGGTAAACTGTCCCCGCAGAGCATATCAGCCCTTCTTTCGGGTAAAAACCGAGAAGAACTGCCGCGTCTTCTGCTTCTTTAAAAGAAGAAGATTCGATCTCAATATAAGGAGGGATTCCCGGCCAGAAGTCTATGTCGAAAACTACATTACCCTTCGTGTAGCGAATCCTTTTATTTTTTTCTTCGCGCTTTATTACAAACCCGACAGCCTGCATAAGCTTTGAAGTCTTGTCGTAATCATCTACAGATATTTCCGTCTCTTTCATGCCGACATCTTTCATAGTGCCATCTGGCATTTTTTCTTTTATGTCTGCCTTGAATGCCAACGTGGTTTCTCTGCCGTCGGTGCGAAGCCTGATCCAAGAATAATTTTTATCCAAGCGAAAATCCGGGTAGTCTAAAAGCATCCTTGCATAGTCATATTCTCCTGTTTTCTCTGCCCCTATTTCGACAAGCTTTTTCTCGAGAGCTGGCACATCTACTTCCAAAAATTTTATTTCAAATTCTTCCATATTATTACATAGGAGAATCCATGGTCTGATACCGTGCCATGATTTCTGCTTCCACCTCTTCCCTTTCTCGGCCAAATTTCATATACGAGAGCTCTTTTAGGCTGTCCACAATATCCATATTGCCCGCCTCGGGAGCCATGGTCTTGATATTAAAAGGCTTGGTGGGCTGTCCCCGGACCAGCATGCTCACATAAGCATTATAATTGTCGAGCTTGGCAATATCATTTGCGGTAAAGTATGGCTTGTATTTGGCTTCGAGAAATGTAGCGTCTTCTGTCCCTACTCTAAATACTGCCATAGAGCCCACATTGCCGAAAACAGCATTCTTTATGTTTTCCTCAAGCTGGCTGATATACTGGTGCGCAATATTTAAAGACAAACGATATTTACGGGCTTCTGATAAAATTGAGGCGATAGAATCCGTAGTGACATTTTGGAACTCGTCTATGTAGAGATAAAAATCATTCATGGGCTTGCCAAACATGTCTACCCTGGAAAGAGCCGCCATCTGAATCTTGCCCACCAATACCAAGCCGATGAGGTTCGCATTTATATCTCCCAGCCGGCCTTTAGACAAATTCACAAGAAGGATTTTCTTCTCATCCATGATCTTTCGAAAATTAAACACGGAATTCTGCTGGAGCACCACCGGGCGCATGATGTCGTTTGAAATGAAGTTGTCGAACTTGGAAGAAATATAGGGTACGAAGTTTGCGAGAGACTGGTCTCCGGTAGTCTGCTCTGCGGAAACCCAAAACTGCTTTATGATAGGATTCTTGCATCGTGCCAGTTTCATATCCCTAAACTCTTTGTCTCCGAGCACTCGAGTGATCTCAAGAAGGGTCGAACCAGATTCC
>CAYGDR010000033.1:0-7612 GCA_964348775.1 uncultured Candidatus Saccharibacteria bacterium | reverse complement strand
ATATTTACCTCTAGCTGTATTTTAAGCCCGAACTTTTCAAATACTGATTCAATTATAGCATCTGCCAGCTTTTTTATTTCCTCTCCTCTAGCCTCGCCATGATTGACCAAAACCACGGCCTGTTTTTCGTGCACCCCCACATTCCCCACCCGATACCCTTTCCAGCCTGTCCCGTTTTCGGGACCGCACTGCTCAATGAGCCAGGCTGTTGGAACTTTGATCTTTCCGTCTTCTTTGAATGTCGGCATGTCGGGATAAGACTTTAAAAGCTCATCAAGCTTCTCTTTACCGATAAAAACATTCTTGAAAAAACTCCCGGCATTGCCAATAACTTTCGGGTCCGGCAATTTTGTGCGCCTGATATGGGAAACCGCATCACTGATGTCTTTTGAATTCTTCACCTCGATTTTATTCTTTTTCAAGTGGTCTCGGAGAATTTTGTAGCTGATATTTTTGTTTTCTTTTTTGCTCAATCTGATGGTGATGGATAATATAAAATATTTATCTTTGAGCGAATTCTTGAAAATACTGTCCCGGTATCCGAGTTCGCACTCTTCCTGAGTGAAAATTCTTTTCTCTCTGGTGGAAATATCGTACGCTTCCACGCTGACAAGGACATTTTTAAGCTCAGCGCCATACGCGCCGATATTTTGCATAGGCGCCCCACCTACGGATCCGGGTATCAATGAAAGATTTTCAATACCCCAAAGGCCTTTGCCTACGGCAAATTCTACCAAATCATGCCAAACTGATCCGGACATGGCCTTCACTGTCGCGCTTTCTTCGTCTTCAGTTATAATTTCTATGCCCTCTATTTTGTTTAGTACAGCAATACCGTCAAAATCTCCGGTAAGCAAAACATTGCTGCCTCCGCCGAGGACGAGCTTCTTGTTTTCTTTGAATAAACGGCTGTCAAAGAGCTCCTTAAGATCAGTTTCGCTCTTTACTTCGGCAAAATATCGCGCTCGGGCCTCTATTCCAAAGGTATTTAAGCCCTTTAGGCTATAATTTTCCCGAATTTCCATACTCTGAATCTTACAATAATAATGCACCTAAGGCGAGAAATGTTTCAATTACGGCCGGAGCACTTCTACGGAGCCATCCGAATGAAGTTTTATAAGCTTGGAGGCGGGGCTTGATATGCGCCCTTCGTCTATATAAAGATCCACCCTATCTCCAAAATATTTTTTTGCTTCTTCGATTGTTTTTGCCGGGTCTAATCCTTCAATATTTGCAGAAGGCGCTACCAACGGCCCGGTGGTGGCAAGCAAATATCGCAGATCTTCCAGCGCAGGAACTCGGAAAGCTAGCGTATTTGTACCTCTATGGAGATATTCAAAATTGTTATCTTCGCAGGGCATGATAATACTCACTGCGCCTCTTTTGTCATCAGGGCCATAGGTTTCTTCTTGCCAATACCCTCGCAGGATCTTTTTTTGCTCTTGAGATAAATTTATGGAAAACTTCGCAATATCTGCAATGTCCGCAATCAGTATGATGCAAGCCTTTTCCGGATTTCTTTGCCTTATATCATAAATTTTTTCGACAGCAGGCTGATTCATCGCAGAGGCAACGACGCCGTACAAAGTATCGGTCGGGATGACTGCCACCCCGCCTTCCTTTAGAACCTTGATTAAATTCTGATCAGCAAAGAGATTATGCACCGGCCGAAAATATTTCTTTTTCTAATTTTTTCTCTATCTCTTCTTCGCTGATAGGCTTCAGCATTTTATGGAGCTCAGGGTCCTGTGATAAATCGATCCCTTGCTTCTCTAAAAGAATCGCCACCATCTTCATTAGCTTGGTTATTTCTTTTTCGGTTATCAGATTGATCTGCAGATGGGTTTCTTCCCTGATATCGTCCACTTTGACATTGCGATTTTGAGATATAAGTACGAAAATTGCCAAAATAATGGCTTCCAAAGAGACAAAAGTGGTGAGCAGACTGAAAGGAAAAGGATCGAAGGCAGAAATAAATTTTACCTTGCTTGTGTTTATTAGTATCCAAAAAACGAAAACAAGAGCATTAAAAACAAGAAAAGTTATACTGCCGAAACTCGAGGTCATCCAGTCGGCGATTTTTTCCGAGACCGTTCTCTTTGCATCAGCCTTTGCCTTGATACTCTTTAATATTTTTCTCTTATGTTCCCCATTGATTTCACCAAACAGGGACTGTAGAAAGGAAAAATGGTTTTGGGTCATACCTAATTAGTATACCAAAATATGGTTAAAATGGGTGCCTATTCGGTTACGCTCCGAATCTAAGAGCTCCACAAGCTCTTGTGCTGCTATTACACCATAGGCACCATGTAAGGATATTTATAGCAAAAATGGCCTATTAATGCCAATTCTATGAAGTTTTGCCGAGAAGATACTTTGCGCCTTCCACTAAAAGAATATTTAATATAAGCCAAAATACTATGAATGGCAGCCAAGGCATCGGCAGAGGTGCCAGCGTAAATATATTTCTGATAAACGGGACTGTCATGGTGATTATCAAAATCAAAATTGCAATAAGGACGGCAATATTTAATTTTTTGTTTGCAAACATTTCATAGGAAAAGAGAGGGCGATGCAGGCTGCGAAAAGAAAAGGATATGAAGAGAATATAAGAAGAAAAGCAGACAAACAGCACAGAGCGCGCCAGGTCCACAGGAATTCCCCTCTTGATCAGAAAATAATAAAGCAGAAAAAGAAGAAGGGAACTCAAGATGCCAACTCCGAAGATAAAAACTTTTACCCCGCTTGTAAAAATAAGATTCGTGTCTTTGCTTGATTTGTGTCCGCGATCTATGTCTTCATCAAAAGCAAAAGCGAGGGCAGGCAGGCTGCCCGTAAAAAGATTTACCCATATGATCTGGAGGGCGGTAAGGGGCAGTGCTATGCCCGCAAGCAGGCTTCCGCCAATGACAAAAACTTCATCGAAAGAGTTGGACATGAGATATGTGAAAGTCTTTCTTATGTTCGAAAGGATTCTCCGGCCCTCGTCAATCGCAAGCGAAATGGTCTCAAAATTGTCGTCCAGAAGCACCAAGTCCGCGGCGCTCTTGGCTACATCGCTACCGCTCCCCAAAGATATGCCGATATCCATGGCTTTGAGCGCAGGCGCGTCGTTGACTCCATCGCCAGTCATTGCCACTATTTCTCCGCGCTTTTGATAAAGCCTTCCAATTCGGAGCTTATCTTCAGGCGTTACCCGGGCGAAAATTTTCATCTTAGGCAGCAGAAATAAAAGCTCTTGATCTTTCAGCACTTCCAGATCTTTGCCGGTAAGAATCTGTTCTTCGCTTACTTCCCAATTGAGGCTCTTTGCCACAGACAGAGCAGTTCCCGGCAGATCTCCGGTCACTAGAACCATTTTAATTCCGTGAGATTCTATATTTTTTATAGCTGCCGGCACTTCCTTGCGAATCGGATCATAAAAGACAAACATGCCAAGAAAATTTATTTTCTCTATATCCGTTAGGCTGAATTTTTTCTTGCCCTTCTTGTCTACGATCCCTATACCAATGAGCCTCTTGCCTTCCCTGCTTGTTTCGTCAATCCAGGATTCAATCTGCATATATTCTTCTTTTGGCATGTCTGCTTTCCCAAGCAGTATGTCGGGCGCTCCCATAACTATAAAGCTATTCCCTTGCTCTGCGACCGAAAATTTATTCGTAGAATTAAACGGCAAAACTATGGAAGAAGAAAGGGAAGAAATCGCACCAAGGGGTATCCCGTGCAATCGGGAAGCCTTGGCAATGTTTACTTCAAAAGGCCTGCCCCTGAACACCCATTTAGACTTTTCCTGTCCGGGATTTTCGATTGATACATCCACATTTAGAAGCGCGAGCTCGAGCAATTTCTTCTGATCTTTTGAAAAATTCGTATTCTGATCTTCTTTAAAATTACCCGCCAGAATCTTGTGGACTTCGTGCACCCCCACAAGCTGCATATCGGCAAGGGTCAGAGTCCCTGTTTTGTCCGTCATGATAAGCGTCGCAGAACCAAGCGTTTCGGCTGCAGTCAGTTTTCTGACTATGCCCTTCTTCAGAGCTATGCGCTCCGAACCTATGGCCAATATCACTGTAAGCGCTATCGGGAGAGCTTCTGGGACTGCCCCCACGGCAACTGCCGAGGAAAGAATTAGCATTGGAATGAGCGCCTCCCCTCTCGAGATTCCTAAAATCAAAATCCCCACTACAATCACAAAAACGACTCCGAAAATCAGCCAGGCCAAATGACCCACCCCTTTTTGCAAGGGAGTCTTGATCCTCGAAGTTCTAGACACAATGCCGGCAATTTTTCCTATTTCAGTGCTGTTTCCAGTCGCATAAACAACGGCGGTAGCATACCCCTGCACTACCAGTGTTCCCGCGTGGGCAATGTTTGTCCGCTCAGGCAATGTAGATGTTATCGCTACAGGATCTTCTGTCTTTGCCACAGGAAGCGACTCTCCAGTTAAGATAGCTTCGTCAACGCTAAAATTATTTATGGTTAAAATTCGAGCATCTGCCGGCACGCGGGCTCCATAAGAAAGCTTTATGATATCGCCAGGAACCAAAAGAGCAGAATCAATTTCTTCTTCAAGCCCGTTCCTTATCACTCTGGCCCGATCTTTTATATATGTGGTGAGCTTATCAAGCGTATTTTCTGCATGATATTCGTGATAAAAACCAAGAGAAACATTAAGAAGCACGGCAAGAACTATGACTATAGTGTCTGCATTTTCGCCCAAGGTAAAAGTAAGCGCTCCCGCTGCCAAAAGGAGGAATATAAGAGGACTCAAAAATTGCTTGCAGAAAAGCGCGAGAGGCCTGACTTTTTCTTTGGCATGAAAAGTGTTGCTGCCGTATTTTTTTAACCTAACTTTTACTTCTTCGCTTTTTAACCCGCCTGAAACCGTAGAAAGAACTTCTAACGACTTGCTCTCATCAAGCGACCAGACTTGAGGAATTGCTTCTTGTTTATTTATTTTTTTGCGAAACATTTCTATAAATTAAAAACACTGAGCAGGTTGGGACCGAATCCGTGGCCAAAAACTGTAAGCAAGAAAATACAAAGGCATACCAAGGCAGAGGCCAAACACCAAGAACATCCTTTTTTTAGGATAAAAATCTGAACTCCAATGAGATAAAGCGAAAACAGAAAAGCAAAAGATGATATTAGCGCCAAGCCTCCTATAAAGATATCCGGCAACGCATTAGGGCTGAATATTAAAAATATATAGCAGAGAGCCACTAACGCGTAATAAATCATGCCGAATATTTCAAGCGGGATGCCAAACATCTTAGAATAATCGCTATGCACCACTAAAGTACAGTCAAACCTGATGGGGCACACCAGCGGAGCAGAATTTTTCTTTTTGTGCTTATATATATGCTTTGCTATCAGAAAACCGCAAACAGCTAAGATAAAAATGAGAACTCTGGTAAAAACATCTTCTGAAAATATCATTGCTCTATGATACCAATTTATTAGGATAAAATACAGAAAAACAATCTAAGGCTGATTTTTCTCTTTTAGGTCAAGACATACGGAATTCATGCAGTATCTTTTGCCGGTATTCGTCGGCCCATCATTAAACACATGCCCCAGGTGTGAGCCGCAGTTTGCGCATACTACTTCGGTGCGGCGCATGCCATGTGAATTATCCTCGATTTCTTTCACCGCGCCGGAGATAGCCTGGTCGAAAGACGGCCAGCCTGTGCCTGAATCAAATTTTGTCCCAGACGGAAAAAGCATCTGCCCGCAGGCTGCGCAGGCATAAGTGCCCTCCTTTTTTTCATGAAGATATTTTCCAGATCCGGGCGCCTCGGTGCCCTTTTCGCGCAAAACCCGATACTGCTCCGGGGTAAGTTTTTTCTTTAATTCCTGTTCATCCATAGCTAGATTATATCACTTTTGAATTAAAAAATTGTTTCGGTTTCTAGCTCTTCTAGTGGAGAACCTGACACGATATCAAACCGCACCCGCCCGATTACTTGCCCTCGGTCAGTCTTTATATCTACCCGCCAACTGCCTGGAAATATATTTTCCTTTTTGGAAAAACCCCTATAACCTTCACTTCTACCGCCCACAATAGGAAAGCTCACCTCGCTTACGGTCATCCATTCACCTTCTTCGTCAAAAAAATATTGCCATTTGTGCATTATGTCAGTTTTTAAGTCGGTGGGCGCAAAAACTGAGCTGAAAACATACGCCGGCTCCCCTACGCGCAAGTAAAGCTTTTGGCTTAAACCTAGTTTTTCTCGCCAAGAATCTTTTTCTCCTGTAACCAAATAATTTCCGGCGGGATTTTTTTCAACGCTGTGATACACATCACCCACTTTGAGCGCTAAAGGAATTGGCGGGATTACATTTGTAAAGTACAGAATGTTTATAATCGCGTATATAGAGATGATAATGATAAATAAAGGTATTTCATTTTTTCTGTATAGTTCCGGGGTAATGTAGTACACAATAAAAATAAAAATGCTGATGAGAATGAGGCTGACTAAGCCGCTCAAAAGGAAAATCGAGGCGCTCATATCCTTCAACAAAACTGGTAGAAAATAAATTGAAAACGAAAAAAGCGCTGTAAAATAAAGGGCAGTCTGGAAAACGAGTTTTGAGTAATGCTTTTTGAAAAACTCATTACCTACTAATAGAAACCCCAGAATAAGGACAAAAGCTCCGCTGGTGTAGAGCGAGGCGCTCTGTGAATAGAAAATTACAAAAGCCGAAAAAAGGCCGCCGAAGCAGAACTGGAGCGCAAATGGCAGAAATTCATATATATGTTCGATAATACCGCCGCGAAGCTTGCCATCCTCGTACAAATCCATAACGATAATGCTCGCTCCGGAAATAACTAAGTAAAGAATTATAAAAATATTATCAGTAAAAAAATCCACCCGCCGCAAGGTAAGGAAATCAAAAATAAAACCTCCGATTAGCGTCAAAGCTGATAATACGGCTTCGTATTTATGGAAAAGAAATTTTAGTTTATCCATTTGTGCGTTTATACTACCAAATCAGAACCTATTTTAAAAGCTTGTAATCAAGCATCCCCGCGCGCTGCGCGCCTCTGTGCAAGGCACAGAGCTTTTCAAAAATGAAAAGTGGGAATGCAATACAAATTCTGATATAATGAAGATATGTTTGAAAAAATAAAAAAACAGCCGATTTTCTATACAATGTGGATTGTGATAGTAGTTGGACTAATTACGCTTGCATTTATGTTTGGCACGGAAAATTACTATAGAGGGCTAACCACAAAAATGGCTATTCTATACGCTATCATCGCAATAGTTATTCCCATGTTAATTTTTTATAAATTAAAATGGAAGTTAATTATTAGCTCCATTTCTTATTTAACTGTCTGTTATTTCTATTCAACGACTCTCATTGATGCCCAGCCTGTAGGTTTTATTATTTTAAGTGTCCCCGCTTTCTTAGCATTGATAATACTAATTGTTTTTGAGGATTATATGTCTGTAAAATTTCGAACAGCGACTGGACTGCTATCGGATGAGGTACAGTTAATAACTATGGCTAGATTAAAAAAGTTAAAAAAACTAATAATCTTTCTTTCATTAATCCTATTTTTATTAGTGGGTCTAATTAATTTTGGCATAACCATGGAACAGAG
>CAYGDR010000032.1:0-7826 GCA_964348775.1 uncultured Candidatus Saccharibacteria bacterium | reverse complement strand
TTTTTGATATAATTATATCTATGAAAATATTACACGAGATCAAAAACAGCATTTACAATCCGGAGTATTACAAGTCTCTCCCCGCAGGCAAATCCATGCGCTCATCAATAAAATATCTGGCCAAGCTTTCTTTGCTTGTTTCCTTGGTGAGCGTGATCTTGATTTGCATCCTATTTGCAAGTTTTCCAGGAAAGCTGAAAGAATGGGTCAGAGCAGTGGGCGAGACATACCCGGCGGATCTAGTCATCACCGTAAAAGACGGGATGGCTTCTTCAAACAAAGCCGAGCCTTATATAATACCGCTCAAGACAATAACTTTGCCCGAAGAAGCTGGCGCGCCGGCTTATTCAAATCTCCTTGTAGTAGATACGAGCAAATCTTTTTCGGTGGAAGAATTTATGGGGCATTCGACCATCCTCATGGTCACAAAAACGGAAATAGTGACAAGAGGCAATAATGACAAGATCGAGCTAAGGCCTCTGCCAAAATTCTCAAGCTTGGTAATCACCAAATCCTGGGTGTCGGAAAAAGAAGCTTTGATAGGCAAATTTCTTCCTATCATAATGATAGCTCTATGCGTTTTCTCCTTGCTGGGATTCTTTATGATAAATTTCACCGGTTCGCTTATCATCCTAATCTTCTACGGCTTCCTAGTATGGCTTATGGGCAAAATGATGAAGGTGGAGCTGTCTTATAAAAATTCTTACAAGATCGGAATTCATGCGACGACTCTCCTCATACTGCTCAGCCTGGTCCATCCCTATATTCCATTTCTAAATAATTTCTTTGTGAAGATGGTCATCTTCTTGTGCGTGGCCTATGCAAACTTTTTTGCAGGCAGAAGCAGAGAGGCGGAAATAGCTGCCTAAGCCGGATTGCAAACCAAATCTAAAGCTTCGAGGTCAGCCTCGGTGAGCGTCTTGCTGTTTGCCTCGTTTAGCTCATACATTATTGCCTTAGAATCCTTTACATGCCCTATGGTAAGCGCATGGCCGAACTCATGCGCCAAAACGCGCAGAAGCTTTTCTCGGCTAGAAAACTCATAAATGTCTATGGCCTGCTCCCTGCCATCCGTATAGTAAACCCCCTCTTCAAAAGTTTCCCCGCGCTCCTCCACAGAAGTGTTGTACCTATCGACTGATAAATTTAAGGCTACAATCAGTTTATTTAGTGCCACGGCAAGAGCATTTACCTCGCTCGCCAATTTATTTATCCCGTCCTGGGCCCTCTTCAGCCCGTCTACTTCTCTTTTAAGTTCCTCTTGTTCTGCCATCAGCTTTTCATATTCGCCCTTTGGGGCACCGCCTCTTTTGTTCCAATACTCTACTTGTTTTTCAAAAACATCGCTTCTTTGGTTGAAAACGGCAATGCTTGACTGGAAAGCGAGCTTCTCTTTTTCATATCTTGCTTTGAGCGCATCCATTTGGGCCTTCATTTTTTCGTAAGAATCCCGGCTCACATCTATATTTTCGTCCAAACCGCTGAGCTTTTCCGTAGCTTCTTGGCGGTAATCATATACAAGATTTACCTTGAGTACATCGCGCGATGCGTCATCCGGCGCGTAAACGAAAAGATCCAGGCCTGACGGCTTTTCCCAGATGGCTTCAGCTTCTGTAAGCGCATTTAGAAAATATTTTTCCGATATATCAAAATCCGCGTCAAAACTGCCGATCTTGTAAGGTATTGGCTCGGTGCAGGGATCCGGCTTAATAAAAAAAGATATTAAATCTTGAACTGCCACAGGCGCGGTGGACATGATCGGCTCCCGAAATTTATACAAAACTCCTCCTAGTATCGCCAAGATTATCAAAACTCGCAAAGTCTTCATGATATATATTTTATCACTATTTTCTAAAAATCTGCTAAAATACGGCAATGCAAAAAAAGACTGGAAAGACTAGGGTAGTAATAGTCGGAAACGGGTTCGGCGGAATATATACTTTGAAGTACCTGCATAAATTTTTATGCGGAGAAAAAGACATCGAGATCTCTCTCATCGGAGAGCGGAATTATTTCCTCTTCACTCCCCTGCTTCATGAAGTGGCTACCGGCGGGCTAAACCCTGAAAACATCGTCGAGCCTATACGCAAAGTGCTGGGGTGCTGCATATCGAAGTTTTATCTTGGCAAAGCGAAAAAAGTTGATCTAAGGGAAAAAACAGTGGAAGTAAACGGGGTCAAAATACCTTATGACTATCTGGTGCTGGCACCGGGGTCCGAAACCAATTTCTATAATGTGCCTGGAGGGAGAGAGCATTCTCTTACCTTGAAATCCATCGAGGACGCAGTAAAAATTAAAAACCGAATCATTGCTCAGATAGAGCGCGCTTCGCATATGGGACCAGGACCAGAACGAAAGAAGACGCTTGCAATAGCAGTGGTAGGAGGCGGACCGACGGGCGTAGAGCTCGCGGCAGAATTGCAGGAGCTTATAAAAGAAACTTTTTCTTCCTACTATCCGAAGGATCTCATAGATGATGCTTCGGTCTTTTTGATCCACAAAGACAGAGAGCTGATGCCTCAATTTGGAAAAAAACTCCGAGAAAAGAGCTTGAAGTTTCTAACTAAAAAAGGATTGAAAATAATGCTTGGGAGCGAAGTGCGGGAAGTCGCCCCAAGTAAAGTCATTTTGAAAGACGGCAGAGAAATAGCTACCGAGACGATAATATGGGCAGCTGGAGTAAAGCCAAGCGAGCTTGAAATAAGCGACAACATAAACAGCCAGGTTTCTAGAAATAAAAGCGGCAAGCTCATAGTGGATGAGTATTTGAGGCTTGCTGGGCACAAAAATATTTTTGCTTTGGGCGACAGTGTGGTTTTTACAGACAAAAATGGAAAAAATCTGCCGGCTCTGGCGCAAGTAGCTACCAAGGAAGCCAAGACCGTTGCGAAAAATATTTATCGTTCCATAAGAGGAGGCCCGCTCCAGCCTTTCAAATATCGCCATTCTGGATATTTGGTATCCTTGGGCCAATGGATGGCTGTGGGTGAAGTGGCTGGATTTTCTTTCTCCGGCCGGATAGCCTGGTGGCTCTGGAGAACAGTGTACCTGTTTAAAATGCTTTCCTTCCGCAAGAAAGTGAAAGTGGCTACGGATTGGACGGTAAATCTTTTTTACCCCCGAGATATTTCCGAACTATAGAAAATTTCTAATCAATAGTGTAAAATGGGGATATGACTTTGAGGGCGCTTGATGTGAAAATAATACATGCTTTCAAGAAGATCGCTGTGCCCTTTGCCAGATTCAGCCTGTTTGTGATATTTTTCTGGTTTGGGCTTCTCAAGGTGCTGGGCCTCTCGCCAGCGAGCGAGCTGGTGCAAAACCTTTTTGAGCAAACTATGCCCTTTATGTCTTTTGATTTGTTCTTGGTGCTGTTTGGGCTATTTGAAATGCTGGTCGGCGTATTATTTCTATGGAAGGGTGTGGAGAGGATTGTCATCCCGCTTCTTTTCATTCACATGATCACCACTCTTGGACCGCTAGTCATGCTTCCAGCGGAAACTTGGTCGGGCTTTATGGTGCCTACAATGGAAGGCCAATACATAATCAAAAACCTCGCCCTGATCGGGCTCGCAATAGTCATCGCCTCGCATCTCCACCCGGCGAAAAACTTAAGAGAGATGGTTTAGTGATGGCCAAACCGAGGCTGAGCATCATCATCCCTAGGTATGCCGTCAAATCGCTTGTCGCGAATTGCTTTACCAGTTTCTTTTTCATACCAGCCCCCATCTTGTTTTTTAATAATTTCCGAAAGAAGGTACCCGTTGTCCCGCGCTATTTTCGCCCCTTCTTCAGCTTCAGCTTTTGCTTCTTTCTCGGCCTTCTCAAAATCAAAGGATGGTGCTTCTTCTTGTCTCATAGCTAAATTATAACCCTAGATTCACCCCGGCGTCTAGTTTTGCGTCTAAGCTTGAGCTACCCTCAACCTTAGCATCTAATGGCACTTCTTGAAGCTCTTTGTTTTCAGTATAGGTCTTCCCGCCCAGCATGAATTTGATCGAGCCAGTATTTGAAGCATCTACCTTTAGATCATTTGCGGTGGTTAGGGTAAAGTCAGATCGGCTGGTGCCGTCAATATTTACGCCTACATTCGCCGTAGAATCCATTGTGCCTCCGGCATAGGTAATTGCGTTTTGATTGGAAATGCTAACATCCGCGCCCGACTGCGACTGCGCCCTCACCACTGGAGCAAAGACAAATTTGTTGTCGCTAGTAGTGTGAAGAGACTTGTCTGCCAGCACATCGAGCTCTACGCTGGTATCCTGGCCAGCTTCTACCATTACATCCATGCTCATGACCACCTGCTTGCCTGGGAGATAAGCAACAACATCGCCATTTGATTTAGTTTTGACCACAGTGTTTCCCAAAGTAAGCCGCACCCGATCATAAGCGCCGGCATCCACATCCGCGCTGCCGTAGAATTCCGTCCTGCCTTCGGCCTTTAGCTTGAGAAGATCGTATTTCTTGCTGTCTCCGGAAATAGTGACCCAGCCCAGAGCGGAGCTATAGATCTCTGCTTTCTTCACTTCCATATTAATTTCATTTACATTGTTTATGTCTGCAGTCGCATCAGTGATGCCGACATAAACTTTGCCTGTGGTGGCAGAGCTTTGGCTCTCTACGGTATCAGTACCGCTATTTTGATACCACAAGATGCCTCCGACTAAGAGCACTATGATAAGGACTCCGACTATTACTCCTCCAAGATTTTTGTTTTCCATTTTAAGTAGGCGCTAGGCTCTAGGATTCCAGGCTTTAGCATCTTGCTAGGGCCTAGGGCCTAATGCCTAACATGCTATTAATAATAATTTCGACTTTTATCTGATAGGATTTTGCCCCTGGATAATCCGGATGAGGAACATCACGATGGCAATAACCAGGAGAATATGAATGAAATTGCCAAGAACATTGAAGCCCAAAAACCCAATGAGCCACAGAACTATGAGAATGGTAGCGATTGTTGTAAGCATAAAATTCGATTAATGAATACTTATTTTAATAAAAGAAGCTCCAGCTTCGACATGCTGTACCCTTGCTACTATTATATCACGATTTTGCTAAATATTAAAACTATATTAAATAGAATTTATCGTGGGCTACAGATACTTCCTCGCCGTCGCTCGGAATTTCCGCAGCCCACCCCTCGCGGTTTTGCGTGCTCGCAAAACATCGCTGCGGTCGTCCACAAACTTAAAAATCTGCCACAGGGCAGATATTTTAATGTTTGTGGACCGTACCGGGATCGAACCGGTCGCCTCGCACATGCCATGCGCGCGCTCTACCAAATGAGCTAACGGCCCAAAATATTTATTTATTATGGAATAAGTTTGAAAGGAACATTTACCACTTCAATAAGAAACCAGAGCAAGAGATAATTTATCAAACCTATGGCGATTGCAAGCCCGATAATTATTAACCATTTATTTTTAAACCCGTTTTTTTTAGCTAAATTATAGTTTAGAATTACTGACCCTATTACACTTAGTGGAATCAATAGTATGTACGAAAGTATTACAAACCCATTCAATGCTACACCTAAAACAAGAGTAGTTGCTAAATAAAGTACAACTATATAGTAAAAGTTTTTGAAGATTAACTCGCTATAATTTGTGTTCATGTTTTAAAGTGTCTTATTGGTGGACCCGAGGAGATTCGAACTCCTGACCTCCTCTTTGCAAAAGAGGCGCTCTACCAACTAAGCTACGGGCCCTTGTGAAAACTAGAGCTATTTTACATTATTTAGCGATGAATGCAAAGGTTTTTTTGATTTTGGAGCTTTTTTCCGAGCCGAAATGCCTTTTCCACAGTCTGGGATAGCTTTAGCTCCCAGTCGGCGTAAAATAGGAGTATGGATAACAATAATAAAAGTTTGGTTATAGGCGTCGCAGTGGTTGCGATTTTGGCAGGAGCGTTCTTTGTTTATTGGTGGAACAAAGAAAATGCCGCTTCCCCAGAAAATCTAGAAAGCGCACTGGAAGAAGCGCAGGTAGGGGCCTCGGTCACGCCCCCTTCTGCAAATCCGCTCGAGTCTGTGGCTCCGGCTGCAAACCCAGTTGAAAAAACTAACCCATTTAAATATGAAAATCCTTTTGAATAAAAAAATACTTGCCTTGGCGATTTTTCTGTCGGCTGTTCTGGCGTCGCATGCCTATGCGCAAGTAGAGTTTCCAATAGCCGAACTTGGAAACTGCGCTAGCAGAGAAGAGTGCAAAGCTTATTGCGACACCGAGGAGAACTTTGCCAGCTGCCGCGGCTTTGCTTCCCGGCACAACCTGCGAGGCAAATCCGAAAGCGAAGAAAAATTTGAGATTGTCCGGGAAGACGGCGGACCGGGAGGCTGTGCTAAGAATTCAGAAGACCCGATGGAATCCTGCCGAACCTACTGTGACACCGCCCTAAACATGAAAGAGTGCGTAGCCTACGCAAAAAAGCACAATCTGATGCAAGACGAAGAGCTGGAAGAGGCTGAAAAAGTCCTCAAGGCTCTGGAAGGCGGAGCCAAGCTGCCCGACGGATGCAAAAACAAAGATTCCTGCCATAAAGTTTGCGAAGAACCTGAAGATATTTCTGTGGCGAGACAGTGTTTTGCCTTCGCAGAAGCGGCCGGACTTCTCCCGCCTGGAGTAAGCCGAGACCAGGCAGAAAAAATGTTTAAGGCGATTGAGGAGGGGCGGGCGCCTTTTAAGTCACCCAAGGACTTCGAGCAATGCGAGAATCCGTCGAGCGACGAGATCATGGAAAAATGTGTGAACTTCGCTTTGGAAAACGGTTTCATTTCCGGAGATGAAGCGGAAATGGTTCGAAAAACAGGAGGCAAAGGACCAGGAGGATGCCGCGGCAAAGAGCAATGCGAGGAATATTGCGAGGCGAATCAAGATGAATGCTTTACTTTTGCAGAAGAGCATGGACTAATTCGCGAAGAAGACAAGACCCGCATGGAAGAAGGCAGAGGCAAACTAAAAGAAGGTTTGAGTCAGGCGCCGGCGGAAGTGAAGGAGTGCTTGGAGATTGCGCTCGGAGCAGATACTCTTGAGCAGATTTTGTCCGGACAAAAGAGACCAACCGAAGAGCTTGGAGAAAAAATGCGATCTTGTTTTGAGCAAAGCATGGGTGGAGACGCTGAAGACCGAGGCGGGCCTTTTGAAAGAGAATTCCCAGGCAGAGGAGAAGGCTCGGGAAGAGAGCACCCTCCTGGTATGGAAGGCGGAGATAATAGAACAAAAGAATTTGAAACTAGGATTTTCCGAGGAGAATTTGATGAAAAAAGAACTTCTGGAGAATTTCCCGGCAATCTAAGCGAAGAAGAGATAAAAAGAATGATGGAGGAAAGAGGCGGGCAAATGCAATTTGGCGAAACTGAAAGATTTTTTGATGGGACAAGGCCAGGAATGATGGACGGAAATAGAATGCCTCCGCCTGGAGAAATGCGTTTTCCGGACGGAGAAAACTTTGCTTTTCCTCCGGAAGGCTACCCAACCCCACCCTCAGGCGAAGTCCGTCCGACGGATTTAAGCTCAAGCGTCATTCAAGTTTTCCTTCGCAATATCGGGCGTTAGTAAAGTTAGAAAATCTAATATGCCGGGATTAGCCAATTAGATACCTTTTTGGGCGTTGTTTTTTATGAATTTTCTGTTAATATATGGGAAGTTCTTTTGAAAAACAAAAATATTCCGGGGTAGTTGAAATGCGGTAAGCATTTCAAAGGCGCAGGCACGAACGGTGCCGAGCCGGGGCTGAAGAATTTTCTAGCAGGAAAATATCTGTGGCCTGCGGTTCCGCTGAGCTACCTCGAGTATGAAATATTCCGGGGTAGCTCAGCGGTAGAG
>CAYGDR010000031.1:0-7889 GCA_964348775.1 uncultured Candidatus Saccharibacteria bacterium | reverse complement strand
CTATAAAATTATTGGACTATGTTTTTTCTTATCCGTATTCTAGCTTAAAAGAATATAATACCAGGGAGTTTTCTACACTAAATCCTAAAGAATTCCCTAACTATTTCGAAAAACCACAGGATCATAAAAATGAGTTATTTGAATGGCTTGATTTTAATCAATAAAAAGTAGAGATACGGAGGCGTCGCCTCCGTATCTTAATCTTCAGTCTTTTTTATACCCAGCTTCAATAAGTAGTTTTTCTAAAAGGCTCAAAGACAAGCCAATCACAGTTGTCTTGTCCCCCTCAACTCTGTCCACATAAGGATTCATAATCGGGTGCTGCATGCTAAATGCTCCAGCGCGAGCCAATGGCTCGCCGTGCTTCATAAAATCCTTTAACATTTCTTTAGGAAATTCTTTGAAGAATATTTTCGCAATGTCTGTGCCCTCGTAGCGTTTGCCATTGCCTGTATTGAGAAGTACAACACCGCAAACCACATCTATCTCCACTCCGGTTCCCCATTTATTAAGCATGCCTAATGCTTCCGCTTCTGTTTTTGGCTTCTCGTAAAGCCTACCTTTGGAAATCACAACTACATCGCAAGCGATTACTAAAGCACTCTCTTTTATTTTCTCAGCCAGATTGTCTGCCTTGGCTCGCGCGAGTATTAACGGCCTCCTGTAAGGATCATCTGTAAAAATAGAGTCTTCGTCCACATCCGGAGACACCACGCTGAAAAAATAGCCTGCATTTTCTAGCATCTCTTTACGGTATTTTGAGGACGAGCCTAAGATTAATTTCATTATTTTGCTATAGACACTGCTTCGTCAAATTTTACCGAGAGGAGCTTTGAGGCGCCGTCTGAGCCGACAGTAACGCCGTACAGAGTACCCGCACGGGACATAGTTTCCCTGTTGTGGGTGACCACTACAAGCTGGGAATGCTTGGAAAGCTTCTCGATCATGTCGCCATATTTGCGAGAATTTGCCTCATCAAGAGCTGCGTCTGTCTCGTCAAGAACCAAGAAAGGGGGCGGGTTTACCTGAGACATGGCAAAAAGAAGGGCAATAGAGGTAAGTGATCTTTCTCCGCCTGAAAGCGCATGGAGCTCGCGCACTTTCTTGTGCGGAAGAGAGACATTTATTTCTATCCCTTGCTCAAAAACTATTTCCTCTTCGGTATCTAGACCTTCCATCTCCTCGTCATCTCCGCTTTTTCTTTTCTTCTTATTTTCCACAACAACCGATAGCGAAGCAGTACCTCCGCCAAACATAAGCCTGAAAAATTCCTCAAATTCCACATTTATCTTCTTTACGCCTTCTTTGAAGTCATGATCAATCTTTTCTTTGAGCTCTGCCATGAGCTTCTCGATAGATTCAATGCTTTTATTCAAATCTTCGAGCTCCTTGGCGAGGAAATTGTCGCGCTCTAGCACATCGTCAAACTCTTTTTTCACTTCTGCCCCGTTTAAGCCTCCGCTGTCTTCAAGTTTTATCTTTATACGCTCTATCTTTCGGCGAAGCTCATCTTGGGTATTTCGGTCGGATTCTACTCCATGAGAATATTCTTTATAAGACAATATCTCGCTCCCCACCAGCACGGTTCCCTCCTTGATCTCGTTCTCAAAAAGCTCTATCTCCCTTTTTAAGTTAGTTTCTTTTACATTTACCAAATTAAGGGCGGAAGCCAGCTCTTGATGCTTCACTTTGAAAGAAAACCTCTCACGCTCTTTGTCCCGCAATTCCTCCATTTGCGCGTTTATTTGCAATTTCAGCCCTTCTATTTGAGACTGTAAAGCTTTTTCTTCATTCTTTAATTCCTCAATCTGCTTAAGAATCCCCGCCTGGCTTTCTTTCAGTTCGGACAGTTCTTTTTCGTCATTTTTATTTTTTTCTATCTGCTCCTCTTCCATCTGCTTCAACTCGTGGCCACACAGCGGGCACCGGCCGGATATTTTCATCTTGCTTTCTTTAGACTCGAGCATGCCCTCGATGCGCCCGAGCTTGCGCTCCATTTCTCCCCTTTGATTTCGAACATTGTTCAATTTTTCCTCCACAACCCTTAACTCCTCTATTCTTTTATTCTCTTTTTCTCCGCCTTCATTATCATTTTCGGAAATTTTGGCCGAAATCTCTCCTAGCTCCGAAACAAGCCTGCTTTTTTCTTTGCCAAATGAGGATTTTTCGCTCTCCAGATAAATATTTTCTTTTTTTAAATACTCGCGATAAAGCTCTAAGAGCTCAACTTGCATCTCTTTCGTTTTTTCAAATTTTTCTACTTGTTTCTTTAGGAAATTTAGGTGCGGAGCGTTTTCTCGGCGGAGCATTGCCACTTCCTTCATGTTTGCTTCTGTGCGCTCCAGCTTTCGAGCAGATTCTTTGATCTTGTATTGATAAATTTTCAGGCCTAAGGCATCTTCGATCATTTCCCGCCTATCTTTTGGGTTTGCGTTCAATATTCTGTCAGCCTCGCCTTGAGAAATTATGTGGTGGCCGGAAGAACCTACATTTACAGAGGATAGTAAATTGTTTATATCGCGGAGCCTTACTTCAGAGCCGTTAAGGAGATATTTATTTACTCCGTCCGGATAGACTTCTCTGGAAATCGAAATAACATCGTAAGAAAGATCCACGCTCTCGCCGGAATCGTTTATGATTTTAAAAACTTTGTCAGAATTATCTAAATATATGGAAACAACCGCACGGGAACCCTTTGGAAGATTTTTGGACCCCTTGAATATCAAATCTGTACCAGCCTTTCCGCGCATAGACTTCATGGACTGCTCGCCCAATACAAACCGCACAGCTTCGACGACGTTCGACTTGCCGGAGCCATTCGGCCCGACCACGCAAACTACAGGCGAATCAAAACTCAAAATAGTTTTTTGAGCAAATGACTTAAAGCCGTTTAGTTCGAGGGTTTTGAGGCGCATGCTAATCGAGCCAGTTCTTTAATTTTAATGCGTTCTCGGCTGCTTTTTGCTCAGCTTCCTGCTTGCTTTTGCCTTTGCCATCGGCAATCATATCGGAGCCAAAAAGTATGCCCACGGTAAAATGCTTGTCATGGTCTGGGCCTGATTCATGCAGCACTTTGTAAGAAGGGGTCACGCCCGCAAACTCCTGCGCCTTTTCCTGCACCAGGCTTTTCGCATCGCGCCATAGCTTTCTTTCTACTATTTCATCCGTCTTATGAAGGAGCGAGCTCATTATGAAATCTTCGGCTGCACCGTATCCCTGGTCGAGATAAATCGCGCCCACATATGCTTCATAAGTATTTGCCAAAATATAGCTCCGAGCCTTGCCCATATCTCTCGCTTCGCCTTTTGACAGAAGCAAGAAGTCATTTAAACCCACCCCTGTAGCAGACTCGGAGATAATATTTGCATTTACAAGAGCGGAACGGAGAGAAGTAAGCTCGCCTTCGGTGTAAACTTTATATCTGTTGTAAAGATAATCTGTAACCACGAGCTCCAAAACTGCGTCTCCTAGAAATTCTAGGCGCTCGTTGTGCGAAAGCCCGGAACCCGGGTTCTCGTTTATATAAGATCTGTGCACAAAAGCCTGCTTTAAAAGGCCTTTGTCTTTAAAGCTTATCTTGGTCTTTTTTTCAAAATCGGAAAAATCAATCATATATTTAAGTTATCTATATATTAGGCTCCTTGGAAATAATTTCAACTGCTTTGGCTATGAGCGGTATGATGTCTGTATAAATACGAAGCTCTGGAATGGCAGAAAGCAGGAACCACCTGGCTCCATCGAGGCCTCCAGACTTTTCCAGCCGAAGCTCGCGATACTCGCTTTTAGCCAAGAAGTATGTGACATTTTTTAGAATTTTGCCTTTCTCTGGGTGGGTAGCTATGTACTCATTTTCTCCGAGTTTCTCCAGAATTTGGATATCAAGTCCGATTTCCTCTTTAATTTCTCTAATTGTTCCCTGCTCTATATCCTCACCAGCTTCTAGTTTGCCCTTCGATAAAGTCCAGTATCCGAAAACATCATGAACTAGGCCGAAATAAACCTGACCTTCGTGCGTTGTATACACTAAGGCTCCGCCCAGTTTTTCGTGGGCAATCTTACTAGGATCAATCTTGTCTCCTTTCTTTGGCTTGCTCTTCTGGTCTTTTTCCGGCTCGCCCATTTCTTTGTATACAGCGCCGAGCACGCCGTTTATGAACTTGCCGGAATTTTCACCTCCATATGTTTTGCCGAGCTCGATGGCTTCGTTGATGGCAACTTTGGGAGGAACTTCTTTGCGGTCGCCAAAAAGCAGCTCGGTGAGCCCCATGCGGAGAATGTTTCGATCTACCACGGAGATTTTGCTTATCGGCCAGTCTGGCGCGGCTTTGCCTATGATCTCATCCACCACCGCGCGCTTTTTCATCACCTCTTCTAGAAGGGCGTATACAAATTGATCGTCTTCAAGGCCAGGAGCAAACTCCTTGATGTTTCTCTTGATGGCTTCTTTCAAGTCTAATTCTTTAGCTTGATTGAAATCCCATTCAAAGAGGGTCTGAAGAACTATTGATCTGGAAAGGTGCCGATTAGCCATTTTTTTACTAGCTTCCTAGCTTCTTGGCTTTCTAGCTTCTTAGTGAATTAACACCGAAGCTAATAAGCCAGCAAGCTATAAGTTAATTAGCTGCTTTCTTTGCTTTTGCTTTCGCCTGCCTCTTTTCGGTCTTTTTGACCAAATCAAGAACTTTTCTGCCTCGATAAAAACCGCACTGGGCGCAGACAGTATGCCCCCTCTTAAGGGCCTGGCAATTGTCGCACTTAACAAAATTCACGCTTTTTAGGGCATGATGCGACCGCCTGTTTGCGGTGTGGGACCTCGTATGTCTCATTCGTACTACCATGGGGCTCATAATAGCATAAACCTTATAATTTGCAACGCAAAAAACCTTTATGTCTGGCTAAAATGATAAAAAGTGATATTATGGAAAGACTATGGAAAAGACCAACGAAAGAGACCACAGAAAGCTGGGTAAGGAGTTAGACCTTTTTACCTTTTCCGACTTAGTAGGATCGGGACTGCCTTTGTGGACTCCGAAAGGCACTATAGTTAAAAATCTTTTAGAGGATTTTGTGTGGCAACTCCGCAAAGTGCGCGGGTACGAAAAGGTTTCTATTCCTCATATTACAAAAAAAGACTTGTACATGACTTCTGGGCATTGGGACAAATTCAAGGATGACCTATTTCACATCACGACCCGCGAAGGCGATGAATTTGCCCTAAAGCCAATGAACTGCCCACATCATATT
The DNA here is from genome assembly GCA_964348775.1 of uncultured Candidatus Saccharibacteria bacterium. GTDB lineage: Bacteria > Patescibacteriota > Minisyncoccia > Phycocordibacterales > UBA9973 > UBA9973. The sequence continues at coordinate 2,645 of CAYGDR010000031.1, read as the reverse complement.
CAAATTTTTGCGCGAAAGCCTGTGAGCTACAGAGAAATGCCTCAGCGCTATGCGGAAACCACAATCCAATATCGCGACGAACAGTCAGGCGAACTAAACGGCCTCTCCCGCGTACGCGCTATCACCATAGATGATGCGCATACCTTTTGCCGGGAGTCGCAGATGAAAGAAGAGTTTTTAAAAGTATGGGACATAATACAAGAATTTTACGGGGCATTTGGCTTTAGTTTGCGAGTCCGCCTTTCTTTCCATGATCCTAAATATCCTGAAAAATATCTGGGTGATAAAGCAAAGTGGGAAACTGCTGAAAAAGCGCTCCGAGAAATTGCCGACGAAAAAAAGGCGAACGCATTTGAAGGCATAGGCGAATCCGCATTTTATGGCCCAAAATTGGATTTTATGGCCAAAGATTCTCTGGGCAGAGATTGGCAAGTTGCCACAATACAGCTCGACATGAATATGCCGGAGAGGTTTGACCTTTCATGCGTAAACGAAAAAGGCGAAAAAGAGCGAATCGTGATGATCCATGCGGCCATAATGGGCTCGATCGAGCGCTTCCTCTCTGTCATTCTTGAACACCTAGAAGGCAAGTTTCCTCTCTGGCTTGCACCGGTGCAGGTAAAAGTGATCCCGGTACGGGAAAATCACAACAGATATGCGAAAGAAGTTTATGAAATGCTGAAAGAGCAGGGCGTCCGTGCAGAACTGGATGATTCGGAAGGCAATCTGGGCGGAAAAGTCCGCGACGCAAAAAATAGCAAAATCCCCTACTGGATTGTCCTGGGCGATAAAGAACTTGAAGCTGGAAAACTTACTCTCGAATCTAGAGACGCCGGCCAGCTTGGCCAGCTGACAAAAGAAGAGCTAGTTTCCAAACTTCTCGAAGAAATAAAAGCGAAAAAATAAAATGAAAGAATTTAAAGCACTTCCAGTAGAAGCTCAGCCTAAATTACCTGAAGATCCTTTTAAAGAACTCAAGGACAAAATCTTAGCCCAACAAAAGTTTATTTATAACATGTGTAAAAAAACTCTAGGGCAACAAGGAAGTCCTGAAATTGTTGAGTCAGTGGCAAACGAAGCACTTTTCAAAGCTCTAAGAAATGCTTCCCAATATAAAGAAGAGTCTGCTCTAAATACTTGGCTAGGTACTATTGTGAGAAATACTGTTTTCGATTATCTTCGTAAAGTTAAAAAAACATTAGATACAGGAAAAAATGTTGTAAATATGGATGAAATAGATATTCTCGAAAACAGAGAGAATCCAGAAGAGGAGCTTGTAAACAGAGAGGAGGCCGAACTTAAACAAAAAGCGTTTAGGGAAGCTTTAGGAAAATTATCAGAAAAAGATAGAGAATTAATTGAGGCAAGTTTAAAATTAAGTCATACAGAAATGGCAAAACAACAAGGATTGAGTGGGGGCGGCTTGAGGAAAAATCTTTTCAATGCGCGGAAGAGACTAGCGGAACTGATGGGAAATAAAGATTTTAAAATGCGTACTTAGAGTTTTCTTCTTTCTTGAGAATCGCTAAAAGGTTTTTCATGGCACGGCCTCGGTGAGATTGCTCATAGAATTCTTCAGGCTTATATTCGAGCATGACTTTGTCCATGCCGTCTAACTTAACAAAAATTTCAAAATCCCTGCCTTTGTGCTCATTGTCTTTTGGCGCCACGATTGTCCCATGAAATGTACCTTCCGCTATTATTGCTTCGCCTTCTTTTCGGCAGAGGCCTAGCCTGCAAGTGGCGCTTATCCGAGTATCTGCAAATTTATTGCCCATTTCGTATGCGGTCATACGGCTCCAAAAGTCTTTCATGTATGGACCTGGAAAGCCATTTAGCGCTTCCAGGTTTACTTCAACATCATCCACAAGTACCGGGTGTTTGAATACTTCATACGCTCTGTCGAGCTTGTGTCTGATGATCTCTTCCGGATCTCCTTGTATTTCAGACTCATTCCAATGTTTTTGCTCGCAATCAAAAAACTCGCTTAATTTGGCAGATAAATCTCCAAACTTGAAAGGGCTTCCGGTGACAATATAAAGCTTGGGTTTCATTAATATTTATTCATATTTTCTATAAAGATTTCGGTGTCTGGAAATAAATCCAACAATTGTCTTATGTCGTAAGGCAGTTTCCCATAATTACCATATAAAAAATCCAAGTGCTTTTTTTCAAAAGAAGAATCAGGTTTATATCCAGAAAAATTTTTGTAAAGCCAAAAACGAGTAGAATTTTGGCGGGCATCTATTTCCGTGGCATTCATCAAATACTCCCAAGTTTTAGCATCATACCTTCTTTGTAAGTACGGAGACATAGATTTTAGCGACTCACGAGCTCTTACAGTCAGATCGAAGAGAGTATCAAAAGCCATAAGTTCTTGAGAATTAGTAGATTTATGGGTCAGTTCGTGTATATGCGTTAATTCATCATTATCACTTTTACTATCGTAGATGAAAACTTTTTTGTCTTTTTTCTTATAACTTCCGTCTTCCTCCATGTCTCCCTTTTGTTCAGTTATAGAAAAATATGTGGGATTTTTTAAGTTTTGAATTCTTTGGTTGGTGGCTAGCGATTTTTGTGCATTTACCCGTGAAGTTACTTCTTTTTTATGACCTTCATTCTTGGAGTTATAATAAAGATCATAT
>CAYGDR010000030.1:0-8109 GCA_964348775.1 uncultured Candidatus Saccharibacteria bacterium | reverse complement strand
GTATACGATCGTATACATTTGCTTTTTTGGGAATTTTGAAGCAAAGAGCTATAATCTATGGATGCGGAAACACAATTTAGCTTTTATAGATATAGAAACTACCGGACTTAATGTGCTAGAGCATGAGATTATTGAAATCGGCTGCGTGCTTACAAATCCAAATTTGGAAGTCATCGAAGAATTTGAGCTAAAGATAAAGCCGGAGCATGTCGAAAAAGCAGATCCGGTTTCCATGAAGATAAATCATTACAAAGAAGATCTATGGCAAGATGCCCATACCCTAAAAAAGGCTATGAAAATATTTGGGGCCAAAGTGAAAGGCGCGATCATGGTGGGGCAGAATGTGGCCTTTGATTCGGGATTTATCGAGCATGCTTTCGCCAAGCTCGGCATGGAAAATACTCTCCATTATCACAAGCTCGATACCATTTCAATCGCCTGGGCGAAATTTCATCAAGATCTTGACTTTGAGCATTTTTCTCTTCGGGAAATGTGCGCTCGCTTCGGCATAGAAAACAAGCATTCCCACACTGGCTTGGGCGACGCCAGGGCTACTTACGAGCTTTACAAGAAGCTTTTAGAAATGTAATTTGAGTTTATGAAGCAAACTGTATTTGTGGGCCTTTCTGGTGGAGTGGATTCTGCCGTTTCAGCAGCCTTGCTCAAACAGCAGGGTTTTGATGTCGTGGGTGTTTTTATGCGCACCTGGCATCCGGACTTTTTAGAATGCAATGAGGAAGAGGAGAGGCGGGATGCCATGCGCGTGTCTGCGCATCTTGATATCCCTTTTCTTACTTTTGATCTTGAAAAGGAGTACAAGAAAGGCGTGGCGGATTATATGATAGCCGAGTACAAGGCTGGGCGGACTCCGAACCCGGATGTGATGTGCAACAAAGAAGTGAAATTCGGCGCATTCCTGCAAAAAGCTATTTCGACGGGAGCTGATTTTGTGGCAACAGGTCACTACGCGAAAGGAGGTGCGAGGAGTGCCTTTGCTCAGTCGCTCGGTCCCTCGCTACGCTCAGCCACTCCCTCGCAAAAGCACTCCTCGCACCTCCTTTTGAAGGGTGTAGATCCGTCTAAAGATCAAAGTTATTTTCTTTGGACTTTAAGGCAAGATCAATTAAGCAAAATTTTATTTCCTGTCGGCCATCTGAAAAAAAGCGCAGTCCGCAAGCTGGCTAAAAAATTTAAACTGCCTGTAGCGGAAAAGAAAGACAGTCAGGGTATTTGCTTCTTGGGCGAAGTGGATTTGAAGAAATTTTTGAAGCATTACATCAAGAGCAAAAAAGGGAAGGTGATAAATGAAAATGGAGAAGTAATCGGCCATCATGATGGCGCGGTATTTTATACTCTAGGGGAACGGCATGGTTTTACCATTACCAAAAAGAGCCCAAATGACGGCAGGTATTATGTGGTAGGGAAAGACATAAAGAAAAATACTTTGACGGTTTCAGAACAGGGGAATGTGAGACATTCTACTGGCGGAAGGTTCAGGCCGGAGGCGGGAGGAATGCCAAAGAATTTTTCACATTTCCCTGTTTTTATCGAGAAAACAAATTGGATATCGAAGGCGCCAAAAGAAAATAAAAATTACACTGCTCAAATTCGCTATCATGGAGAGCTTTTATTATGCAAAATAAAATGTTCAACACCGAGTGTTGCACAAGTGAATTTTGAGAAGCCGGTTTTAATCGCTTCTGGCCAGTCCGTTGTTTTATACGATGGTCCTGTTTGCCTGGGTGGAGGTATAGTTGTATAATCCATACATGCCTGAATTTTTTTTGGCGAATGGGGATGTAGTCATTAGATTATCAATAGCTTTAGTTTTGGGTATGGTGATAGGAGCCGAGAGGCTCTTTGTCCATAAAGATGCCGGCATGAAGACCCATGCGCTGGTGTCCGTGGGCTCTGCGTTGTTCGTGATTATTTCCGAAATGATGGCGGCTCATTATTCAGCTCTTGGAGATTTCGATCCTACAAGGATGGCTTCGCAGATAATCGTGGGCATAGGATTTTTGGGCGCAGGCTCCATCATGGTGTATGGTTCCCAGATTCGCGGACTTGCTACGGCAGGAGGCTTGTGGGTTACCGCAGGCATAGGCATGGCTGCCGGATTCCAGTTTTACGACTTGGCGGTTATTGCCGCATTGATAGTGCTTTTTATTTTCGTAGTAGTGAATATGTTTGAAAAGCCAATCAGAAAAATTTCCAGAGACGCTGAAGCGCTGTAAAACCAACTTTTAGTACCTGTCCCGTACTAAATTTTTGATTAAGAGATATAACCACTATTATGAAAAGTTTAAAATTTTAGTATCGGGATGGATTCAAATGAAGTCAGATCAAGATTTTTAAAGTTTTTCGAAAGTCGGGGACATAAAATAATTCCTTCTTCTTCTCTAGTGCCTGAGCGGGACCCTTCGGTGCTTTTTAATATTGCCGGCATGCAGCCTTTAATGCCTTATCTTTTAGGAGAGAAGCATCCGGAAGGCAAGCGCCTGGTTAATGTCCAAAAATGTATTCGCACAGTAGATTTGGACGAGGTTGGAGACAACACGCACCTTACATTTTTTGAAATGATGGGAAACTGGTCCCTTGGAGATTATTTTAAAGAGGACGCCATAAAATGGAGCTATGAATTTCTAACTGCGAAAAAAGAGGGGCTTGGCCTCAATCCGGCCAGATTATACATAACCGTGTTCGGCGGGAGCGAGGATGTCTCGCGCGACCTGGAATCATTAGAAATCTGGAAATCTTTAGGAGTGCCTGAGGACAGAATTTATTTTAAAAGCTCAAAATCCAATTGGTGGAGTGCCGGACCAAATTCTCCGGCCGGGCCATCAACTGAAATGTTTTATGATTTGACCGGATCGCTTGGAGATATGAGCCAGGATCAGTTTGAAAAAGCGGAAGACGAGCAAAAGGTGGTTGAAATTTGGAACGATGTTTTTATGGTCTATAAGCAAGAAAACGGCAAAGTTGCCGCTGAACTTCCTAATAAAAATGTAGATACTGGGGCAGGTTTAGAACGCGTGACTACTGTAATTCAAGGCAAACAAAGTATTTATGAAACGGATATTTTTGCGCCTGCGTTAGAAATAATTAAAAAAAATTCAGAAAGTTATGAGGAAAAATCAGCACGGGTAGTTGCCGATCATTTGAGGAGCGCCATGTTTTTAATTGTAGATGGGGTTTTGCCATCTAACAAGGACCAAGGTTATGTTCTGCGCCGATTGATTCGACGGGCAATTTTCAAAATGAAGATTAAGCTTGCAGGGCACCATATTGCCCCCGAAGTTTTTGATTATTATATAGATTATTATAAAAATATTTACCCAAAAATTGTTGAAGTAGACACAAAAAGTGTTTTTTTTGATGAAAAAGTAAAGTTCATGAGTACTTTAAATGAAGGGAAAAAGGAATTTGAAAAGGGAACAAGCCCATTTATTCTTTTTACCACCTATGGCTTTCCAATAGAACTAACTCTTGAGCTGGCAAAAGAAAAAGGCCAAGATGTTGATCTTGAAGATTTCAATAAAAAGATGGCTGAACACCAAAAGCTTTCCCAGACAGCTTCTGCCGGCATGTTCAAGGGCGGATTGGCGAATCATGAGGAAAAAACGATAAAACTGCACACTGCTCACCATTTGCTCCTAGCGGCCCTGCAGGCTGTCGTGAGCTCTGAAATTAAGCAAAGAGGCAGTAATATAACAGAAGAAAGGCTGAGAATCGACTTTTCTTTTGACCGCAAACTTACCGATGAAGAAAAGAAAAAAGTCGAAGAATGGGCCAATGACAAGATAAAAAGAGGGTTGAATGTGGTGCGCAGAGAGATGCCTCTCGCCGAAGCTGAGAAGATAGGCGCTGAAATGGAATTCGGCGCCAAATACCCGGAGATTGTTTCTGTATATTTTATCGAAGACAAGGAGGGTAAACCCGTATCTAAAGAATTTTGCGGAGGTCCGCATGTAAAAAATACAAGCGGATTGGGTAATTTTAAGATACTTAAAGAAGAAGCAGTCTCTGCGGGTGTCAGAAGGATAAAAGCAGTCCTTTCTTAGCCTGGATTTGTAAAATATTGTGTTATAATTTGAGGATGGGTATTTTCCAGGGTCTTTTTTCTCCTTCCGTAAAAAATGAAGAACTCGCAGCAGTTTTTGATATCGGATCTTCTTCGGTCTGCGGGGCTTTGTTTGCCATACGAAATACCGGAGTTCCCCGGCTTGTTTTTTCCGTAAGGGAGCCGATCGCCCCGATGGGCCAGATGAATCCGGAAGAATTCTTGGCTCAAACCCTAAAGACTCTCGATGTGGCGGCGGGGAAAATTGCCACAGGGCGTCATGGGGCTCCAAAGAGAATTTTCTGCGCTCTCGCTTCGCCCTGGTATATTTCAGAAAACCGAATAATAAAATTTGATAAGACCGCGCCGTTTGTTTTTAATGCGAAGCTGGCAGACAGCCTGATACAAAAAGAGATAGAGCTTTTTGAAAAGGACCGCCTGGCAAAATATGTTGAGTCCGGCAACAAAGTCAGGCCGATTGAGCTGAAGAACATAAAGACAGTGCTAAATGGCTACGAAGTCATCGACCCTTCAAATCAAAAGGCCAAGCATCTAGAAATGACCCTTTTTGTTTCGCTATCTGGCGAATATGTCCTGCAAAAGATAGAAGAGATAAGCTTCAGGCATTTTCATAAGCGCGAGGTGAAATTTTTCTCTTTCTTGATGGCGTCTTTTACTGTGGTGCGGGACATGTATGTGCACCAGGAAGATTTTCTTCTTGTAGATATAGGAGGAGAGGTGACCGATATTTCCATGGTAAAGCAGAATCTGCTTCGGGAAAGCGTGTCTTACCCTATCGGCAGAAATTTCATTATTCGCGGTGTTGCGGAGGCCCTCAAATGCAATATGGAAGAGGCCAGGTCTTTTTTCTCTCTATACAAAGACGGACACGCTGAATCGGGGCTCAAAGTGAAGATGGATCCAATCATAAGCAATCTAAAAACAGAATGGCTGAAAAAATTTCAGTCTTCTTTGGCAAACCTTTCAAATGACATTTCCATACCAGCCTCTATTTTTATAACCATAGAAAAAGAATACGAAGATTTCTTTGCCGAAATAATAAAGACCGAGCAGTTCAACCAGTACACTTTAACCGAGTCAAAATTCCAAGTGATATTTTTGAATTCCGAAAGGCTTCATGGCGTCGCGCTTTTTGAAGACAGCGCCATCAGGGACACTTTTCTCATTATTGATTCTATCTATATTAACCGCTTTTTAGGCCATAAATAATATGAAAATGGATGATGGCATAAAAATAAAAATAATAACAAAACCCTCTTCGCCGATAAGAGCCGAGGCTCCTAGGCCCCCTGCCATCCCCCCAAGGGAAAGAGATCATTATCCTGTAGAAAGAAAAAAACCTCCTCGGCGCAGATACGGCCTCTGGATAGTTGCTCTTATTTCCGTAATATTTCTCTTTTTCGCATTTTCTTACATGTTCTCAAGCGCGGATATAAGCATCACTCCAAAGGCGCAGGATGTGTCTTTAAATGCTACTTTGTCCGCCGCCAAAGACCCGACTTCTCCCTTGCCGTTTGATCTTATTGTAATTTCCGGGGAAGAGACAAGAAAGGTAAAGACAGATAAAAAAGATGAGATGGGCACTCCTGCCAGAGGCACGGTGATCTTATACAATGCTTTCAGCCCGAATTCTCAAATACTTACCATCGATACCCGGCTCGAAGGCTCAAATGGAAAAATCTATAAGACAGAAAAAAGAATAGTGATACCCGGACAAGGCCGCGACAAAGAGCCGGGAAAAGTCGAGGTCGGCATCTATGGAGCGGAAACCGGGGAGGAGTACAATAGCGAACCGCTTGATTTCAAGATATTCGGCTTTAAAGGCACTCCGAAATATGAAAAGTTTTACGGCCGGTCAAAGACCAGCCTAACCGGGGGAGTAAAAGGCGAATTTTATGTCATCGGGGGCGAGGAAAAGGACAAAATACTTTCGGATCTGAAAAAGACGCTCAAAGATAAGCTCACAGAGAAAGCCGTCGGGCAGATTCCAGGAGGATTCGTGCTGTTCAAAGATGCTGTGTTTTTGACTACGCCCGAAGATCCTCGCACGTTTGTCTCAAAAGAAAGCTTCGTGCCGGTTATTCAAAAGGGCACGCTTTACGGTTTTTTGTTTGATCAGAAAAAACTCACAAAGAAAATTGCCGAAGACACGCTGGAAAAATACGACGGCAGCGATGTGTATATCTATAATCTGAAGAATATATCCTTTACCCTCGCGAACAAAGAAAACATGCAGTTTAGCGAGGTAAAAAACCTGAGCTTCTCAATCACTGGCAATACAAAAATTGTTTGGAAGTTTGACTCTGATAAATTTGCCAGCGAGCTCCTTGGCAAAGAAAAGAAAGATTTCAATGGCGTCCTTTCCAAATACCCAAATGTAGTTTCTGCGAATTTAATACTGAAGCCTTTTTGGCGGATGTCTTTTCCCGATAAAATGAAATCTTTTAAGATGACTATAAACTATCCAAAATAAGTGTGCGGGTAAGCTTACTTTGACAGACTTTGCGATTTTTGTTATATTTAATATACATAAATGACTGAAAATGGATCTAGTAAATTAGAAATTGCGAGAGGCGTCATAACCGAAGCTTTGCCGTCTACCCTTTTTAGGGTAAAAATGGAAGATGACTCTGAAATTCTCGCCTATCTTTCCGGCAAAATGCGCATGAATAGAATCAAAGTTTTAATAGGCGACAAAGTCGAGATTGTGCTTGATCCTTATGGAGGCAAGGGCAGGATAGTCAAGAGGTTGTAATTTTTTTAGCGATGGTGTATTATAGAGCATACGGTTTGTAAAAGAAAAAAGACATTGAAAAATAAGGGTTTTTCCCTTGTTTTTGTCTTACTTTGGTTTATTTATGAATCCCGTTAGTGGCCGCGGTCGCAGACGGTATCATAGGAGTGAAAGATATTATCAAATTAATTTATAAGCAGAGTTTAGATCAAAAGCGAGCGCGACCTGCCACTAACGGGATGAAGATAAAAGCATCAATAAAAAAGATCTGCGATAACTGCAAAATAGTAAGGCGCAATAGGCATTTGCGGGTCATTTGTACGAATCCAAAGCATAAGCAAAAACAATAATTCACATGATGAGAATTTTAGGAATCACAATTCCAAACGAAAAGAGGCTTGAAGTCGGACTGACCGTCCTTTATGGCATCGGCATTCCGTCTGCGAGGAGAATTTTAGACCAGGTTGGCTTAGACCACGGCAAAAAGGCAAAAGATCTTACCGAAGGAGAAGAAAATAAAATCAGATCCATCCTTGAGAAAATTACCATCGAAGGAAATCTGAAGAGAGAAGTTTCCGCAAATATAAAGCGCTTAAAAGATATCAAAACTTACCGAGGCATCAGGCACATGAAGAGGCTTCCGGTCTACGGCCAGAGGACCAAGACAAATTCTCGCACAGTGAGAGGCAATGTGAGAAAGACGATGGCATCCGGAAAGAGAAAAGAAACAAAGACATAATTTTTATATTAATGGCAACAGAACCGATCAAAACTGAAGAGAAAAAGGAGGAGGCAGGAGCAAAAGAAGCTCCAGCGCTGAAGACACCGAAGAAAAAAGTTGTTTCCGGTGTTTTGCATGTGGAGGCGACTTTCAACAATACCAAGATTCTTTTTTCAGACAAAATTGGCAACACATTGTTTTGGTCCAGCTCCGGCTCTCTCGGATTTAAGGGCGCAAAAAAAGGAACTCCTTTTGCTGCATCGAAAGTAGGCGATATCATCGGATCGAAAGCTTCCGCCATGGGCGTAAAGGATGCGGATGTAGTGGTCTTAGGAGTCGGATCCGGGCGAGAGCCCTCAATCCGCGCATTTATGGCTCATGGCATAGAGATAACTTCCATAAAAGACGCCACCCCTATACCTCACAACGGGCCAAAGCCGAAGAAGCCTCGAAGAGTATAAAATTTAAATAATTTATGATATCAAAACCAAAATTTAAAATTTGCCGAAGATTAGGACCAGGAGTTTATGACAAATGTCAGACTCCAAAGTTTTCTGCTGCTCCTACTATGGG
>CAYGDR010000029.1:4508-8425 GCA_964348775.1 uncultured Candidatus Saccharibacteria bacterium | reverse complement strand
CATTTATTCCCCTTTAGATCTATTTCTCCAAAACATTCAAACACCATCTCTTTCCTATAATCATTGAAATAAACATTGGGTTCGTACTTAGACTGCTCGCAAGTAGGATGAGCAGGGGAATAGCTTTTTTTTGACCAAACAAAATACCCTCCGGCAATAAGGAGGCCACCGATCAATCCAAGAAGCAACAGACGCGAAAATCCTTTTTGTAAGTTTCTCATCTTAGATTAGTATAGCAAATTTAGGCCGGCACAAAAGTAAGCGCGGTGCCTTTTTTGCCGGAACGGCCGGTTCGGCCGATGCGGTGCACATAAGTATCGTAGGTCTGAGGCACATCGTAGTTGATCACATGGGTAACATCCGGAATATCAAGCCCTCGCGCTGCCACATCCGTGGCAATCAAGATATTTATCTTGTCTTGTTTAAACATATCAAGAGTACGGATTCGCTCTCTAGATCTCTTGTCCCCGTGAATACAGCCCACCTTAAATCCATGCTGGGAAAGCTCTTTTGTTAGGTTATCTACGGCGTGCTTCATTTCTCTAAAGATAAGTACTTTGTCAGAACCATCTTTTTTCAAAATTTCGTGTAGTTTTTCTAATTGCTCATCCTTGCCTTTATATCGGACCACATCTTGCTCTATATTTTTTGCGGTTTCCCCTGAGACAACAGATACAAAAACTGGGTCTTTTAAATACTCACCAGTTAATTTCTTAATATCAGGAGAAAGTGTAGCTGAGAAGAAAAGGGTTTGCCTCTCTTTATGAGCCTTACCAAGTATAAAAAGCATGTCATCCTTGAAGCCCATATCTAGCATACGGTCTGCCTCATCTAGCACAACAGAATGGCAAGTTGATAAATCTAAGACTTTTTTCTCAATAAGATCCCTTAGTCTGCCTGGCGTGCCGATTACAAAAGATACTCCCATTTTTATTTCTCTAATCTGCTTCATGATAGGTAGGCCTCCCACGCAAGCAACAGAGAACATTCCAAAACCAAAAGCTAATTTTCTGAACTCATCGTCAATCTGAATAGCAAGCTCGCGAGTCGGAGCCATTATTAAAACTTTTTCTCCTTTAGCGAGCCCCTTGGTCTTTGCAATTTTTTCTATAAGAGGCAGTAAAAAAGCTGCAGTTTTACCTGTACCAGTATTTGCCATACCAAAAATATCTCTACCCTCTAAAACTACATTTATAGATTGGTCCTGAATTGGCCTTGGATGTACATATCCAGCTCTTACAATATTTTTTTGTAATTGCTCATTAAAAGGAAAATCTGCAAAGGTATGCTTTGCGATATAAGCTTTTTCTTCCATATGAACGGCTTTCTTTATAAATCTTGAAGCATCTATGCGATCTCCTCCGAATCGCTTCTTCCCTCCTCCGGTCCTTTTAAAAGGACGGCGGGCAGAGGAAAAACTACCTCCAAATCTAGGTTTTGCTCTAAAAGACGAAGCAGAGCGGCCAAATTGCTTTGGTTTTGTTGAATATTGTGCGTACATATTGGGTCACTCCCAATATTTAGTAGATGAGAATGATGTCTACAGAGTAGCATTTGGCACTAAATTTGTCAATGTTTCCCTAATCAAAGTAAAAAAGTATACTGAAAAATATGCAGAAACTTATTGGCAAGCATGCGGACGAATCATATCTGGATCTCCTAGAACATATAATAAAGAGCGGCAAAGACAAGGGCGACCGCACCGGTACGGGCATCAGAAGCCTCCTGGGCTACCAAATGCGCTTCAATTTAGAAGACGGCTTCCCTCTTCTTACTACAAAGAAAGTGCCGATGAAAGCCATCACCCATGAGCTATTGTGGTTTATGCGCGGTGATACAAACTTAAAATATTTGGCAGACAATGATGTGCATATCTGGGATGAGTGGCCTTACAAGGCATATCTAAAGAAAAAAAATCTGCCGATCCCGGAAATAAACGGCGAAGAATGGAAAAAGGGCATGAAAGAATTTGTAGATAAGATAAAGGCTGATCCGGCCTTCGCAAAAGAAAATGGAGACCTAGGGCCGATCTATGGCTATCAGTGGAGGCACTGGCGGACTCCGGAAGGAGAAATAGACCAAATAGCAAGGCTGATAGAAAATATCGAGGCAGTAAAAAAAGATCCAAAACATAGAGACGGCAGACGGCTCATAGTATCTGCCTGGAATGTAGCGGATATTGAGGAGATGAACAAAGCTGGGCTTCCACCGTGCCACCTTTTATTTCAATTCTATGTTTCAAACGGCAAGCTCTCCTGCCAGCTTTATCAGCGCTCCTGTGACACATTTTTGGGAGTGCCGTTCAATATCGCTTCATATTCCTTATTTACGATGATGATAGCCCAAGTCACCGGCCTTTTGCCTGGAGAATTCGTCTGGACAGGAGGCGATGTGCATTTGTATCTAAACCATTTAGACCAGGCACAACTGCAGCTGTCCCGCCGAAATGACATTCGCCCCCTGCCGAAAATGAAAATAAATCCGGCTAAGAAAAAAATCGAAGATTTTACGATAGAAGATTTTGAACTCGTGGATTACAATCCGCATGATTCTATAAAAGCGCCCATAGCCGTATAAATATGACCCATTCGGTGAACTCAGGGTCATGGTGATACAATAGAACCATGATTTCTTTAATCGCTGCAATCGGCAAAAATAATGAGCTTGGTAAAGGAAACGATCTCATTTGGCGCCTGCCTATAGATCAGAAGTTTTTTCGAGAAACCACCGCCGGGCATACCGTAATCTCCGGGCGGAAAAATTTCGAAGCGATGGGAAGAGCTTTGCCTAAAAGGCGAAATATCGTGATTACTCGGGACAAAAGCTATAAATTCTCTGGCGTAGAAATAGCACATTCTCTGCAAGAAGCAATAAGCCTTGCGAAAGAAGACAAAAGTGAAAAAGAAATATTTATAATAGGAGGAGGAGACATATACAAGCAATCTATAGAAGTTGCTGACAGGTTATATATAACCCACATAGACGCAGAAGACAAAAATGCAGAGGTTTTTTTTCCGGAAATTATCCCCGTAGTCTGGAATGAAATCTCACGAACTGAATATAAAGTAAGCGAAAACAATCCCCTTCCATTTGTTATTTCTGTTTACGAGAGATTTTAGGATTCTATGGATCCTCGGGAGTTCTAATTCTAATAAACACATCTTCTCCTTCAGGAGATTTTTCTTTTTTATATTTTCGGTTCTTGTTTATCTCTATTTTTCTGACCAGCTCTTTTTCAAGATCAAAGCCCATCTTCTCGCACATGCCTAAGATAAATATCATCACATCGGCAAATTCTTCTGCTACTCCAGGCTCATTCTGATTATGTTTTTTAAAAGCCTCAGAAAGTTCTTCATGTGCTCGGCAGAACTCCAAGGCCACATTGGTAGTATTGAAACCCCTTGCTTCTTTATTCCGCACCACTTCTCTCTGAAGTTCTTTTAAGTCAATCATAAATTACATTTTGTCGTATTTCACGACCTCTTTATTTATAATCTCAAGCTTTACTCCTGCCTTTTTGAAAATTTCTTTGCTCTTGGCGCTCACATGATAATCACGCGCCGCCACAAAGCGCTTGATGCCGGCATTTACAACCACTTTTGCGCAAGCGTAGCAAGCAATCATTTTTGAATACATAGTGGCTCCTTCTATTGCCACGCCAAAGCGGGCAGCGTTTGCGATAGCGTTTGTTTCAGAATGCGCGGTGCGGACGCAGTGCTGGGAAACTGTGCCATCGTCATTGGTAACAGTGTGAATCTCATGACCCGCTTCGTCGCAATGAGGAAGTCCTACCGGAGAGCCCACATAGCCGGTAGCAAGCAAGCGCCTGTCTTTTACTATTACTGTCCCCGCTTGCCCGCGATCGCAAGTGCCCCTGGTCCCTACCAAATCTGCCATTTGGAGAAAGTATTCATCCC
>CAYGDR010000029.1:0-4408 GCA_964348775.1 uncultured Candidatus Saccharibacteria bacterium | reverse complement strand
TCGCAAGTGCCCCTGGTCCCTACCAAATCTGCCATTTGGAGAAAGTATTCATCCCAGGACGGCCTTTTGATTTTATTCATTTTTTGAGCCTTTTTCTTCATGGTTCGATTTTTACTCACCATGACCTCTTCGAGCCTGAGCCTCAGAACCGAAGGCCTGAGTTTTTCGAACGGGCCACTTGTTTAATATACTCCAACTGCTATCTCTTTCCAAGAGCTTTTAGAATTTTTAAATACATCGCCTCCACGATCTTTCTCTGTTTGGTGCCCGTAGTTACATAATGGTCTAATCCGGGCGCAGAGTTGATCTCGATCATAAAATATTTGCAAAGTTTCGGATCCATGGTTATATCCCCTTTGGTAATCATAATATCCACCCCGGCGATCCGAAGCCCCATGTCGGCAGTGAGGTTTATTGCTATTTTTTTGAATTTTGAGTGCATGGTATCAGTCGCATCAAGAGAATCCCCTCCGGTTGAAAGATTGGCATTATCGAGAAGGTAAATTTTTATGCCTTTCTGCAGCACTGAACCAAATGTGTATCCTAGACGCCTCAATTTTATTTTTATTCTCCTATCCTTAAAATTTATCCTTGTGTCCCGGCCATTTTTTATAAAAGCCTTTTGCTTTTTTTCTAAAAGTTTTTTTACAGAACTTCTACCGTCTCCTAAAACCGAAAGAGGGATGCGCTCGTATGCGGAGATTATTTTTTCATCAAGCACCACTATCCTATAATCTCGGCCGGGCATATATTTTTCGATTATTGCAACCCTATCGCCTTTGAAAATATCCCGTAGTGCGGATGCAAGCTCCTTTTTGTCCCATGCCAAGGCCACTTGGACCCCTTGGCTTTTGCTGTTTGGCTTTGCTATCACCGGATAGCCCAGCTTTTGCGCATATTTTAATGCATAAGGAATTTTACGGTTGCTTTTTACTGCATCCGCCCAATCGTCCGAAAAAACGGTCTCGCCTTCCGCAACCGGATAGCCTTTAATATCCATAAAGAACTTCGCATAATCCTTATCTTTTGCGATATCGGAAGAAGCAATATTGTTTAAATCGAGCGAAAGGTATCGGAGAGATCGTACGACGCCATTTTTATATATTATCTGCGCGGCTATTTTCCATTCCGGCTCGACAACCACCTTGGCCCCGGCCTTCGGAGCAAGTTTTTTTATCAAGCCTGTGAGATATGGTATTTTTGGTTTAAATTTTGCCATTTAGTTTTCTAAAAAGCGGGGCATATAGATCTTTTTTTGGATCTATAACGAGCTCTTTTTTATTTACTTTGCCGGTAAAAATCACAGGCGCGTCAGTTATGACTGCTAAGGGTTTTCTCTCATTTCCCTCGCCCATGCATAGTACTGCCGCCGTAGCGAGGCTGTCAGCCACATCTGTTTTTTGCATTTTGAGTTTTCTGCCAAAAATATCCGGCTTACCAATGTAATTTTTTACACCTTCGAAACCGGCATAGCCTAGAGCAACTCCTACTGTCCCCGCTCGAAGCGGCAAAAGACGGCTATCGGTAATCAAAATGCCGAGATTTTTCCGACCAAATTTTTGCATGAGCTTTTTGCGCAAAAATTGAGCGGTGCTAAAACTATCCTTGGGTAAAAAGATTAATTTTCCTTTTGCGTTCGATTCGTCAATACCGGCATTTGCCATAACAGCGCCGTCTTTAATAGTGAGCCACACAATTTTGGTTTTGAATGCGAAACTGCTTTCTCTTTTTATGATTTTAGACTTCTCTTGGTCATTCCTCGCAACCATAGTCCGACCTTCCGAAAGAGCCACAATCTTTGATGTAATGACTAGAATCGAGTTTTCAGGAACCTTTTTGACATATTCAAAAATAAACGGCAACAACTCCTCGCCCTCATGAAATATTTTGGTTTTAATCGCCTTAATTTTCATTTTTGTATTTCAAAAGCAGACTGCCCTTTTTGTTGAGCTTCTTTATCGACTGTAAAATAAATTTGTATTTGCGGAATTCTTTGCCGGAAAACATCGGGACTCCTGTAGTAAATACATACGGCTCAATAGTGACAAAAAGCTCGTCCAGCATCTTATTTTTCAAGCAGAAATCATAAACTTTGGCGCCGCCAAGTATCCCAATTTTTTTATACTTCTTGATTCGTAAAAATTTCTTTATATCAGACTTTTCCGGATTAAAAAAAGTTGTTTTACCTTCGATTTTCAGTTTTGCAGCCTTTGAGGTCAGGACAACAGTATTCCTCCGCTTGAGCCGTTCTTTAGCAACTCTGTAGGTATTGTGGCCCGCTATAACGGCATCCATACCTTTGAGAGATTTGGTAAAAAAACTCCAATCCTCCTTGCTCGTCCAATCGGTGCCGGATTTTCCGCTTTTGGCTATCCGGCCATCAATGCTGCTTGCAACAAAAGCTATATATTTAGGCCTGGTTTCCATATTTTTTCAGTATGTGAATACCTAAATATGAAAGGGGTGTATATACCAGTCCCATAGCTACTTTGAAAAGCCACCAGGTAATAATGATGCTGATGAGAACATTTGTCGGGTATATCCCGGCAAATGCTATCACCATGAAGATAACGCTGTCTAAAAGCTGCGACCACAGGTTTGATAAAAAAGATCTAAGCCAAAACATCCGTTCTCCGATTTTGCTTTTTACGAAAAAGAATGTAAACACGTCTTGATACTCGGCTATCATAAATGCCGTGAGCGATGCGAGCGCAATTCGCCCGGAAGTGCCAAAAATAATATTGTATGCCTCTTTTGCCCACTCGCCTTTTTCCGCCCAAGGCAAAGATATCGATAATACTGAATAAAACAAAAATAAAGCTGTGCTTATAAAACCCGCTCTCACGAAAAGCTTGGCCAAATGCCTGCCATAGACCTCTCCAATGACATCAGTCATTAAAAATACTATTGGAAAAGAAAATACTGCCACAGACAAGTGAGCTCCAAACAAGAAAGGCATAAGCTTAAGCCCAAGAGTGTTGGCGGCAAAAAGAGAAGTGAGATAAACCGCCAAGCAAATCAGAATCTTCTTGTGATCATTCGCAGTAAGTTGTGGTTCCATTAAATTAGTTAAGCCCAGAATATTTTAGTCTTTTACCTCTATGCCCATTGAGCGGGCAGTGCCGGCAATAATTTTTACCGCCCCAGCCATATCGGTTGAATTCAGATCAACCATTTTCTTTTGCGCGATTTCTTCTGCTTGTTTTCGAGTGATTTTGCCAACCTTGGAAGAATTGGGCTTTCCAGAGCCCTTTTCTACGCCGGCAGCCTTGAGAATTAATTCTGAAGCAGGCGTGGTGGTAGCCTTAAAATCATAGCTGCGGTCATCGTAAACAGCTATGTGCACAGTGAGAGGCTCTCCCATCATATCCTTTGTAGCGGCATTGAACTTTGTGACAAACTCACCGATATTTATGCCTGCCTGGCCCAAGGTCGGGCCCAAAGGAGGAGCCGGCGTAGCCTTGCCTCCCATAATCCTCACTTTCAGATTTTTTGTTATTTTCTTAGCCATTGCATTAAGTTTACTTGCTATAGATTAGCTTAAAGCTGCTTAACTTGCAAGAAATCAAGCTCTACAGGAGTTTCTCGGCCGAACATAGATACCAAAACCTTTATCTTGCCTCTTTCGTTGTCCACAGAGCTTACTTTGCCCTCTAGATCCTTGAACGGGCCGTCTACTATCATTACAAGCTCGCCTACTTTCATGTCTATATTGTGCTTCGCGGTGCCGGCATCCATCTTGCTGAAAAGATAGTCCACTTCATCCTTGCGGAGAGGCACAGGATTCACTCCTGCCCCCACGAACCCGGTAACTCTAGGGGTGTTTCGCACCACATACCAGGAGTCATCAGTGACGATCATATCAACGAGGACATAGCCGGGATAAATTTTTTCCTCAACCTCCACCCGCTTCCCGCCTTTTATCTTTATTTTCTTTTCCACTGGAACAATTACGTTAAAAATCTTGTCGTGCATGCCGAGAGAGTCGATGCGCTGTTTTAAATTTCGCAAGACAACATTCTCATACCCTGCATAGGTATGGATAGCGTACCAGCTTCGGATTCCTTGTGCTTCTTGCTTAGACATTAGATGATCCTGCCCAAGAGCCTGCCGAAAATGAAATCAAAGATTCCAAGGAAGTAGGCCAAGAGAACTGAAAGCACTATAACAATGAGAGTATAGTAAAAAGTCTGCTGCCTGGAAGGCCAGATCACATGCTTTAGTTCTGCTTTAGTTTCCTTAAAATACTCAGTAATTCTCGAAATTTTGGGATTATTTTTTAACTCTTTATAAAAAAGCCCCCGGAAGGGCTTTTTTAATAGTACTCTCTTTTCAACTAATAGTCAATCTACCCGTATAGGTTCAATAGCTTGGCACCACTTGATGCAATATCATCGAGTGTATGTAC
>CAYGDR010000028.1:0-8494 GCA_964348775.1 uncultured Candidatus Saccharibacteria bacterium | reverse complement strand
ATATTTTATAAATCAAAAAAAATTTTATGTTAAAAACATTATTGAGAAGAGGCCAGGACGAATCGGAGGCGCTCGAAATGTGCAGGAAGTGCTACGCTTTCAGGCAGTCAAACAGCTGGCATATGGAAAGACCAGAATATTTTCTAGAAAATGAAGTGGAGGAAAAAATAGTGCGTTT
Organism: uncultured Candidatus Saccharibacteria bacterium; assembly: GCA_964348775.1. GTDB lineage: Bacteria > Patescibacteriota > Minisyncoccia > Phycocordibacterales > UBA9973 > UBA9973. The sequence continues at coordinate 8,316 of CAYGDR010000028.1, read as the reverse complement.
TATCCTCTGCCCTGCTTGCACCGAGGAGGCAGAAGAAATATACCGCATGGGCTACGACATGGAGTACATTTAGCCGTGCCTTAGATCTCCCCGCCTTTCCTCTCACTTTCTTCTCTGTGTAAATATTGTATAATTGCCGAATGAAAGAAATAAATGGCAGAAAGGCGGACTATCCGGTGCTCGACATATTCCTAAAGAGGCACTCCCCCAGAGCGATGTCCAGCGAAGCGCTGAAAGAAGATGAATTAATGACTCTTTTTGAAGCAGCTCGCTGGGCTCCCTCTTCAAGCAACCGACAGCCGTGGAAATTCATATATGCAAAACGAGAAACATCCGAATTCGAGGTGTTTCTTGGTCTTTTAGAAGATGGCAACCGCGAATGGTGCATTCGAGCAGGAGCGCTTATAGTATTAGCTTCCTATAATCTAAAAAAGGACGGTACCATGAACGGATCCCATTCCTTTGATGCCGGCTCTGCGTGGGAAAACCTTGCGCTACAAGCTACAGAAATGAGCTTGGTCGCACACTCCATGTCCGGGTTTGACCATGATATGGCAAGAGAGAAATTGGAAATACCGCAGGATTACACAATAGAAGCTATGATTGCTCTTGGCAGGCCGGGAAGCATCGCCGACCTTTCAGAAAAAAACCAGGCGAGAGAGACCCCCAACCAAAGAAAAGAAATTAAAGAAATTGTCTCTGAAGGGAAATTCGCCAACTAACTTACCTGAGTTTTACTTCACCGCATCAGTCTTGGCCGCGACTATAAAGTCATTCTCTGAGAGCCCGCCTGTGGCGTGGGTCCATAGATCCAGAACAACTTTGTTGTAATAGACATGTATGTCTGGGTGATGGTCCTCCATTTCTGCCACATCTGCCACTCTCTCCACGAAATTTATCGCACCGATAAAATCAGTAAATTTAAATTCTTTAGAGATCTTCTTCCCTACCTCATCCATAGTCCAGCCCAGAACATCCTGCATATATTTTTCTGCCTCAGCCTTGCTAAGGGGTTTTGCTCCGCCCTCGCACGGCACGCACTTTTTCTTTAATAAATCCATATGCTACTATTGTAGCATGAGGAAACTGATTACTCCGTACGCCGCCGGCTTTGGCAAGCCAAATGTGGTAATCAAGCACTTTCCGGACGATGAATCATATGTCCTTATCCCCCGCATAGAATCTCTTAAGAATGAAAAAGTCTTGGTGATGCACAGCCTCTATCCTCATCCAGACAAGAGGATCTTTGAGCTTCTCTTGATCCTCGCCCGTCTAAAGAAAGAAACAAAAAATATCGAAATTTTCATCCCCTACCTTCCCTATGCCCGCCAAGACCGAGAAAACAAAAAGGGCGAGACGGTGAGTGCTGATGTGCTTTGCTCTTTACTTGCTCAATCCGGCGTAAAAAAACTAATCACTTATGACTGCCATTTCTTGGCCGGGCCAGGAAAATTCGTTAGGCAAGGCCTAACGATTGAAAACCTTTCTGCTGGGAAAATATTGGTTGACTACGCTAAAAAATACTTTGCAAAGGAAAGCTCCAGCGAAAAATTTCTGGTAATTTCGCCGGACGAAGGCGCATCATATTTTACCGAGAACGCGCAAGGCCATTCCTTAAAGAAAACCAGAAAAAGCGCTACTAAAATCCATAAGATGGAAGGCGATTTTAATATAGGAGGAAAAAATATTTGTATTTTAGATGATATTATTGCTACCGGCGGCACTATCATTCATGCGATTGGACACCTAAAAAAACAAGGCGCTAAGAAAATAATCGTAGGCGCTACTCATGGAGTATTTGCAAAAGAGGGAATTGAAAAAGCGATCATAAAAGCTGGAGCCAAGCGCCTGTTTACAACAAACTCTATTTTAAGCGAGAACCCGGCTAAGTTCGTACATATCTTAAAGCTAGATTGAGCTTACGAGATTTTCTCCCAAATTTGCCCTAAGACTCGCAATTTTATATATGCTCCAAACGAGCGCTACGGCAGCAACCCACTGCGAAAGCACCAGATATTTGTCATTTACTACCATATCGAGCACTATGGCCACGAAAGGAAAGGTGAGCTCTAAAATTGTGGAAATATGGACTGGTGTCTTCTTTAGTCCCTTGTAGTAGATGAGGAGGGCCACCATCCCGGTAGACACTGCTATCAGCGCCAGCCAGCCAAATTGGGAGCCTGTGGGCGCTGCCAAACTCTCGCCGTAGCCAAACACATAAAGAACAAGAAGCGCTATCGGCACCGTAAACAAAAATCTGTAAAAAGTGCTCACTTGAGCTTCCACCTTTCCCAAAAGCATCTTGGAAAAAGTAGTGGAGGATCCCCAGGCAAAAGCGGCACCGAGAGCATACAAGGCGGCGACAGCTGTGCTTTCGCCTGTATCTAAATTCACCACGCCATTGGCAAAAGTAACGAAATACGCGGAAACTACGGCAAGAAGCGCCCAGGGTATGTATCCCCGCTCAAATTTTTCTTTGAGAAATATTGAAGCGGTTGTAATCGCAAATATCGGCTGAAGCTTCTGGAGTAGAAATACAACCGAAAGGGAGATGAATCCTACTTTTCCAAGCGCAGTGGTAAACCAGAGCGTGCCCAAAAGGCCGCTCAAGACAGCTATCAGGAGAAGGAGCCAGTATTCCCTCTTGCCAAAACCCGGATTGAAAACTTTTTTATAAACAAATGGAAATAGAATAATGAGTCCGATCAGATGCTCGAAAAAAATTATAGTGATAGGCGGAAGAGAGTAAAGATGCTGGCGGATCAGGCCGTCAAAAGCCCATAAAAGTGCGGCCACTATAATGAAAACCGGACCAGCGAAGGAAACATTAATATTTTTTAACGCTGCATTTAACATTTGCTTATATCTTCTTTTATTTGACTAATCAATTCTTCTTCGGTGTCAAACTTCTTATATTCTCGCAGAAAATTTTTAAGATGGAGGCTCACCTCTTTCCCATAAGCATCGCCCGCATACCCTATCAAGTGCGCCTCAATTTTAGCATTTGGGCCCACCACTATGCCAGCCCTGTATTCTTTTCCTTCCATCATCGCAACCCCGACATACACCCCTTCCGGAGGCAACGCCTCCGTATTATACACAGGGGAACCCTGTGTAATATCTAGGTTAACTGTCGGAAAACCGAGCTTCCTGCCGTACCCATCCCCTTTTACCACCTTGCCAGAAATTACAAGAGGCAGTGTAAGATTAGTATCCTTCATTGTTAAGCCTTTCATCGATTCTGTTCATGTCTCTTGGGAACATGGAAGCCTCGCGGATATTTTTCAATTCGAGCAGCTGCATAGTGATGCGCTCTGCGCCCAAGGCAAAACCTCCTTCGGGCGGAACTCCGTATTTGAAAGCCTCCAAGAACATTTTTATTTTTTCTGGATCCATCTTCCAAGTCTCCACATGCTTCATGAGCTGTTCATATTCATTTACCCTTCTGCCTCCTGAAAGCCATTCCACGCCTCTGCATATCAGGTCCATGCCTTGGTTGTATTCCGGCTCATCTGGGTCCGGATACACATAAAAAGGCTTCTTGCGAGTCGGGTATCCATATATAAAGACGAAATCCGAACCAGTCTCTTCTTTTATTATTTCGCAGATTTCTCTTTCGTCTTGAGGATTTGTGTCTTTTTCTCCCCGCACATCCCTGCCAAATTTTTCAAAAATCTTCTCTTGAACTTCTCGGAGCGAAAGAGTTGGGGTTTTATCTATCATCACAGGAATGGTTGCATTTAAAAGCTTCAAATGTTCTTTATTTTTTTCTTCCACTTGATTCAATATAAATCTCACAGTTTCTTCGGCCATATCGCGCACATCGGTCCAAGAATCGATAAATCCCATCTCCGCATCAAGAGAAACTATTTCTGTAAGGTGCCTAGTGGTCGAGGATGGCTCTGCACGGAAAACTTTGTTTACGGAAAAACATCTCTCAAATGCAGTCATCACGATTTGCTTGTAAAGCTGGGGCGATTGAGTGAGAAATGCTTTTTTATCAAAATAATTAACTTGAAAAACTTCAGCTCCGCCCTCTGCGGTGGCTGGGGTGATGGCGGGAGCTTGGAACTCGAAGAAATTATTTTTCTTCATAAATTCCCTAAAAGCATCGATTATAGTTTCTTGGACTTTGAAAACCGCTTGTACTTTTGGGTGACGCAAAACTAGGGCCCTGTGATCAAGCTCAGTAGTAAGGTCAAGGTTATAGCCCTGAAGAGACATGTCAAAAGGAAGCTCGCCTGCCTTTGATAGTACTTCAATACCGAGAACCTCAAGCTCGAGCTCTCCATTTAGCACGCCCTGGTTTATATTTTTCTCTGGGCGCTTGTTTACCATGCCAGAGATTTTGAGTACCCATTCCAGGCGAACTTCTTTCATGGCGTCTATCACCTCGGGTTTGTTTGGCAACGCTACACACTGCACCTTGCCAGTCATGTCGCGCATATCAAAAAACACCATCTTACCCTGATCACGCCGCACATCCACCCACCCGGCCACCACCACTTCTTTGCCAACATTTTCTTTGAGATCCTTGATATATATGCGGTTTTTCATGTAAAAATATTTTAGCACAATTATATATAAAAGAAATGGCCAGCTTCCCCTTCTCAAACACGCATTTCTAAAAAACACAATAGCTTTAGATGGTATCAACTATTATTTTATTTGCCAGATAATCGAAAAATTCATTATTGGCAGAGTCTTTCATGCGAACTTTTATGCGATAATTACCGTCAACCAGCAACCCTCCGCTTGAAAGAATTCCGTCCCAGGTCTTTTCACAAGTGCTTGTGTCATCCACACATCCTGCTCCCGAGAAAAATATTTTATAAAACGAGCTGTCTTCTTCTCTCTCAATTTTTACAGACACCCAATCCACATTCTCGCTTGCGGTAAGAGATAAGCCTACCGGAGTTACAAGCGGATCAATCGTAATGTCCCCTGAAGACCCATTGAAAAGCTGGCTGGTAATTGACGGCGAAGTATTGTCCGGCGCTGGCGACGAAATTGAATCATCGATAAGCTCCACCGTCCCGGAGTTGCTCGGCCCCCAGGTATTTCCTGGCCACCCATTTGCTACCGCAGTACCAGTAAAATTATTTGTAATATAGTGCAAGGCTACACGGCCCCCTCCTCCTGCCCCTTGGCATGAACTACTACAATACGGTTCCCCTCCGTTGGCTTGAAAAGTCCCCGTACCAGTTAGAGTATTTGCGGTGACATAAATACTTCCGCCGCTTGCGCTTGGGCCACCCCCTGCAGACACAGTGCTGTTGTTAGTCAAGGTTCCTGAAATTATCAACCTGATTGCCCCGCCACCTCGGGCAGTGCTTGTAGTAACATTCCCTGCGCTGCCAAAATCTATCGGCGCTGTAGCGGAACCATAGAGAGATGAGTTGCCGACAACATATCCAGACCCTCCATAGCTCGCCCCAGAGTAGTAGGGATTAGGATTAAGGGGGTCATATGTAGTAGGTGGCGCCCCTGGACCAAAATTACCGATACTAAATCCGTAGCCTTTTCTGTCTGCAACGATAGATGCTCCTGATGAAATATTTAGATTTGGGATTGTGAGAGTTAATATTTTTAGGGAAGCTATTGTGAGTATGGATGTTCCATTTAGATTCATGACATTTCCGTTTATAGTATCGGTGCCGGAGAAAGTCAAAACAGAATTTCCCTCCAAATTTATAGTTGGAATATTCAATATTTGATTATCTGCTAAATCGAAAGCCGAAGTGTCGGCTAAGGTGAATATTTGTGCGGTTATACTTACCCCAGTATCAGAAGAGAGGCTTGCACCGTTTGAGGCAGAAATATTATTGTAAGAAAAAGGCGCATCAGCTTGCAAAAATTTCCATGAGCCGGAAAGGCTTATGTCGTTGGTGGATTGGTTTATCAAACCTATGCTTCCTTTGGTACCGCATGAAGCACTAAAACCGTCATAGCTTCCGCATCCGCCATTTGCCAAAACTGTGCCAGTGAAAGAAGAGCTGTTGTAATAAATTGCGATCCTGCCCCCTCCGCCTGGACTTTTAAAAAATCCAATTGCAAAAAGATTGCCACCGTTGGCATGAAATGTCCCGCTGCCAACAAAGCTTCCAACTGTCGCGTAAATACTTCCACCGGAGCTCGCGTCTCCTCCATCCGCAGAGACACTTCCATCGTTTGTAAGAGTTCCTGATATGATTAATTTAATGGCGCCACCGCCCTGGCTCTGCCCTCCGCTTCCTAAATCTGAAGGAACTTTTGCAGAACCGTATGTGGAACTAGAAGATCCGCTATAGCTAACCCCGCCGTAGCTTGCACCGACAAATGAAACCAAAGAAGCTCCGGGGCCTTGGCCTTGTGCATAGCCTTTGCGGTCTGCAGAAATAGATGCGCCGGAATTCACATTCAGATTAACGGCCCTTATTTTTACTCCCTTAAAGGAATTTGCGGAACTTGGATCGCCCGCCAGAGTAAGTACTGCATTATTGCTGATAGTTAAATTATAAAAAGCATACTCGCCCGCCGGAAGTGTTTTACTCACACTCATTGCCACTTCGGCCTCGGTCCTGTCTTCAATGCTGTTTTCATTTAAGTCTGAAGAAGACAAATTTACAGAGTCATACGCCACATTGACTGTACGGATTAGAACAGATACATTGTTTGCAGCATCAGTGGCAGTATATGTGATGGTATAGGCGCCTACTACAGATGTGTTCACAGAGCCGGAAACAACCGGAGATATTTGTCCGCTCACGGCATCGAGCGCTGTCGCGCCTGCATCTGTATATACAGTATTTTCAACTATATTTACGGGATTATCACCCGTGATAGTTATTACCGGCGCTGTAGTATCCGAAGGCAACGCTTGAGCGGTAACATTTACGGTGCGGGCAAGAGTAGCTATGTTGCCTGTCGTGTCGATAGCCGTGTAAGTTATTGTATAAATTCCGATGTCAGCGGTATTTACAGAACCAGAAGTTGCGACAAAAATCACGCCATCCACCCCATCAAGCGCGGTAGCTCCAGCATCCGTGTAAACCCCATTCTGCGTCACATTTGCCGGATTATCACCGGTTATGGTTATAACCGGCGGAGTTGAATCTGAAGGAGTATTGTTTAGAATCACATTATACCCGCTTGACGATGGAGCTGAATTGGAAGTACTAGATTCGGAAGCAGGAATTTTAGAGCTTGGCACAGGCTGTTCCGGTGCTGGTGCTTCTTCTTTTTTATTTTCTTCTGCGGGAGTATCTGCCGGAATCTCCTCTGGAACTTTTGATGCTTCTTCGACCTCAACTTTAGAAGTTTCTTCTTTAGCTTTTTCCTCTACAGACTCATCCACCGCTAATACTGGCCCAGTAGCAAGGCTTTCTCCCACATCTCCTTCTTCCACCGCAGACCCAACGGAAGCGCTCAAATTCCGGCCAATGTTTCCTATACCGCTAGCCAAAGCTTTTACTCCATCAAGAACCCCATTGCCTATCCAAGTCAAAGCTGTATGTGTTGGTTTTATAGCATAATCTCTGGCGACAATGGCGGTAGGGTCAACCACCGCAAATATCTTGCCGACAACCTTGTGGGTTAAATCTAATTCTGGCGCGACGATGCAGGGCGCATTTACATTTTGAAAATTATTTTCTTTTAACCTTCCTAAAGAGTGTTTAATTTCTGAAATTATTTTACTGCCTTCATATTTCAAATAAATATCAGAAAAACTGTGCCCATTGGTTGATATGTCGGCGCCCTCAGGTTTGATTTTTACGTTTGACGGTAAAATAGTCAGATATTCTCCGCGAAGGCCGTTAATCACTTGATCACTATCTGAAGTCGTATAAAGCCCACCCCCAGCCACCTGACTCGCTGGACTGGCCACTCCATATACTCCCAGAGACTCGTCCGGTACTCCGGCTTGGCCAGTCAAAATACCGTAAAAGGTATTGGCATAAAAATTGCCCTGCGAATGACCCACTAAAAGGATTTTCTGAGTCTCCACCTTCTCGCTCGCCGTCCGCCACATTTCTACTAGATCATAATCCCCCACCGGAATATCATACTCATGAACTTTTTGTGTTATAGCGTCGGTGATATCACCAAGTCCAGCGATATGAGAAGGGTTGTGGAGGTATTCGATACTAATTTGTTGATTATTATAACCTCTTCTAAATAGAGATTTGAGGGATTCAGCATTTTTTTTGGCTTTATTTTCATCGGTAAATACTCCATTAATAACTAAAATTGTATAGTCATTGGGTGAACAATTCGTTTGCGCAAAGGAAAAATTAGGAAACAAAGATATAGTAATAAATATAAGAATAATTATCT
>CAYGDR010000027.1:0-8678 GCA_964348775.1 uncultured Candidatus Saccharibacteria bacterium | reverse complement strand
TGATTGAGTTTTGGATGCAATCTCTTATTAACCTATAGGCTCGAAAAGCCTATTTAATTTTGTCCAAAAGTAAATAAAGCTAAGAAATAGCCTTTGTTTTTAGCTTTCTTTGTTTTTGGTATTTTGCAATATGCAAGCCAAAACAGTTCGTCCAAAGAAGTATTTCGGTCGGTACAAAAAGCCTCTGGTCAAATTTCCGAATTTGATTGATGCCCAGCTCAAGAGTTTTAAGTGGCTCATCGAGCAGGGCATAGGCGAAGTTTTCAAGGAGTTTTCTCCGATTCTTGACTACTCCGGAAAGAAATTCCAGCTCGAGTTTACCTCCTTCTCTCTTTCCGAAGCTAAATCGGACGAGAATGATTCCAAAGTAAACAAGCTTTCATATCAGGGCCAGCTGAAGGCTCGGGTAAAGCTCACTAATAAAATTCTCGGCACTGTAAAAGAACAGGAGATTTTTATGACGGAGCTTCCGCTCATGACTCCGCATGGCACCTTCATTATAAACGGCGTGGAGAGGGTCATCGTACCCCAGCTTGCAAGAAGCTTCGGAGTTTTTTTTACTGAAAGCGAAAACAAAGGCAAAAGATATTTTGGAGCGAAGATCATTCCTGCTCGCGGAGTCTGGATCGAGATAGAGTCAGAGGCCGACGGCGGAATTTATATCCGCATCGACAAGAAAAGGAAATTCCCAGCTACAGCCCTCCTCCGGGCCATGGGCTATGAAAACAATGAAGCCATTTTAAAAGCCATCACAGACGGCTCTATTGAAGAAGTATTGAAAGTTTCTCTCGCAAAGGACGGCATCAAGACTCTTGATGATTCTTATGTAGAGATCTATAAGCGCCTCCGAGACGGGGACATGGCTACTGCAGAAAACGCCAAGGAATTCATTGATTCTCTATTTACACAGGAAAGATACGACTTGTCTCCTGTCGGCCGATTCCGATTCAACCAGCGCTTTGCAAAGATCATGGACGAAAAAGAGCTGGCTCGAAGGACAATTTCAAAAGAAGATCTTTTGTCTGTGATCACCCACATCATACATTTAAACAGCACTCCTGGCTCGAAGTCAGACGATATAGATCACTTAGGCCAGCGCCGGGTTCGCTTTGTCGGAGAAGTTCTTCAGCAGAAAGTTCGAACCGGAATGATGCAGATCAAGAGAAACATTCAAGACAGGATGTCTATCATCGATGTGGACACAGCGCTCCCTATACACATCATAAATCAGCGCCCGCTTCAGGCCCGCGTGAAGGAATTTTTCACTACCAACCAGCTTTCTCAATTCATGAGCCAGGAAAATGTGCTCGCAGAAATGGAGCATCTGAGGCTTCTCTCCGCCCTTGGCCCAGGAGGTCTTACCCGAGAGAGAGCAGGCCTTGAAGTCCGTGATGTGCATCCTTCGCACTACGGCCGAGTATGCCCTATTCACACCCCGGAAGGTCCGAACATCGGCTTGATCCTCCACCTTTCCACTTATGCGAGAATCAACGAATTCGGAATAATTGAGACTCCTTATATAAAAGTAAAAAACGGCAAGATAACCGGAGAGGTTGTCTATTTGAACGCACTTGAAGAAGAAAAATACAACATCGCGCATGCCGGCATTCCTTATGATGAAGATGGAAAAATAACCGAAGACAAAGTCGAAGCTAGGTTGAAGACCGAGCCGGGCACCATTTCAAAAAACGAAGTGGACTTTATCGATGTCGCTCCGAACCAGGCATTCTCAATAGCGACTTCCATGGTGCCATTCCTAGAACACAACAACGCGAACCGCGCACTCATGGGATCAAACATGCAAAAGCAGGCAGTGCCGTGCGTATTGCCAGAAGCTCCGCTTGTTGCAACTGGCGTAGAAGAGCTTGCATCCCGAGACTCCGGCCGAGTAGTAATAGCTGAAGAGGAAGGTGTAGTGTCATATGCGGATGCGAGGAAAATAGTAATCAAAGGCAAGAGCGAGAAGACATATAATCTTGTAAATTTCCTCCGAAACAACAACTTTGCTGTTTTCCACCAGAGGCCTATTGTAAGCGTGGGGGACAAGGTCAAGAAAGGAGATTTCCTGGCTGATACTTCTAGCACTGTGAGCGGGCAGATCTCGATCGGGCAGAATATTTTTGTCGCTTTTCTTTCATGGTCTGGAAATACTTATGAAGACGCTATCATCATCTCCGAGCGATTGGTAAAAAAGAGCAAATTCACTTCTGTTTATGTAGAAGAATTTATCTGTACAGTGCGCGACACCAAGCTCGGGCCCGAGATAACCACCAGAGATATTCCAAATGTGGGCGAGCTCAAGCTAAAAGACTTGGATGAAGACGGCATTGTGCGCATCGGCGCAGAAGTGCGGGAAAATGATATCTTGGTAGGGAAAATTACACCAAAAGGCGAGACTGAGCTTACTCCGGAAGAAAGGCTTCTCCGTTCTATATTTGCCGAAAAGGCTCGCGATGTGAAGGATACTTCTCTCCGCATGGAGCACGGCAAAAGGGGCAGAGTGATTGGCGTGAAAATTTTCTCAAGAGACTTGGGCCACACTTTGGAAGCGGGCATCATAAAGAAAATAGTCATTGAAGTCGCTCAAATCAGGAATATTTCCGTCGGAGACAAACTTTCCGGCCGACATGGCAACAAGGGAGTCATTTCTATGATCCTTCCCGAGGAAGATATGCCTTACACTAGAGACGGCACGCCGATAGATATCATCCTCTCACCTTTGGGTGTTCCTTCTCGTATGAACTTGGGGCAGATTCTCGAAATGCATTTAGGCATGGCTGCAAATTCTTTGGGCTATCAGGCTGTGGTGCCTCCATTCCTAGGAGCCAAGCATGAGGAAATAAAAGAAGAGCTCAAGAAGGCGGGTTTGCCTGAAAATGGGAAATTGAAGCTTTTTGACGGCCGTACCGGCGAGGCCTTTGAGCAGGATGTTGCTGTGGGCTATATGTATATGCTCAAGCTCCACCACATGGTGGAAGACAAGATCCACATGCGATCCATAGGTCCCTACTCTCTCATCACTCAGCAGCCTTTGGGCGGAAAAGCTCAGGGCGGAGGCCAGAGGTTTGGAGAAATGGAAGTGTGGGCACTCGAAGGATACGGTGCAGCTTATACTTTGCGTGAAATGCTTACAATAAAATCTGACGACATTGCTGGCAGGTCGGCCACCTTTGACTCTATCATCAAGAATGAGCCAATCAGGCCGCCAAATGCGCCTGCCTCGTTCAATGTACTCTTAAACTATCTGAGGGGGCTAGCGCTTGATGTTGATCTTAAAAAGTATGGCAATAAAGAATAATTGCAAGAGTAATAGCAAGAATAATAAAAATAAAAATTATGAAAACTCTAAACACAACTGATTTTGACCACATTACGCTCAAGCTCGCTTCCCCTGAGCAGATCAAGGAATGGTCTTTCGGCGAGGTCACCAAGCCTGAGACCATAAATTACCGAACTGGCCGCAGCGAAAGAGGCGGCTTGTTTGACGAAAAGATCTTCGGTCCGGAAAAAGACTATGAATGCTACTGCGGAAAGTACCGAAGAATCAGGTATAAGGATATAATCTGCGAGAAATGCGGAGTCGAAGTTACCCGTTCTATAGTCCGCCGAGAGCGCATGGGCCACATAGAGCTTTCTACTCCCGTGTCTCACATCTGGTTTCTCCGAGGCGTGCCCTCTAGGATGAGCATACTCCTAAACATTCCTGTTTCTGATCTTGAGAAGGTCATCTACTTTGCCGGATACATCATCACCAAAGTGCACGAAGATGAAAAGGAATCTTTGCTTGCCGCACTTGACAAGGAATACAAAGCAAAACTCAAAAATTCTGCAGACGAGGATACTAAAGAAAAGCTCAAGAATCTGCTGCTTATAACTAAGAAGGAAGTAGGGGAGATATATGAAGGCAAAGTATTAAATGAAATATCTTTCCATCACTATTCCCTAAAATACGGCACCTGTTTTGAGGCAAACATCGGCGCAGAGGCTATTTATTCTATTTTCAAAAATCTCGATTTAAATAAGCTTAAAAAGCTCACCGAGGCTATGCTTGAGAAGGCTAGCGCGATAGAAAAAGACAAGCTCCACAAGAGATTGTCTTTGATCCGCGCCATGACCTACGCAGACATCCGCCCAGAATGGATGTTCCTTACCGTTATTCCCGTTATTCCTCCGGTTCTTCGCCCGATGGTGGCTCTAGACGGAGGCCGTCATGCAACGAGCGACCTAAACGATCTTTATCGCCGAGTTATCAATAGAAACAATCGCTTGAAAAAGCTAAAAGAGATAAATGCTCCGGATGTCATTCTCCGAAACGAAAAAAGAATTATCCAGGAAGCAGTGGATGCTCTTATTGACAACTCTATTGCCAAGCAGAATGATTCTACTGCTATGAGCCAGTCTCAAAAGAGGCCACTAAAATCTCTTTCAGACAATTTGAAATCCAAGCAGGGTCTTTTCCGCCAAAACCTTCTCGGAAAACGCGTAGACTACTCCGGCCGTTCGGTTATCGTGGTCGGGCCAGAGCTCAAGCTAAATCAGTGCGGACTTCCAAAGCACATGGCGCTCGAGCTTTTCCGCCCATTCGTTATTTCTAAAATTCTCCAGGCCGAGCTCGCATTCAATATAAGAGGAGCGAACAAGCTGATTGAAGAGCGCGAGAGCATAGTCTGGGCGATGCTTGAAGAAGTGATCAAAGGAAAGTTTGTGCTTCTAAACCGAGCGCCTACTCTGCACCGCTTGGGCATACAGGCTTTCAACCCTATTCTTATTGAAGGAAATGCCATCCAGGTACACCCTCTCGTATGTCCGGCCTTCAATGCGGACTTCGATGGAGATCAGATGGCCGTCTATGTGCCTCTTCTTGATGAAGCTCAAAACGAAGCCAAGGAGCTCATGGCCGCAAATAAAAATCTTTTGAAGCCTCAAAACGGCGACCCAATCGTTCACCCTCGTATGGACATGGTGCTCGGTGCATACTGGATGACCAAGGAAGTCAGTGGTGAACAGGGTGAGGGCAAATATTTTCCAAATCCAAACACAGCCATTACTGCTTATGAGTATGGTGTCGTAACACTGCGAGCAAAACTAAAAATTCTTGCCACCGACACTCCGAAATACAAAAAGTTCGGCGAGGGCATATTTGAGACTTCTGTCGGAAGGCTCCTTTTCAACAGCATCCTGCCAAACGATTTCTCCTATGTAAACGACGAAATGACCCAAGACAGACTTTCGGCTTTGGTGGACGAGCTCATCGTGCATTACGGCATTGACGCTACTCCCTCCATATTGGACAAGATAAAACAATTCGGATTTAAGTATTCTACTGTTTCCGGCACGACTTGGGGGCTCGACAATGTGAAAGTTCCCGCAGAAAAGAAAAAAATAATTGAGGAAGGCAAGAAGCTCGAAGAGGCTGTAGTCTCCCAGTGGAACGAAGGTCTCTTGTCTGAAGAAGAAAAGTACCAGAAGATCATCGAGATCTGGACCCTGACCAAGAAAAATCTAGAAAAGGTTTTGCCCCAGACTCTTGAAAAAAACAGCTCTACTTACGATCTTTTCACTTCCAAAGCAAGAGGCACTATGAGCTCTTTGATCCAAATGACCGGCATGATCGGTCTCATCCAGAATAATCAAGGTAAGACTTTGGAATTCCCAATTATTCCTTGCTATCAGGAAGGGCTTTCGCCTATCGAATACTTCGTCATCACTCACGGAGCTAGAAAAGGAGCATCCGACACTGCGCTCAATACCGCTAAAGCAGGGTATCTTACTCGAAGGCTGGTGGATGTGGCTCAGGATGTGGTTATTACCGAAGAAGACTGCGGAACTAAAGAAGGCAAGATGGTACGGAAGGAAAATATTTCAGGAGTTGAAATTCCGCTTTCCAAGAACATTCGCGGAAGAGTGCTCGCTGCTGATTTGAAAGACAAAGATGGAAAAACTGCTTACAAGCGCGGATTCTTAGTGACCAAGGAGGAAGCATACACTATAGAGGGCGCCGAATTTGAAGAAGTGTTCGTGCGATCTCCGCTTACTTGCAAGACCGTGCACGGGCTTTGCCAGGCATGCTATGGCCTTGATCTTGGCCGAAATCACTTGGTGGAAAAAGGAGAGGCGGTGGGAATCATTGCTGCTCAGGCTATCGGCGAGCCGGGAACACAGCTTACCCTCCGAACCTTCCATGCCGGAGGCGTGGCGGGAACGGACATCACTACAGGTCTACCTCGTGTTGAGGAAATATTCGAGCGCCGACTGCCGAAAAATCCGGCAGTGGTTTCTCAAACTGATGGAGAAGTGATCGAAATCAAAGACAAGGACGGAAAGGAAAAGCTGATCAAAGTGCTTTCTGATACCAAAGTAGACGGCAATAATGACAATAAGACAAACGAAATCGAGTACATCGCCCCCTTTAGGAGAATCCCTATCGTGAAAGTTGGGAGCAAAGTTTCTAAAGGCGAGCTTCTTACTGACGGATCCGCAGATATCGCAGAGATATTCAAATACGGAGGTAAAGATGTGGTAGAAGAATACATCATCCGCGAAATAAATAAAGTTTACGAGCTTCAGAGCGCTTCAATTTCGAGGAAGCATACCGAGATCATAATCCGACAGATGTTCTCAAGGCGAAAAATAAAGGATGCCGGCGAGACTAATTTCTCCAGTGGCGACATCGTTGAAAATACCGCATTTATTGAAGAAAACTCCCGAGTAACTGCAAAAGGCAACAAGGAAGCTAAGGCTGAGACTGTTGTTCTCGGAATCACCGAAGTATCTCTTCGAACAAAGAGCTGGCTGTCCGCAGCATCATTCCAGAATACCAACCGAGTGCTTATCGAAAACGCAATAAAGGGCGGAGTGGATTCGCTCCGAGGCCTCAAGGAAAATGTGATTATCGGAAGACTGATTCCGGCCGGTACCGGTTTCAGAGGCAGAGAAGTTAATCCTCGAGTCATAGAATAAAAATCTTATGATCTCTCCCGTACAACAGATCAAGGAGAGGCTTTCAATCGAAGAAGTAGTCTCTTCTTATATAAAGTTAGACAAGGCAGGCGCAAACTGGAAAGCCAAGTGCCCTTTTCACAGCGAAAAAACGCCGTCCTTCTTTATCTCTACGGACCGAGGCACATATTATTGTTTTGGCTGCGGAGCATCAGGAGATATTTTTTCCTTTGTAGAAGAATTTGAGGGGCTTGATTTCAAGGGTGCGCTCAAGATGCTTGCGCTTCGCGCGGGTGTCAAGCTTGCCGGGTATTCCAAAGAAGAAGCAAGCGAAAAAGATCGGATTTTCGATGCTATGGAAGCTGCCGCGGGCCACTTTGAGAAAAATATATCTGGAAATGAGGAAGTTTTGGCTTATCTCAAGTCCAGAGGTGTCGAAGAAAAAAGCATAAAAGATTTTCGCATCGGTTTTGCAAAAGACGGATGGCAGGATATTTATGACAGCATGAAGAAAAAAGGATTTTCCGATGCAGACATAGAGAAAGCCGGCCTGGCCAAGAGATCCGAAAAAGGACAAGGGTTTTATGACCGTTTTCGGGGGAGGATTATGTTTCCGATCAATGATTCTGGTGGCCGCGTTATAGCTTTCTCGGGTCGGCTCTTCAAAGACGATGGCAAGAGCGCAAAGTACCTAAATTCGCCTGATACGCTTATTTTCAGCAAGTCGGCCGTCCTGTACGGGCTCGATAAAGCCAAGGATTTCATAAGAAAGAATAATTTTTCAATCCTAGTAGAAGGGCAGATGGACCTTATAATGTCGCACCAAACCGTGTACAAAAATGCCATTGCCACCTCCGGCACGGCACTGTCCGACAGCGAGGTAACGCGCGACAATGTAGTATCGAACCTGGGTCTGGTGCGCAGACTTTCAAACAATTTAGTTCTTGCCTTTGACGGAGACAAGGCGGGAATATCAGCCACCGCGAGAGCCGGGAAGATTGCTTTAGCCCTTGGTATGGATGTAAAAGTGGCCGCACTTCCAGACAAGATAGATCCAGCTGATTTGATTTCAAAAAATGGCGAACAAGCTTGGAAAGACGCGATAAAAAACTCCAAGCACTTGATTGAATTTCTGCTTGATAAAATAATAAAGAATGGAGGAGGAGACCAGCGCAAGGTTGGCAGAGAGGTAAAAGAGCGCATTCTGCCATACATAAACGCACTTCCTAGCTCTATTGAAAAATCGTTCTTTTTAAAGAAAGTGAGCGACAAGAGCTTTATTCCCATCTCCGCACTCGAGGACGATTTAAAGAAGATTGAAACCATAAAAAATGTTGAGGGAGTTTCAGGGGGGGCTTTACAGGAGAGAGTAAACTTGAAAAGAAAGGATTATATTGAAAGAAAACTTATCGGAATATTTTTTTGGAGAGAAGGCAAGGCAGAGGGAGATAATGATGCAGAAAATATAATTTCCAAAATGTCGGAGATTTTGAAAAAGGATCGAAAAGACATATTAGCCGGGTACTTAAGCACCAAAGAAGACTTAATTTTCGAAGCTGAGGTTTTCTACGGAAGCGCTTCATTTGGAAAAGATGCAGAGGAACTTCTTCGCAATTTAGAAGGAGAGATGCTCCAAGAAAAGCTTGGCCATAAATTAAAAGAACTCACTCTGGCGGAAGAGGCAAGGGATGAAAAAGGAACGATAGAGATTTTAAAGGAAATAAGCGAACTTAATAAAG
>CAYGDR010000026.1:0-9476 GCA_964348775.1 uncultured Candidatus Saccharibacteria bacterium | reverse complement strand
ATTATGGGATGAACAATCAAAAAGCGTGGCTCTATTCGGAGGTGGAGCTTCCTATTAAGTAAATGAAATACACAAATTAAGAAAATAAGCATGGATGCAAGTAAAAACAAAATGATATGGTCAGTGCTCGTGCTCATCGTCATTTTTGGCGCAGGCTTTTATTTCTTAAATAGGAATCTGGGCACCAGCAGTCTGCCTCAGGCTGAAGATGAAAAAGCGGGAGTAGAGGCAAGCCCGGGCGAGACAGTTTCATATTTAAAAGCTCCGGCGGGCTTCAAGCTTGCATTCTTTGCTAAAAATGTCCCAGGTGCCCGTGCAATCGAGCTTGATTCAAAAGGAAACATATTGGTGAGCCAGACGCGCGAAGGCACTATCACCGCGCTTCATGATGCAAACGGAGACGGCACCGCCGAAGAAAAATCCATGATTGCCACTGGCCTCACAAAGCCTCACGGCATGGCTATGAACTGCGAGGAGGGCGGATCGTGTTTTTTATATGTTGCCGAGGCGCACCAGCTTTCCAGGTTTCCATATGATGCGGAAACTCCGTCTTTGGGCAAGCAGGAAAAATTGATGGACATAGCTTACAGCGGGGGAGACAATCATTTCACCCGTTCGCTTTTATTCTTGCCTAGCCCAAATCAGGATACTTTGCTCATTTCCGCAGGCTCTTCCTGTAATGTCTGCGATGAAAAAGACACGGACCATGCTTCTATAATGTCTTACAACATCAAGACCAAGAAAAAAGAGCAGTACGCACGCGGACTCCGCAATGCGGTGTTTATGACCCTCCATCCCGTGAGCGGAAAAGTTTATGCCACTGAAATGGGGCGGGATAATTTAGGAGACAACCTTCCGCCGGATGAAATAAATATTATTGAAAAAGATAATAAGGGACAGAGTAAAAATTATGGCTGGCCGATTTGCTACGGCAAAAATATTCATGACACCCAGTTTGACCCCGAAGGACAGCAAGTTGCTTACGGGGCAGGTAAAAAAACTTGTTCTTTTTATGAACCATCTTTTGTAGACCTGCAGGCGCACTCTGCTCCGCTAGGGCTAAATTTTATTCCAGAGGAAGGTTGGGACGAAGATATGTGGTATGACCTACTTGTGGCTTATCACGGCTCCTGGAATCGCTCCGTGCCGACAGGCTATAAAATAGTCCGCCTAAGGATGAATGCGCAGGGCCAGTATGAAGGCATCGAAGATTTTATCACCGGATTTTTGGGAAGCGATGGAGAAAAGCTAGGCCGGCCGGTTGACATAAAAGTTTTTCCGGGCGGTACTGCGTATATCACTGATGATGAAGCCGGTGCGGTTTATAAACTTTCTCGAACTACCGAGGCTCAATAAAGACAATTGCCTTTTGATATTTGTTTGCTACAATTCGGCAAAGATCGCTGAACTAAACAAATCCGTTTCCTCGAAGGGAGGAATCAGTGATAGTTGCATATGACCGAGTTCTTACAACCCTCTGCTTTCAGAGGAATCTGGAACAGTTGGTCCAGCCGGAGCGCCAGTCACCAAAGGGGATCAGTGCGAAAGAAGTTGAGTATGTGGCCAGCAGGATGGCTATGACTTTTCTCTACGGTCTTTCGGAGTCGTGGGTGTTCCAGGCAGAAACACTGAACCTCATTGATCTCTCGCCGCGTAAGGCTACCCAGGACCAACTGGAGCAGTGCGAGCGGGTGGCCAACAATGTTCTTCTCTTCGAGGGCGTGGTTAACCGCTCCGGGGCACCTGGCGCGGCGATGAAATACAGCCACGCGAAGCAGGTACGGACAAGAATCCAAATTGCCCGGGTTCTCTACCGCAAGGCTTCCTTTGGACGGTACCTGTTGCCCGACGACAGGGCATTGCTAAAGGCAATGTCCAACCACTCGCTTGAGTGGGTAAAGTACCTGAGCATTCTGCCCAACAATGATTTTTGGGATCAACTGGGCGGGTTACAGACGGAGCTTCGCTATCGGCTTGAGTTGCCGTAGCAATTAGGCAATAAAATGTGCGAATATCACGGGCCGCAGTTTGAGAAACTGCGGCCCGCACTTGTTTTACAGGTGTGCAGTAGCTATTTATCCTAAAATAGCCTATAGTGTTTAAGCCTAGAGACAAATGTCGAGGTTTCAACGCAATTTATCTAACACTAAACAAATAAACATCATGATGACCGGAACAATCAAAAATCTTACGGACAAAGGATTTGGATTCATTTCTCGCGAAGGCGAGGCAAAGGATCTTTTCTTTCATTCCAAGGATCTTGTTGGCGTCACCTTTGACGAACTCAAAGTTGGCGACACTGTTTCCTTTACAGTAGTTGATACTGAAAAAGGCCCAGCAGCCAATCAAGTTTCTCGCGCATAAGCGCTAGATTTCGAAAAAACCGCCCTTCGAGCAAGTCTCAGGACGGTTTTTTTGTTTTAGGTGTTTCAGTTTTAATTTTACTATTTTATATTTTGCCTACTTTACCCAAGTAAAGCACTTTAGTTTAGTAAAGTAGATAAAAGATAGAGGTGAATTATGTTAAAATTCAGGCGTGTATATTCATGTCAAAGTAGTTGCCGGAGCGAGGAAGGAATCCTTTACCCAAAAATCCAAGGATCATTTTGAGGCTTCTGTCCGCGAAAAAGCAGAGCGCAATATGGCAAACCGGCGCGTCCTCGAGCTCGTAGCCGGATACTTCAAAGTGCCTGCTTCAAAAGTCCGGATAGTGAATGGGCATCACCACCCAAGTAAGCTAATTGTGATAGAGGGCATATAGGAGTAAAATTGGTGGGTTATCATGACTTCATGTAAACACACTCAAATTGGTTATCTGATGCTGGTCCCAGCACTAGCGGTGCTGGTCTTTTTTGTATGGGCTTATATTATGGCCTTGAATGAGCCTCCTTCAGTCGATTCCGGCCCAAATCTTCTCATTACCGGGAAGAGTAACAATGAAAAAATCTCGAAAGAAATTTAAATTCAAAAGCAAAGTCTACATCTGGATGCCGAAGGGAATAGCAGATTTTACATTTTTACATTATCCACAGTCAAGTTGATAATCTGTGCATAACATGCTATCATGTAAACATGTCTACATTTACCAAAAACAAGCGAAAAGCGCTCGGTCTTTCTCAGTCCGAAGTAGCGAAAAGTTTGGGCATTTCTCGTCCGACTTATATAAAAATAGAGCAAGGTATTAAAAAGCCCACAGAAGAGCAAAAGTCTCTCCTGGCAGAGATTTTGAATGTCTCGAAGGATACCTTTGATAAAAATAACACTGAAGACAAGATCTCCTACACCATAAAACCGAAAGAAATTCCAAAAGAAAATGTCGCAAAGTTTAAGCAGGTTTTGATGTATGTAGTCGGCAAGGTTGGTAGTAAGCCAAATATAGGCCAGACCGCACTCTATAAGCTTCTTTATTTTATTGACTTTGATTTTTATGAAAAGAATCAGAGCTATCTCATAGGTGCTAAATATATAAAAAATACATATGGTCCAACTCCGGTATCGTTTGCTAAAATTACTCGCGAGTTAGAGAAAAGAGGAGAACTCGTGGAGGTTAATAGCAAACACTTTAGTTATGATCAGAAAAGATATCTTACAACTTCCGAGCCTAATTTATCTTTACTATCTGCACAGGAACTTAAACATATTGATGATGAGATTGTTAGACTTGGTTCAAAAACAGCAAGAGAGTTAACAGATTTATCTCATAAAGATACTCCATGGAAAGTCGCAAAGGATCAGCAGGAACTTAATTATAGACATGTATTTTATCGACCCGATGAAACTTCAGTATCTGAAAACTAAAACTCTATGAGTATATTTTTAGCACTTCCAGAATTTGATAAAGAATTAAAAAAACTCGCAAAAAAATATCCCACCCTACCATCGGATATTGACGACATAAAACCTGTTTTAATTGAATGCCCAACTGGTATTGGTAAGAATTTTACGATCATCAAAATTGATGGAAATATAACCATTGTAAAAGCAAGAGTTCATTGCGAATCGCTAAGGTCTAGAGTCATCCGGCTTATTTATGCATACCACCAGGATAAAATAGAATTTATGTATATTGAGGTATATTACAAAGGAGACAAAGAAAATGAAGACAAAGAGCGACTGAAAGATTATATTTCTAATTTCAAAAATGAAAAAAACTAAGGCGGAGTTCAAATTCAAGAGCAAGGTTTTTGTTTGGGGAGCGGGGAATCAGCCGAAGGGGGACGACAGTAGTTCTTGGCGGTTTGCGAGGGTGCCGGAGGGTATTTCGGCAAAAATAAAGGAAATGCAGAAGGGGAGGCTAAGACGGGGCTGGGGTGCGGTGTATGCAAAGGCAAAGATAAGGAAAACCCAGTGGCAGACCTCTATTTTCCCAGATAGGCATTCGGCTACATACCTTTTGCCGCTTAAAAAACAAATCCGCTACCAAGAGAACCTGTATGATGGTATAGATGTAAATATATCTATCGAGATTTGGTTCTAACTCTAGAGTTCTAGAGATTTCAAAAAAGTTTGAAGTTCTTGGCCATTGATTTCCCGATGCGCTCCTTTGCCTAATCCATCGAGTGTGATATTCATCACCCGTATTCTCTGTAGGTCTTCCACTTCTTGAAAGAGGGCAGAGCACATGCGTCTGATCTGATGCTTCTTGCCTTCGGTCAGAATAATTTTAAATTTAGTTCTACCCACTATCTCCACCTTGCATTTTGCGGTCATCTCGCGGTCTATTCTCACCCCCGCTTCCATTTTTTTCTTGAAGCTTTCCCGCAGAGGCTCCCGGGTCTTTACCAGATATTCTTTTTCATGAAAATATTTTGGCCCCAGCAATCTCTCGGTGATCCGTCCGTCGTCAGTGAGGATGATGAGCCCGTGGGATTCTTTGTCCAGCCTGCCCACAGGAAAGACGCCTTTGATCGGGACTTCCATGTTTATATCTTTTTCTCCTTTTTGCGCGGAGTGGGTGAGTATGCCTTTGGGTTTGTTGTAGGCAATGTACCGATAAGGCTTTGGCTTGCCCCGAAATCGGACCTCTACATTGTCTCCCTCCATTACCTTGTCTCCCAGCTTAGCAAGACGGCCGTTTATAAATACCTTGCCGTCTTTTATGAGCAGGTCTGCACCCCTCCTTGTAGAGTGCTTCATTACTGCCAGGTATTTATTTATCCGCATCGGATAGGATGTATCCATAAAAAGAGTGTAGCACTTTGAGCGAGATTAAGGTAAAGTGTCTTTCGTATGGCAAAAGGATCTACTCCGGACACCGCTCGCGAAGCGGTGATAAAATTTGATAATGTCTCATTTAATTATGGGCACAACAAGCCGATCTTGGACACGGTCAATTTTTCTGTGCGCAGGGGAATGAAGGTCACCATAGTCGGCCAGAATGGCGCTGGCAAGAGCACAATATTTAGCCTAATTACCAGAGAAAGACAACCTGAAGAAGGAAGCATAAACCTCGCCCCGAGAACCACCATCGCACTTTCCCGCCAGGTCATCCCGCGCAACGAGCTCGACCTCTCTGTCAGGGAATTTTTCGAGAAGTCTCTCCTAAATGTTTCCGACAAAAAAGTTTATGACATAGACCGCAAGGTAGACGATGTGCTCGAAGTAGTAAATCTAATAGGCCCCGCCTTCCGGACTGGGACGGGCAAGCATGAAAAAGTGCACGATAAAAAAGTCCGTTCATTCTCCGGAGGACAGCAGGCGCGCCTGCTCCTGGCCTCTGCACTGATCCAAGAGCCGGACATTTTGCTCCTCGATGAGCCTACAAACAATTTAGATAAAGACGGCATAGCCCATCTGACAGACTTTCTCGTAAATTATAAAAAGACAGTGGTGGTGATCTCCCATGATTCGACATTTCTAAACGCATTTAGCAATGGAGTGCTGTATCTGGATGTTCACACCCAGAAAATAGAGCAATATAGCGGAAATTATAACAATGTGCTCAAAGACATTACCGCCAGAGTGGAAAAAGAAAATATGAAAAATGCCCAGCTCGAGAAAGAGATACAGGCAAAAAAAGATCAGGCGAATGTTTTCGCGTATAAAGGCGGGCGGCTGCGGCTGGTGGCACGGCGCATGCGGGAAAAAGCAGAGGAGCTAGAAGAAGAGATGGTAGATGTGCGCAAAGAAGACAAAACCATCCGCCCGTTTGTCATCCCATGCCAGCCGGATTTAATTGGCGAAATACTGAACATCACTGCGCTCTCAATCATGGACCCGAAAACACATAAAGTGGTAAATAAAAAAGCGCATATATCGCTTAAGAAAAAAATGCACCTGCTCCTCTCGGGCCCGAATGGCATCGGTAAGAGCATGCTTTTGGAATCACTCGCAAAAAAGACTGCCAAAGGCGCATCTATTGCCGAGGGAGTTCGCGTAGGCTACTATCGCCAGGATTTTTCTACGCTTAATTTTGAAGATACGGTGCGGGAGTCCCTTGCAAAAACTTTGCTTGAAGTCACCGGAAAAATTAATGAAGAATATATGCGCAGTGTTGCGGCGAGTTTTCTGATAACAGGCGACGTTATAAATACCAAAATAGGGGATTTGTCGGAAGGGCAGAAGGGGTTAGTGGCGTTTGCGAGCCTTGTCCTAGAGCGCCCGGGCCTCCTCATACTAGATGAGCCAACAAACCACATAAACTTTCGCCATTTGCCGGTAATTGCCAAGGCTCTGGACCAGTATGAAGGGGCTATGATACTAGTTTCCCATGTGCCGGAGTTTGTGGAGCAGATACGGATTGATGAGAAGCTTGATCTAGAAAAATAATTTTCTAAATTTCTTCCCTCGTACTAATCATGTCAAATACGGGATCCGATCCACTGAAGCCATTTGCCCAATTAGAAGCCTTGGAATTAAAGTCGCTATCGTCCCCCAGTCGTTTTTTAGCTTCTGTTAGCCCTGGAGCATTTAGTATAATTCCAAGATGGAAATGTTTTTTGTCGGGCGAGAGTGAATATTTTATAATACTTTTATACTGCACGTAGCTCTCATATCCGTACTTGCTCTTATCACTATAAAGTTCATCCAGCGAGGAAGGGTAAACTGCCCGTATTGGAATATATTCAGGATAGGTGCCGCCTGCTGCACAACAATACTGATCTAAGTTGGCGGATACTTGAAAAAGCGCATTTACAAGATTATCATCTTGGCGCGCCGACTTCATGTCCTTTTGTTGCTGAGTTAGTTTGGGCGTAAAAAATTTAATAGAAGAAAGTAAGTGTGTCCATTCCGGAGCATTTTGATCTAAATTTGGCCGGCTCTCTTGGATTTTTTCTAAGTCCTCCCAACTAAAGTTTTCAGGGAAGGTAGGCAATGTCGCAGCTGTTATTTGATATGA
This sequence comes from uncultured Candidatus Saccharibacteria bacterium, assembly GCA_964348775.1. Lineage (GTDB taxonomy): Bacteria > Patescibacteriota > Minisyncoccia > Phycocordibacterales > UBA9973 > UBA9973. The sequence goes on along the minus strand of CAYGDR010000026.1, from coordinate 2,137 downwards.
TGTGGTGCCAACTATTAAGTATATGTTTGTATAATTATCGGAAGGAGAAGTTTTAAACATATAGGCAGGATAGCCGCCAATAGTTATAGGAGAATAATGACTTAAATCATGATCAAAAAGACTAAGAGAGAGTCGGTCATCTTCACTGGTGTTAGTTATAAGGTCGGCAGTATTTTGATATTTGGTATTGAGTATCGTTCGAACCCCGTAATTTGTGGATAGTTTCAAATTTGTCACTTCAATCGCATAAAGATTTTCTGAGTAGGCGTGGCCAGCAACCTTGATGTCGCTAGAGTTTGGATATTCAAAACTAATACCTGCAAAGTCGCTACTATATAGTTTCCAAGTTGAGCTATTTGTTGCAGCTGGTGTTGTAGGGCTGACTGGAACTGATAATGCCTCAGCGGAGGAGGAATCCGAATTAGTCGAAACCGGAGAAGGTAAAGAAGTTTCTGGCGTAGTTAAAATAGCGTTAGAGGGTTGCCGAAAGGTTTTGAAAGCAAAAACCCCCACAATTGCAATAAGTATTATCAAAGCCGGAATCCAAACCACTTTTTTATTGAATGTAGTTTTAGGAGTTGCTGTTTGAAGACTATGATATGCCTCTGTGATGTCTGTGTCTTTCCAACCATTTGCTATCAATCCATTTTTAATACTATCTGGCGGTACACTTTTTGCTGATTCTGCCTTTATGTAGTCAATAAGTTGTTGGTTTATCATATGTGAATTATAGGTTTTGTATACCTGTATAGCAATGAAGAAAATACACAGGCAACGCCTACGGGGTCGCTATGGGGTAACGAACGGCTCAATGGTTGAGCCGTTGGAATACTAATATAGCCCAATTAAGTCGCTCATTAATTCATAAATTTTGAAGATACGGTAAAAAATTCGCTGACAAAAGTTCTAAAAGAAACGACGGGCAGGATCGACGAAGAATACATGCGCTCTGTGGCGGCAAGCTTTCTCATCACAAGCGACATCATAAATACGAAAATAGGAGATCTCTCTGAGGGCCAGAAGGGGTTAGTGGCGTTTGCGAGCCTTGTCCTAGAGCGCCCGGGCCTCCTCATACTAGATGAGCCAACAAACCACATAAACTTTCGCCATTTGCCGGTAATTGCCAAGGCTCTGGACCAGTATGAAGGGGCTATGATACTAGTTTCCCATGTGCCGGAGTTTGTGGAGCAGATACGCATAGATGAGAGGCTAGACCTTGCGTCTTTAAAAAATATGGTATAATCTTTTTTAGATTATTAAATAATACGCAGCCAGGCTAAAAGCCATGGCGAGCCAAAGAAAGAAATTTATGGCAGATAAAAAAGTTTCCGCGTTTATGAAGCCGATGACAGTGAGCGCTGAGCTAGCAGAGGTGGTGGGCAAGGGCCCTATGCCTCGATCCGAGGTCGTCAAAGCTTTGTGGGTATACATAAAGAAGAACAACCTTCAGGACCCAAAGAACAAGAGAAACATCAATGCTGATGCGAAGCTAAAGGCAGTATTTGGTGGCAAGGCTACCGTAAACATGTTTGAGATGACCAAGCTGGTCTCCAAGCATCTTTCCTAATTTAAAGAGACTTGAAATCAAAAATAGCCCCTCAGGGCTATTTTTGATTTCACTATTTTTTCTTTGATTCGTCGAATTTAGTCCGCATTTTTTCTACTTCCTTTTCCCAATCTGCTTCGCCGGATGTTTGTTTCCTTTTTAACGCGGCGATTTTTTGTGCTTCAATTCTAGCAGCGTTAGCTTCTTCCGTTGGTTTGCCTCTTTTGCCTTTCGGCGCTGGCTTATGCACTATTATTTCTTCAGCCTTGCTGCCCTTTTTAGAAAATCCTTCCATACCCGCATTATATAGAAAAACAAGGCCAAAAGGCAATATTTGGGCCTAAAAGCTAGCTTGACACCTCCTAGTGCCTGGTATATACTTGCTTTCAGCGCTTATCCATGTGGATATGCGTTATTTATTTCTCGCCTCATGCCCAAGGCAGATGAGCCTTTGGCTCAAATGGCGGGTAAGCACTACTTCTTTGACAACAGAATGAATTATTGAGAACAAGTGCAAGCTTGTTTGTTTTTTTGAGTAAAAGATAATTTCAAGAGCCAGGATCAAACGCGCAAATACAAAAATCATTGCTG
>CAYGDR010000025.1:0-10076 GCA_964348775.1 uncultured Candidatus Saccharibacteria bacterium | reverse complement strand
TGTACCCATTCAGCTAATGCTTGTTTATTCATAGTTTATAAGGTTATTTTTAATAATTCTTCGACCCTGCCCCGCCGTGGCGGTGGCCGTTTGCTTATATAGTTAATCCTTATTTATTATATAATAAGGGTTTTTTGACGCAAGGCCTGACAAAACAAGCGTTTATTGATCTAAACTAAGTTAAATTTCTAAAAACCCTTCATTTCGATGCCTTTTCTTTTGCAAATTTCCAATAAGGCGTCTCTAAATTTTACTCTTTTAGCTACTTTCTCGTAAACTTCCGTCATTTCCTCACTTGTGAGCGAATCTATAACATCTCTGATTTTTTGTTGTACCGCTATTGTCCCAATTGTCTCTGATTTCTCTTTAATACCTTTCTCAAAAACAGCAGAAAAATTCATTCCAAAGAATATCTTCATTAAAAACTCATCACTAAAAGAATTTATATTTTCTCCTGATTGGATTCTTCGCATGGCTTCGGCTCTGTGCCCCATGCTGTCAAAATTATCATCAGGATAACGATTTACGGATCCTTCTCCTGCTAAGCCCTCCACTTGCTTATACATAGGAGCATGTTCAGCTCCTAAAAATAAGAGCACTTTTATTTCTGGTTTTTTTCTAATATCAGGCCGTCCGTCCAGGACCTCTCTAATCCTTTTTGGAAGTTCTTCTAGCATGATTCTTTCTCTCGAAAAGTTCATTTGAGCATAGATTTGCAGATACTTTTTCAATACTTCTTTTGTCTCTGCCCAGTTTTTTGCTGAGCGTAGCTGTTGCAAAATTCCTTCCAGCGCCAAGTCTCCTGCCTTGCGGAATTTACTATCTTCTCGCAGATCGATAAACACTATAGGTTTTCTTGACTGATAGATCATTTTTCTCTGCTCCACGTTGAAAGGGTATTGAAAAGATTTTTTATGATCTTTATCCATAACAGCAAAAAGATCATCCGCTTGCTTAAGGGACATGGTTCCATTAGATAGTTTTGAGTAAATAAAGTCTGTATTTTTACCCCAGCCGCTCATTTCAGGAATGTATATATCACAATCTTTAAATTGTTCTTTCGTTCCCTCTAGGTCCTTAGCACTGACATGTCCCCCAAATACAAAGGTGAAGTTTATTTTCGGATCACCCTCTTTGCCCTCCTTTACCCAGATGTCTCTGAGCGGAATGAGCTCTCCTTGAGGTTTTTCATCTCCAGTCTTTGGAGATAGATTTTGAGGAAATTGTGGCGGTTTTGGTTCAGGCATTATTTTTACCTTGCATATTCGATGACTCGGCTCTCTCGGATCAAAGTGACCTTGATTTCTCCAGGATATTTGAGTTCCTGTTCGATTTTCATAGCGATATCTCGCGCCATGAGCTTGGATTCCGCGTCAGAAATCTTGTCTGGAGTGACAAAGATTCGGATTTCTCGCCCGGCCTGGAGTGCATAGGACTTTTCTACAGCAGGGAAGGCGTTTACAAGTGCTTCGAGCTCTTGCAATCGCTTTAGGTAATTCTCGACAGAGTCTCGTCGAGCTCCTGGACGGCCTCCGGAGATTGCGTCTGCAGTCTGCACGATAATTGCCTCGATAGTTTCGTAAGGATAATCCTCATGATGGCTTTTCATGGCGGTGATGATGCGCTCATCTGCGCCAAATTTCTGGAGTATGCGGATGCCAATCTCGATGTGCGTGCCCTGCACTTCATGATCTAGCGCCTTTCCTATGTCATGCACCAGTGCGCCTGCCTTTGCTATTGCTACATCAGCGCCGAGTTCTTCGGCAATCATGCCGGCGATATGCGCCATCTCGATAGAGTGCTGAAGCACATTCTGGCCGTAGCTGGTGCGGAAGTATAATCGGCCGATGATGGCGACGATGCGCGGATCAAAGTTGAATATTCCACATTCAAATACCGCCTGCTCGCCTTTTTCTTTTATGATCTTATTTATTTCTTCTTTAGCTTTTTCTACAAGCTCTTCAATTTTTGCCGGCTGGATGCGCCCGTCCAGAATGAGGTTCTCAAGCGCGAGCCTTGCCACCTGCCTGCGCACCGGATCAAAAGAGGAGATGACTATAGAGCCTGGAGTGTCATCCACGATGAGCTCTACCCCCGCAGCCCTCTCAAAAGCCCTTATATTTCGGCCTTCTTTTCCGATAATTTTGCCCTTAATTTCATTGTTCGGTATTGAGACTATGGTGGTCATGAGTTCGGACGCAGTAGAAGAAGCCAGCCTCTGAATGCTAGTGGCCAATATGTCTTTTGCCCTTCTGTCGAGCTTTTCTTCGTTTCCGCTCTCAAGCTTCTGCATGCGCACCAATATATCTGCTTCGTATTTTTTCTCGATATCCCTTAAGAGCTCTTCTTTTGCTTCGCCTTCAGAGAGCCTTGAAAGCCTTTCAAGCTCGGCTCGTTTTTCTTCCTCAACTTTGGAAACTCTTTCCTGGATTTTCTTTACTTCTTCTACTTTAGCTTTTACTTCTTCTACTTCGCGGTTTAGCTCTACCTGGCGCGCGTCCAAGAACTCGTCTTTCTTGATGAGTCTTTTCTCTGTCTCTTTAAATTCATGTCCCTTCTTCTTTTCTTCTTCTCGGAGCTCTTCGAGCTTTGTTTCCGATATTTTTTTCGCGTCGTCGACTATCTTCTGGGCCTCTTCTTTTGCACTTACCATCATCTGCTTGATGTCTATCTCTATAGACCGCCTCTTACCGAGTGCGATGATCAAGCGCAAGTAATAGCCGATGCCTACTCCTGCTAGGATGGCTCCGGCGGTGATCAGTATTATCGTTAATGTGCTCATAAGCTTTTTCGAAGCTTACACGAACACCCCACTATATTTATTTAGAGTTAAATTTTTCGCTTCCGGATAGAATAATAGCTTTCGCAAACTTTTCGAGATTCCTGCCCAAATTTTCTCTTAAAAACATCATGATATGTGGAATATTCCTGTGAACCCGACTAAATTAAGTGAAACAAATTTTTAAAATTCAACGAAAATAGTATACCAAAAAATGCGCTCAATGTCTAGCTGTGCATAACTAGAAGGGTTTATTTACTTTACCGCCATTCCAGCTTTAGATTTGGTGACTATTTCGTCTATAATTCCGTATTTTTTGGCTTCTTCGGCGTCCATGAAAAAGTCTCGCTCCACATCTTTTTCTATCTGGGCAAGAGATTTGCCAGTGTGTTTTGCAAGAAGCTTGTTCAAATTGTCTCTAGTTTTTAGAATGTGCTTCGCAGTGATAGCAATGTCAGATGCTTGGCCCTCTACTCCGCCCAAAGGCTGGTGAATCATCACTTCCGCATTTGGCAGAATGTATCTCTTGCCCTTTTTACCCGCAGAAAGGATGATAGCTCCGCCGGAAGCAGCGAGGCCCACGCAGAAAGTAGAAATGTCAGGGCGTACATGATTCATAGTGTCTACTATAGCCAGGGTTGAAGTTACAGATCCGCCAGGGGAGTTTACATACAGAAAGATGTCTTTCTTTGGGTCTTCTGATTCCAAAAATAGAAGCTGGGCGATCACGATGTTTGCTGTATGGTCGTCTATAGGCCCGCCGAGGAATATGATGCGTTCGCGCAAGAGGCGGGAATAGATATCATAAGCTCTCTCGCCAAACTGAGATTTTTCGATAACTGTTGGTATAAGCATTGAGGAATTATACGCTTTTTTAGCCTTTTTTCAAGCTTATTGATAATGTAATTTTTATGCTACTATTAAGTGCAACATCCGATGTTGCACTTTGGGCTTTGCGTTGTTAGAATGTAAGGGTGAAAAGATTTAATATTGCGGCGGATGAGTATTTGCACATTTATAATAGAGGAGTATTAAAACAACCGATATTTTTTAATGATCGTGATAAAAAACGGCTTTTGTTTTTAGTATTATTATTCCAATCAACTGATACGATAAAAAATGTTGACCGGTCTTTTAAAGAATTCGTAAGAGATCCTGAACTTTATATAACTAGCCAAACCAAATCTTTTTCTAATCAGTGCGTAGAGCTAATATCTTTTTGTTTTATGCCGAACCACTTCCATTTACTTGTTCGAGAATTAACAGAAGGAGGGATAGCAAAATATATGCAGAGAATTCAGAATGCTTATACCAAATATATAAATACCAAATACGAAAAATCGGGGCACCTATTCCAGGGACCTTATAAGGCTGTACTAGTAGAATCGAACGAACAGCTTTTACATCTTTCATGTTATATTCACAAAAATGTCAAAGACTGGAAAAATCATTTTTATTCAAGTTTCCAAGATTCCGTTAATAATCGGTGGGGAGGTTTATTAAAAATGGATATAATTACTTCTCAGTTTTCTGGAAAAGGAGATGACACCTATGCGAATTTTGTCGAAACGAGCCCTGCGAAGGAAGATAATTAGCCAATTGAAACATGTGCAACATCCGATGTTGCACAATACTTGCCAAAGGCTTTTAACATGCTAAGATGCTTAGCAATGCACGGAAAGAAAAACAACCTAAGTGACTTCCGAACCCGCATTTATGATATTCCCGTTTCTGTTCAAAAGTTTTATTTGTAAAGCCCCGAAAGGGCTATTTTTTTTGCCCGCCAGAGGACGGACAGGCCTAAATTATGACCATAGAAGGAATCATTGCAAATACAGGAGAAAGGAAGCGCATCGAGATAGATGCGAGCACTGGATTAATTTCTAAAGTCGGAGAGCCGACAGGCAATGCTGATATAGTTCTGGACGAAGAATTAATTTTCCCCGGATTTGTAGATATTCATGTGCATGCCCGCGAGTGCGCCGACCACACGCAGGATTACAAAGAAGATTTTGCATCTGCCGGAGAAGCAGCAATACACGGAGGAGTGGTGGCTTTTGGAGAAATGCCAAACAATCCAGTGCCTCCGGTGGACGATGCCAGCTATGAAGAAAAAAATAATCTTGCGCAAAAGTCTCCAGTAGAAGTGGTGTTGTATGCAGGGATAGGCCCAAACACAAAACCGCTTGGGAAAATTGTTCCTTACAAGGTTTTTATGGGGCCATCTATTGGAGAGCTATTTTTTAGCTCTAAAGAGGAGCTGGAAAAAGTAATTTCTCAATATGCGGGGCAAAACATTAGCTTTCATTGCGAAGATCCAGAGATATTGGAGAAAAATAAAACAAAAGAAGCACATGCATTGCGCCGGCCCCCAGAAGCAGAAGTATCTGCGATTGATTTTGCTTTGATACTCATAAAAAAATATAAGCTGAAAGGCAAAATATGCCACTGTTCTACCCTGGCTGGCCTAGAAAAAGTAATTCAGGCAAAAAAAGAAGGCCTAGATGTTTCTGTTGAGATAACTCCAACGCATTTGTTCTTTGATGCAGAAACTTCACAAGGCGCAGATAAGTTTTTACAGATGAATCCTCCTGTTCGCCAAAGCCATACAGAGAGGCTCGCCTTAATACAGCATTTAAAGGATGGAAATATTGATTACCTGGCCACTGATCACGCGCCTCACACTACAGAAGAAAAAGAAAAGGGCGTTTCGGGCATACCTCAGCTCGATACTTACGGCCCTTTTGTTTCTTGGCTTATTCGTGAACACAGTTTTACTTATGAGGACATAGAAAGAGTTTGTTCTAGGAATCCGGGCCGATTTTTGAATGAATTTTCAAATATGAAATACGGAGAGATAAAGGAAGGCTATGCAGGATCGCTGACAATTGTAGACATGAATAAGCCGGTATGGATCAAAAAAGAAATATTAAAGACAAAATGCGGGTGGTCGCCGTTTGAAGGCATGACATTCCCCGGCAGTGTCCGCATTACAATAGTAAAAGGAATCCCATACCAGAACGGAGTTCGGTACGGGACAAGAAATTTATGAAGAAAAAAGGGAAACTTATTTTAAAAGATGGTTCGGTCTACGAAGGCGAAAGCTTCGGCGCTTCGGTGTCTATATCCGGAGAAGTGGTTTTTGCGACAGGCATGGTCGGCTATCCGGAGGCCCTCACTGACCCGTCTTTCCTAGGCCAGATCCTGGTTCTCACTTTTCCTATAATAGGAAATTATGGAGTGCCAAAAAAAGATTCTTGGGAATCCGACAATGTCCAAATTTCCGGCCTTATAGTTTCAAACTATATAGATACCCCCTCCCATCATGCGATGAAAATGACCCTGGCCCAATGGCTCAAAGACGCCGGCGTGCCCCTTCTTGAAATAAAAGACACTAGAGGGCTTACGGAAAAATTGCGCGACCGCGGAGTGATGCTTGGAAAGATTATTGCTTCGCCCCGAGATGTAGGATTTGAAGATCCTAATAAAAGAAATTTGGTGGCTGAAGCTAGCACTAAAAAGATTTCATTTTACGGGGAGGGCAAAAAAACCGTTGTCATAATAGACTGTGGAGAAAAAAGGAATATGGTCCGGAGGCTGGTGGCTCGCGGTATCAAAGTGGCAGTGGTGCCGTGGGATACAGATGTGCTCAAACTAGATTTTCCATTTGATGCAGTTCTTGTTTCAAATGGGCCGGGAGATCCTAAAATGGCAAAAGCCACCATCAAGAATATCAAAAAGATAATTGATAAAAAAATCCCCACCTTTGGCATCTGCCTCGGCAATCAGATTTTATCTCTCGCGCTAGGCGGAGACACTTATAAGCTCAAATTTGGGCACAGGAGTCAGAACCAGCCGGTGGTAAATACTGAAAATGGCAAGGGGTATCTCACCACTCAAAACCATGGCTTTGCGGTCGGCAAAATTCCAAATGGTTTTAAAGAATGGTTTTACAATGCAAATGACAAGACCAACGAAGGCATCATCCACAACAGCCTCCCTTTTATGTCCGTGCAGTTTCACCCGGAAGCGAGCCCTGGGCCCGTAGATACCGACTGGGTGTTTGATTACTTTTTGAAAAAGGCAAAATTAATAAAACAAAAAAGAATATGAGCAATAAATTCAAGAAAATTTTAGTCCTGGGATCAGGAGCGCTAAAGATAGGCGAGGCCGGGGAGTTTGATTATTCCGGCAGCCAGGCAATAAAAGCGCTCAAAGAAGAAAAAATAAAAGTCATTTTGGTAAATCCTAACATCGCCACATTTCAGACTTCCAAAGATCTTGCCGACGAAGTGTATTTTCTTCCGGTAAATGAATATTTCGTGGAGAAGGTTATCGCCAAAGAAAGGCCGGATGGTATTATGCTTTCTTTCGGCGGACAGACAGCCCTAAACTGCGGGCTTAGACTAGAAGAGAAGGGTATATTGAAGAAATATGGCGTGGAGGTTCTCGGCAGTCCCGTGTCTTCAATAGAGCTCACAGAAGACCGCGAGAAATTCAAAGTTCATTTAAAGAGCATAGATATTCCTGTTCCTCCTTCGGGTTCCGCTACATCTCTCAATCAGGCACAAAGAGTAGCAAAAGAAATAGGCTTTCCGCTCATGGTGCGCGCGGCTTTTGCGCTAGGAGGGCAAAAATCCGGAGTGGCGAACAATATGGAGGAGCTTCTAGAAATAGCCAAAGGGGCGTTGGCGATATCGCCCCAGGTTTTGATTGAAAAGTATCTCCACCATTTCAAAGAAATAGAGTACGAAGTGGTCCGGGACAAATTCGGAAATTGCATTACAGTATGCAATATGGAGAATTTTGATCCGCTTGGAATCCATACCGGAGATTCTATTGTAATTGCGCCGAGCCAGACTCTTAACAACGAAGAATATCATGGCCTTAGAGAGGCGAGCATAAAAATTGTCCAAAGCCTTAAAATTGTCGGAGAGTGCAATGTGCAGTACGCTCTAAACCCCCGCCCGACCGAACAGTCGTTCGGGCAGGCAAATCCAAAAACAGGCAAATTGGAATATTTTGTAATAGAAGTAAACGCGCGACTGTCTAGGTCTAGCGCTTTAGCATCAAAAGCCACTGGCTACCCGCTGGCATATGTGGCAGCCAAGCTTGCTTTGGGCAAGAATCTTCTCGAGATAGAAAATAAGATCACAAAAGTGACTCAGAGCTTCTTTGAGCCTGCGCTTGATTATGTCGTGGTCAAAATGCCGAGGTGGGATCTCACTAAGTTTGTCGGCGCAGTAGAGCACATAGGCAGTGCCATGAAATCCGTGGGTGAAGTGATGGCCATAGGCCGAAGCTTTGAAGAGGCGCTTGGCAAGGCTATCCGCATGCAGTCCGGCTCTATCGAGAGCGTTACTGATAACGGGTTTAAAGATGCGCGAGAGCTTAGCACATTTTTAAATACTCCTACTCCGAGAAGAATTTTTGCAATAGCCGAGAGTATAAAAAAGGGAATGACTATCGAAAAAATCCATAAAATTACCGGCATTGATCTGTGGTTCCTGGCTCGGCTGGAGAATATAGTAAAACTAGAGAAAAACTTTTTGAAAAGAAAAAAGCTGGACCGAGAAAACCTGCTTATTTTAAAGCAAAATGGATTTTCAGATAAAAAAATTGCCCAGCTTTCAGGCAAGACTGAATTTGAGGTGCGAAGTCTGCGCAAAAAAGAAGGAATCAGGCCTTCAGTGTTCTCAATCGATACTTTGGCTGGGGAAGTGCCAGCAAAGACCAACTATCTTTATCTTACTTATCATGGAGCGCATGATGATGTGGATCCTCTAAGCAAAGACGGGGTTATTGTGCTAGGCTCCGGCCCTTACCACATAGGATCATCGGTAGAGTTCGATTGGTCTGGGGTAAACGCCAGCCTGGCGCTTAAGAAGCATAAGAAAAAATCTATCATCATAAACTGCAATCCAGAGACTGTTTCCACAGATTATGACATGTCCGACCGGCTTTACTTTGAAGATCTTTCTTTTGAGACTGTGGCTGATATTTTTGAGTTTGAAAAGGCTTTCGGAATAATAATTTCCGTTGGAGGCCAAAGGCCCAATAATTTGGCAGAAAAGATAGACAAGGCGGGATTCCATATATTAGGAACAACGGCTACAAATATAGACAGAGCCGAAGATCGCAATAAATTTTCAAAGCTTTTAGATGACCTTGATGTCCTTCAGCCGGAGTGGACCAGCTTTACCACCATTAAAGAGGCCGAAATATTTACAAAAAAGCATGGCTTTCCGGTCTTGGTGCGTCCTTCTTATGTGCTTTCCGGCTCTGCGATGAGAGTCTGCTATAACAAGGAAGAGCTTTTTGACTTTATATCAAAAGCTGCCGTGCTTTCGCCCATGCACCCGGTCACTATTTCAAAGTATATAGAAAATGCCAAAGAGCTTGAGTTTGACGGCGTAGCGCAAAAAGGGGAACTCATGATATACGGCATTTCCGAGCATGTCGAAAATGCCGGAGTTCATTCTGGGGATGCTACTATTGTTTATCCCACTCAAAGAGTTTATGCATCTACCGAGTTTCAGATTCGAGAAATATCAAAAAAAATTGCCCAAGCCTTGTTTGTAAGCGGACCGTTTAATATACAGTTCTTGGTAAAAGACAACAAGCCTTTTGTCATAGAAGTAAATTTGCGCGCAAGCCGGACCTTCCCGCTTTTGTCCAAAGCCATGGATGCAAACTTTCCGGCAATATCAGTAGATAGTTTCTTCGGAAAGGCCAAGCCCCATGAATTTGTTTACCCAAAGAGCGTAGTAGTAAAATCTCCGCAGTTTTCCTTTTCTAGGCTCCTCGGCGCGGATCCGGTTCTTCGAGTAGAGATGGCTTCGACCGGCGAAGCGGCCTGTTTTGGAAAAGATTACGACGAAGCACTTCTTAAATCTGTCTTAAGCACTAATAAATTTGATTTTAGAAATAAAAATGCCCTTTTATCTCTCGGGGGAGCGGTAAACAAAGCCAAGTTTTTGCCATTTGCAAAAATATTGCTCGATCTTGGCTATAAAATTTATGCGACCGACAGCACTGCAGAATTCTTAAACCAAGAAGGCATAAATTGCACAACCGTGCGCAAAGCCTCCGAAGCCTCCCCGAATGTGCTTGATGTGATAGACGGCAAGAAAGTGGCTTTTGTGGTAAATTTAAGTGTAGAGGGTTCCCAGAAAAAGAAAAGCAGATACCTCTCCGACGGTTTTAGGGTCAGACGCGCCACCGTAGACAATCAGATTCCTCTTTTTACAGATCTTCACTTGGCCCGGGCTTTCATCAAGGCGCTAGAGAATTATAA
>CAYGDR010000024.1:0-10297 GCA_964348775.1 uncultured Candidatus Saccharibacteria bacterium | reverse complement strand
AGATTGGTGATTAATCTTCTTTAAGCTTTTTGAAAAACTCGTCTTTGGAATAAGTTTCTTCTTTGCCGCTTTCGATGCCCTTGATGAGCCTTAGCAAGTAAGGACGCAGCATTTTATCAACTTCTCTTTCGGTAAGAAATTTGGATTTTTTAAAGAATAAAAGATTCATACTAGTCGCTTGCGCGGTAGTGTTTTTAATTGCAGTTTTTTTCCTAAAAAATAGATCGGGTAGGGAAAATAGCCTTGCTGATGGAGCCCTTTCCTATGAGAATGTAGCTCTGGGAGAGCTTGTAAACAGAGATACTGATAGCGACGGGATAGTGGACTGGGAGGAAAATCTCTGGGGCACAGATCCAAAGAAAAAGGACACAGACGGCAACGGAATTTCGGATGATATAGAAATAAAAAAGCAAAAATCCGAAACAACATCGGAGGGAGACAAAATAGCAGAAACGGAAAATTTGAGTAAGACAGAAAAGCTATCAAGGGAACTGTTTTCGACCCTGACAGCGTTAAATCAAAATGGAGCTATGGATGATGCCACGGTGGAGGCATTGAGCAATTCAATCCTGGGGCAAATAGAACACTCACCCCAGAAAAAAGTCTTTTTGTTGTCGGAACTAAAAATTAGTCAAAATAATACTCCACAGTCGGTGGAAAAATATCGAAAAGTCCTAAGTGAGGTTTACACGAAATATTCCTTAAAAAGGAGCGTAGTAGAAATACTAGAGGAGTTATTAGAAGACGAAGAAAATCTAGAAGTTTTAAATGAGCTTGATCCTGTTATTAATCAAGCAAATAAAATTATAAGCGAATTGGTCAACACAGAAGTGCCAGCCTTATTAGCAAATGAACACTTAAAACTGATCAATACTTCGCAAAAAATTTCTGAAAACATGAGTGATATAAAATTTTTTGACACAGATATAATAGTAGCAATAAGTGCTGTGGGGCAGTACGAAAAGAATTCTGCAAGTTTGGAATTTGCCGCGGCTAACCTTTTATCTGCGATAAATGAAAAATTAGAGAATTAGATAATAGGCCCCAATATTCAACATGGAAACATTGACACAAAATATAAAAACACAGAAACTAGTTTCTTTACTTTTACTGATTGCAATTTTATCTCCCGCAATCATTTCTTTCTCCATGCCTAAAAAGGCGAGGGCAGACTTATTTGGCGCAGATATACCCCTGCTTACTTTGATAGTGGCAAATACAGGTGCAACTGCTATCGCAACCGGAGCAACTGCCACAGCCACTGGTATAATCGCGGGGTCAACCACGGTAAACACTGCAATTTCTATAAAAAATGTAGCGAAAGAGGTTTTTAGACAATTCCTTATGCTAACCGCAAGAAGGCTCTTGAGTAAGATCACCCAAAATACTATAAATTGGATAAATACAGGTTTCCATGGCAACCCGTTATACATAGAAAATTCTAAATCTTTCTTTGGAGATATTGCTAAAACGGAAGTTCGAACCTTGGTAGATTTATTCGGCTACGACAGCCATAGATTTCCTTTTGGCAAAGATTTTGCCTTGAGTGTGATAAATAGCTATCAAAGACAGCTTGCAGATAATGCAGAATACAGCCTAAGCAGGGTCATAAATGACCCCGTGCTACTTCGAGCTTACCAAAGTGATTTCAATGTAGGAGGCTGGAATACATTTTTCCTAAACACCCAGTACCCGCAAAACAATTACATCGGCTTCAATATGCTTGCTACTGAAACTTTAGCCCGAAGACTCGAGGGCACAGTGCAAAATAATGCGCAAAAAGTTAACACCGCGCTTGACCGAAGCATGGGATTTCTTTCGCCACAAACTTGCCCTTCGAATCCCCAGTACAATAATTTGAAAAATCAATTCCAGCGTCCGAGCTTTCAGCCCACAGTGGCGCCACCAGAACCATCGCCCGAACTTATAGAAGTCGAACGAAGGCTGCAGGAAGCGAGAGAAGACGGCAGCTTGAGCGAGGATGACATTTTGGCTCTTGAGAGTGATTATCGAAGACTAAGGCCTGAATATGATGCCCAAGTAAGACAATACCAGGGAAAACTAGGCGCCGAGAAAGATACTTGGACGCTTTTGAACACCTGCCCGGGCGGCCTGGTCAGCACCACGCCTGGGTCTGTGGTAGGGTCAAACATTATGAAAGCCATAAACTCTAAATTTTCCCAGACCGAGCTCGGCGCCGCCTTGGGCAACAGCTTTTCCGCCATTTTCGATGCGCTGATAAACAAGTTCTTGAATAAAGGCTTGAATTCTTTGACAAACACAGTGGCCCTGGAGGGAGAGGAAGACATTTGCGTGTTTGAGTACTTCGGCGACAAGGTGCCCCAATGCGGCGGAGGTTCAACTGAAGGTGGCGGAGGATCGTGTATAAGCGAAATAACTATTGTCACTGAAACCTTGAGAGGAGAAGTGGCAGGTGCCATAGAGAAAGCATTGGCGGAAGACCCGGTGCTTGCAGAAACTAACGCCGGAGAAAGAAGCAACATCACAGCTTTCAGGGATCTGGTAGTGAAACAGCTCCAGTCTGCCGGCCTTGAGGCATCCGCAACATACAATGGAAATTGCAATCTATCGCCAAACAGCTTGGGCGTAAAATCAGGCTCATCGGAATTTGGAGAGCTTTATGATGTCGTAAGAGACGATCCTGCACTGACGATAAGAAGCGCTTCAAGCGCTGTGGGCAGGCCATTGTACAACGGCAACGCTACTTGGGGTTTTATAACCAACGGCACCAAAAGCAGCACCAGTGGCTCTCTTCCTGAAGCTCCACAGATACCTTAAAAATGAAAAAGCTTTTGCCATACATAGTAATACTAGTAGCCTTGGTGGGACTTTTTGGTATGCCCGATATGGCAAGCGCTGCACCTTGCCGATATGATACCTCTGTCAATCCGCCAAGACTTCTTGAAGACCCTATCACCACTGGCTGCTCGATAGTGCTCAATCCGCAATACCAGTACCCAACACCTGGTGCGGGAGTAGCGGGTACATGTACCGCACTAAATGGAACAACAACTATAACTTCAGATGTTAATTGTCCCCCTCCGAACAGTTGGAGATCAAATGCATACACCCCGCCAGCACAGGAATCTGAGTTTGCTAGAACTATGCATGCTATTGCATGCGTAAGTCTTACCGATTTTGATGTAGGTGGTTGTATTGCCAAAGCTTTTTATTATCTGTTTTATGTCCCTATAGCATTTTTCCTTTGGATCGCGGGATATTTTTTCAATGTAATGCTAAATGTTTCGCTTAAGGGAGACTTATTTCAACATCCATTTGTATTGGAAGCTTGGAAAATCATAAGAGACTTATCGAATATATTTTTTATAGTCATATTGCTATATGTGGCCTTTGAAACGATCCTCGGCCTGGGGGGCGGAGGGCATGGAGGGGGGCCGAAGAAGGTCGTTGCCCAGGTCATAGTCATGGCTTTACTCATAAATTTTTCGATGTTCTTTACTAAAGTTGTCATAGACACTTCAAATATTTTAGCCTTAGTGTTTTATAACAAAATAAGCATCAATCCGAAGGTGGGAGGGCCTAGGCCTTATACTCCGATAACAGGAACAGACAAAGATGTGGCAGGGGGAATGGTTTCTTCTTTTGATCCGACCTCGAGATTAAACAATCCTGATTTTTGGAAAAAAGCAAAACAGCAGGAGGTTAATGGTAAAATTGTAGAATTGCCTAATGTTCCTGTCGGGACAATGATTTCCCTTACTTTATTTGCCGGTATAATCATGGGTTTTGCTGCTTATGCGCTTATAGTTTCCGGATTGGCTTTCTTGGGCAGGCTGGTGGAGCTGTGGGTAATACTGATCTTTTCGCCGTTTGCATTTATGTCTTCGGCCCTGCCGTTGTTCAGACATAATGTAGAGGAAATAGGCTGGGAAAGCTGGTCTAAGCGGCTTTTTAAGTTTGCATTTATGGCCCCGATTTTCATGTTCTTCCTGTATTTCATATTTCTCTTAATTCAAAGCAATATATTTAGTAAAACTCTAAAATTTGGAGAGTTGGCTCAAAATGTGCTTGCCAATGATCAAGCAATAGTTATAAAAACTTTACTTGGAGTATTTATGCCTATGGTGCTCATTGTAATGCTTCTACTTAAAGCAACCGATATAGCGAAAAAGGGCGCCGGCAGATTTGGAGATTTCGCAGTAGGCGCAGGCAAGGCTATAGCCGGAGTTGCCGGAGGTTTGGCTCTTGGGGCAGCCACGGGTGGAACGGCTATGCTGGCCAGAGGCACTATTGGACGAGTGGCTGCTAACGCCGCAGAGAGCAATACCTTAAGAAGTTTTGCGGCAAGAAACCAATTTGGTAAAGATTTGTTGAGAGCAACAAGCGGTGTAGCTTCCAGTAGTTTTGATGTGAGAAATACTGGTCTTGGCAAATCAGCCGTCAAAGCAATGGGGACAAATGAAGGAGCGGCAAAATTTGTCGGACTCGGGGCGAAAAAAGGCTTTAAAGAAAATAGAGAAGAGGCGGTAAAGAAACAGGAGGAATTTGCCAACAAAATGCTTGATACCAGCGATAAGGGCAAGGCTGAAATGTCTAGAGGCGGAATGAAACATGGAAAAGCATGGGAACTGCGAAGGCAAATGATGGAAGGGGGGATGGATCAGGCGGCAGCAGACAGTTTCTACACCGACCTTAAGAATAATGGAATAAAAACCTCCGATTTAAGTAATGTAGCAAGGCATATAAATGCATCGAGAAGAAATACTTATGCTGACAGGCACGAAAAAAGATCCGCAGGATGGGCTAGTAAAGCAGGAGTCAGAAGAGCATCAAATAGGATTGCGGCGAATAAGATAAGAAAAGATGTAGCGACACAAAAACAAGAGTCTAGTGTGGCAAATATACTTGAACATTTGGCGCATGAAATGGGAGGGCATGGACCAGCGCATCCTCCTACACCTCCTCCACCAGCAAATCCTCCCGCAGGAGGCGGTGATGCGGGGCACGGGCCGGCACATTAAAAATAATTAATTTATTATGGATCCAGAGACAGAAAAAATAATAGAAGAGCAGATGAAAAAGCTTCCTGAGGCTATTAGGAATCTTTTCCTGGATGAAAAACTTAAAGAAAAGATTGCTGGAATAGGAAAAAGAAACGGCCTGACAATGGAACAGCTTAAATTGCTCGAAACAGAAACCTATCTGGTAATGATCGGGCTTGTGCATACAGAAGAATATAAAGATGCGCTAAAAGAACAGCTGGGCGTGGAAGACGAAAAACTTAGCAATATCGTAAGCGATATAAACAAAGAAATTTTGGACGAGGTAAAAGAAATACTTGCAGATGTATATGAGGCCGAGGATGAACTGGAAGAACTTCCTTCTAATGAAGATATAGAAGAAACACTGGACCAAAGGTTCGACAAACTGCCAGAGGAAGTTAAAAAAGCAGTTGTGGAATCCGGTTATCATGACAAGCTATATGCCATCGGAGAAAAAAATAATTTAAATGTAATCCAAATGGGCAAGCTGGAAGAAACAGCTACAAATGTGGTCATTGGAAACATACATCCAGACAAATTCGAAGAAAAATTAAAAGAAAAGCTCGGCACTTCCGGAGAATTGACCAAAAATATCGCTGGAGAAATAAATACCCGAATATTAGCCCCGATAAGAGAAAAAATGGAGGTTGCATACGAGAAAACAAAAGCGCCTTCTTATGAGATAAAGCCGGAAATCAAAGCTCCTTCACAGATTGGGATAAAAATAATAAGGCCGGAGATAAATGCCATGGAACTTAAAGCTGGGAATAAAGCAGAAGCACCTTCTGTAAGCCAGACTCCGAAAACAAACCCCATAATGATGCAAAAATTGAGCGGATCTTTCCAAGCGCCGACGGTAAAGACAGATTATTCAATGAAGCCTGCCTCAGACACTACAAAGAAAAATATGGCTGACCCGTATAGGGAGCTTCCCGAATAATAGCTTTCTAGCTTATAACTAATAGCTCATAGCTTTAAAATGCCGACCATACATTCTTACAAAGAGCTGACAGTGTGGCAAAGAGCAATAGAATTGGTGGTTGCTATATATGGACTAACTGAAAAGTTTCCCAGGGAAGAAATTTACGGACTGACTTCACAGATGAGAAGATCTGCTGTTTCAATCCCTTCAAACATTGCGGAGGGAAGGTATAGAGGTACCCGAAAAGATTATGCGCATTTTCTTAAGATGGCTTATGGATCGGGAGCAGAACTGGAAACTCAGATAGAAATCTCAAAAAGGCTTTTAAAAACAAGTGCTTTAAACTATACTAAGGTAAGCAGTTTACTTAATGAAACAATGAGAATGTTGAATGTAATTATTAATAAGCTAGACAGCTAACGAGCTATTAGCTAGCAAGCTACCCATGCAATTTAAGGTTCCACAATTTTTAGAGATAGAAGACAAAATTTTCGGGCCTTTCACCTTTAAGCAGTTCGTATATTTAGTCGGAGGACTGGGGCTTTGCTTCATAATATACCGTCTCCTGGGAGTATGGCTTGGCGCCATACCGATACTCTTGATAGGCGGCTTTTCTGCGGCACTTACTTTTTACCGCCCAAACAACAAGCCTTTTATAGAAATGGTGCAGTCAGTATTCAAATACAGCTTCCAGAAAAAGCTATATATATGGAAGAAAAAGAGGGTTAAAGTATCGGCTGGGCAAGGCACAAGCTCTCCGGAAGAACCGGTGTACAAAATAGAAAATGGGGCGAGGTTAAACTCAAGCAAGCTTCGTGATCTCGCCTGGAGCTTGGATATTCTTGATTTAAGTAAAAATCAAGAAAACAAGTTATAATTAACATTATGGCTTTGAACGCAAAAGCAACTCAAGAATTTGTGCCGATAAAAGAGATCCGCGACGGAGTGATCGTGCTAAAAAATGGCGATTTGCGGGCAATTGTCCTGGCCAATTCGATAAATTTGTCCCTAAAGTCCGCAGACGAGCAAACTGCTACAATCCTGCAGTTTCAGAATTTCTTAAACACTCTAGATTTTTCCATACAAATATCTGCCCAGTCTAGAAGACTGGATATCCGGCCGTACTTGATGGCCTTGGAAGAGAGGATAAAAGTCCAAAATGAGCAGCTCCTTAAGATTCAAACTAGGGAATATATAAATTTCATAAAGGATTTCACTGATTCGGTGGCCATCATGACCAAGAGCTTTTTCATAATAGTGCCTTACAGCCACCAGATTCTCCGGCCCAGCAAAGGCATGTTTGGCAATTTATTTGGCAGAAATAAAAAAGAGCAGATAGCAAGAGAGCAAGTAGACTTTGAAGAAAAAAAGTCCCAGCTCGAAGAAAGAGTGGGGGTGATAGAGCAGGGACTCTCCCGATGCGGGATAAATTCAGCCCAGCTCGGCACCGAAGAAATAATCGAAGTTTTCTATAAGGTCTTTAACCCTGGGGAATCGGAGGGAAAAATAAAGCTAGAACAAAATCAATAATATGGGAATTTTAAATAAAGTATTCGGGATCAAAGAAAAAAATCACCTGGGGGAGGGCGAGGCCCGGCCTTCGACTTTGGCGGTCATGCCTGGGGAAATATACGAATCCGCAAAGCTCGAACTTCAGGATATAATTGCCCCTTCGGCTCTAAAGATCGAGTCTAAATCTCTAAATCTGGGAGACAAGATAGCCAGAACTTTTTTCATAATATCCTATCCGAGATATCTGACCGACAACTGGTTTTCCCCGATTATAAACTTAGACAAGGTCTTTGACATTTCCATATTCATCCATCCGATAGACACTTCGCTCATGCTCCGGCAATTTCAGAAAAAAGTTGCCGAAGTAGAGAGCCAGATCAGCGTGCGGGAATCGAGGGGCATGGTGCGCGACCCGATGCTTGACACTGCCTACCAAGACTTGGAAGGCCTCCGCGACAGCCTGGTGCAGGCGCAGCAGAAAATGTTTGATGTAGGCATATACATCACTGTGTATGCAGAGAATGAAAATGAGCTTTTCAAAGTAGAGAATGAGATCAAATCAATTCTGGAGGCAAAATTGATTTATATAAAGCCGGCGCTCTTTCAGCAGGAAGACGGCTTTAAAAGCGTCATCCCGATAAATACGGATATCCTGAATATCCACCAAAAGCTCAACTCCGAACCGCTTTCAAGCGTCTTTCCTTTCGTTTCTTTCGACCTCACTTCTGACCGAGGCGTGCTTTATGGCGTAAACCGGCACAACTCCAGCCTGATCATTTTCGACAGATTCTCTTTGGAGAACTATAACTCGGTCACATTCGCTAAAAGCGGTAGCGGAAAATCTTACGCGACAAAATTGGAAATCCTGCGATCCCTCATGTTTGATGTGGATGTGATCGTGATAGACCCGGAAAGGGAATATGAATATTTATCCGAGGCAGTAGGAGGAAGATATTTCAACATTTCTCTTTCTTCTGACCATCATATAAATCCTTTTGATCTGCCGATCCCAAGAGAGGACGAAACGGCTGAAGATGTGCTCCGAAGCAATATCATAAATCTGGTGGGTTTGTTCAGACTGATGCTCGGCGGGCTCACCCCGGAAGAAGACTCGATAGTAGACCGCGCGATATCCGAAACTTACGCAATGAAAGACATCACGCCGGACTCAAACTTTGCAAACATCGAGCCTCCTCTTTTGTCTGATTTCGAAATGGTGGTGGCGGGCATGGAAGGGTCCGACTCCGTGGTGCAAAGGCTCGCCAAATATACCAAAGGCTCCTGGTCCACATTCTTAAACAGGCCTTCAAATGTAGACATAAATAAAAAATTCGTAGTTTTCTCTGTTCGCGACATGGAAGACGAGCTCAAGCCCGTGGCCATGTACATAATAATGCACTATATATGGAACTCGGTCAGGAAAAAGCTGAAAAAGCGCCTTTTGGTGGTGGATGAAGCCTGGTGGATGATGAAATCCGATGACACTGCATCTTTTCTCTATGGCATGGCCAAGAGAGGCAGAAAATATTACCTAGGGCTTGCCACTATCACCCAGGACTCCGCAGACTTCATGAAATCTCCTTACGGGGTGCCGATTATCACAAACTCTTCCATCCAGCTTCTCTTAAAACAATCGCCCACCACCATAGATATACTTCAAAAAACCTTCAATCTGACCGACGAGGAGAAGTATCTGCTTCTGGAGTCTGGCGTGGGGGAAGGCATATTTTTCGCGGGGCTGAAGCATGTAGCCATAAAAATCATAGCTTCTTACACCGAAGACCAGATAATAACTTCTGACCCCTCCCAAATACTTTCAAACAAGAAAGAAAGGATGGAACTTGAAGCCAAAAGTGATATAATCCGTACATGAACCTAAGGTTTCTTTCTGTTGTTTTAATGCTGGGATTAGCCTGTATCCCAACAGCAAGCTTCGCAGTATCTTCGAGCAGCATAAACATAAGCGTAGTGCCGGAAAACCCGAAGCCTGCTCAAGATGTAAGCATTTCTCTTCAAACCTATGCTGCCGACCTGGACTCTGCTCCTATATCCTGGTTTGTAAATGGCAAAAGCGCCGGCTCTGGCACTGGCAGAAAGTCATTTTCTTTTAAAGCCCCCGCCTCTGGCGCAGAAACCAGAGTTTCGGTAAAAATAATTTTCCCGGATGGAGAAAATGAACTCTCGATAACCGTAAGACCAAGCAACATGGTCCTTTTGTGGCAAGCTGATGATTCATATGTACCGCCTTTTTATAAGGGGAAAGCCTTGCCTGCGCGAGAAAGCCAGATAAGAGTGGTGGCAATGCCGGAAGTTATAAAAGGGGGAACTTTTGTAAATCCTAAAAGCATGACCTACAGCTGGAAGCTAGACTATCAGAATGAGCAGGACGGTTCCGGCTATGGAAAAAATTATTTTATTTATACTAGCGATTATCTGGAAAATACAAACAATGTAAGCGTGGTGGCCTCTACCACAGATCAGCTTTACTCTACAGAGGCGAATGTAAATATAAGCGCAGCCGAGCCAAAAATAGTGTTTTATCGAAATGACTCTAAACTAGGCACTCTATGGGAAAATGCAATAGCAGAAAACCACCGGATTGAGGGAGACGAGGTAATAGACGCGGCGCCTTACTTTATATCTCCGAAAAATCTTTTTAACCCGATTTTGCAGTGGGGCTGGTACATAAATGAGTCTCCGGTACCAGTGGGAAGCATTGTAAAAAATCTGCTTCCCGTGAAAGTACAGGATGGAGCATCTGGATCATCCAAAGTGCATCTAGAAATTTAAATGGCAAGAAGGCTAAACACAACATCGAGATTGGAGACGGTATAACTGA
>CAYGDR010000023.1:0-10553 GCA_964348775.1 uncultured Candidatus Saccharibacteria bacterium | reverse complement strand
TTCTGATAGTATGCACTTCCCAAGCGGTATTGAGCTGCTTAAATCCCTGCTCTCCTGCCCGCTTTAGCTTCTCGCCCAGATTCTCGCCGGCAAATCCCCGCTCGCCGAGCATTAGCTCGAGCATGGTATCGGCTTCAATCACTGCCAGCTTCCAATCATTTGCGCTGGTAGAAAAAAGATAGTGGAGCACCTGCCTCCAGCGCGGGTTTTTAGAAATGCTCTCGTCTTCAGCAATATTCTTCTCCTTTTCCTGGTGATGATGGGCGTATTCTTCTATCTCATGCTCCAGGTGCGCGTGCTCTTTCTTTCTGATTTCCAGCACGCGGACAAGCGAATACAAAATAATAGTTATAAAAAACATCCCCAAGAAAAAGAGGATGGTCTTGTATGTAGAAGCTACGCTCGGGCCGGTTATGACATCCCAAAGGCCCTGAAAGAAATTTACCTCTTTGTCGAAAAGATACTCCGGGTTTAGATACTTGCTGCCAAGCACGGTGTCCGGAGGCAAGTTTCCGGATTCTGGGAACAATGTTTGTGCGTAGGCTTTTAGCATATCAATTGTTCAGGCTTTCAAATTTTTTCCCGATTTGGAACAAAAGATCTTCTCTCTGGTGCGGAGCGACAAACTGCACTCCAAGCGGAAGATTCTTGCCTTCTTCTGAAACAATACCCGAGGGAATAGAAATCGCCGGCAATCCTGTCATGTTTGCCGGCCCGGTAAAAATGTCTTCCATATACATTTTCACAGGGTCGCTAACTTTCTCCCCTATTTTAAATGCGGGCCCAGTAGTAGTAGGCGTCAAAATTAAATCCACCTGCTCGAAAGCTTTTTGGTAATCTTTGACTATCATGCTCCTTACCGCGGTTGCCTTGTTGTAATAAGCGTCAAAGTATCCGTGAGATAGCACATAGGTGCCAAGAAGAACCCGCCGGCGAACTTCCACGCCAAAGCCAGCGCCTCTTGACTTCTTATAAACTTCCATAAGATTCTCTCCGTCTTTTCTTTCTCCATATCTTATGCCGTCAAAACGAGATAAGTTTGCTGAAATTTCAGCGGGAGTAACAATGTAATATGCAGGCACAGAGTATTTTGCATAAGGCAAAGCTATATCTTTTATCTCGTAGCCTGCGTCTTTGAGCTTCCTTTCGACTTTTTCAAAATTAGCTAGCACTCGAGGATCCACTCCTTCTTTTATAAAATCCCGAGGAATGCCTATTATCGGCTTTGCAACACTTTTCCGCTTGTAGAAATTTTCAGAGATAGAAGTGCTATCCATCGGATCCTCTCCTTTAATCAGGTTAAACACTGCTTCGACATCAAAAACATTTTTCCCTATAGGGCCTACTACATCGAGAGATGAGCCCATGGCTGTGAGGCCGTTTCGCGAAACTGTGCCATAGGTAGGCTTCAGTCCGACCACTCCGCAAAAACTTGCCGGCTGCCTGCATGAGCCCCCAGTATCTGTGCCCAGCGCAACCAAAGCTCCGTGCATTGCCACTGCCGCAGTAGACCCGCCAGAGGAACCTCCAGGCACTCTGCTTTGGTCATGAGGATTTTTTGTAACGCCATACGAAGAGTTCTCGGTGGAAACGCCCATAGCAAACTCATCCATATTTGTCCGGCCGAGAATCACCGCTCCGGCATCTTTTAGTTTTTTGATTACCGTGGCATCGTATGTGGCCACATAATTCGCCAAAATCTTTGAGCCGGACGAACAAATGTGCCCTTGAAATAAAAGATTGTCCTTGATCGCGACTGGGATACCAGTCATCAATACGGCTGTGCCACTCTTAAACATTTCATCCGCGCGGTCTGCCTGGAAAAGCGCATCAGGAAATACCTCCAAATACGCGTGTATATCATCATTTTTTTCTTTGATAACAGCCAAGTAAGCCTCGGCGAGCTCACGGCAAGTAAACTCGCCATTTTTAAATGCCTGATGGGCTTTCTCAATTGTGAGAGTTTTAAGATCAATCATAAAATCTTTTTTACTTTCAAAAACTCGCCCTGCTTGTCCGGAAACTCCGAAATAATCAGGTCTTTGGAAAATTCCCTTTTTTCAAGAACATCCTCTCTCCATGCATTGTATTGCGGAAGGCTAGTACGATCGATGCTGGCAGAAACCTGCTCGACTTCCTGCACATATTTTAGGATATTGCCCATATCAGCCAGGATTTTCTCTTTTTCTTCCTGGGAAAGCTCTAAGCGGGCCAATTCTGCCAGGTTTTCCACATCCTTAATTTCCATATAAAAAGTATACCAAAATTAAGCCAAAAACCAACGCTGTGGCGGTCCGACCGCCACAATTACTGAAGTTCTTTTTCTAATTTTTTTCTCTCTAGAATATCCTGCAAAGAACCCAGGGCAAATTCTTTATATTCTTCAATATTTCTAAATTGTTTCAACACGATGTCAGGATTACAAATACTCTTTGGCTCTTCCCCTAGATATTCTTTCCAGCTGGATTTACTTAAAGCACCTTTCTTGTTCATTTTATTATTGAGGTTAATGTATACGCTTAAGTGCAAGATATATTCGTCCGAGCCAACATGGATAGATTTAAATTTCCCTTGAAACAAAGAGCCGCTTCTTTTGTATTTATTATTAAAATACCAAGTATATCCGCCAGAGAGTCTTTTCATGAACTCACTAATCCCGTTTTTTGCAACTTGCCTTAGAAGCAAATGGAAGTGATTTGGATTTAAGCAATAAGAGACAACCTCCACAAGTTTTTTGTGGCGGTCGGACCGCCACTCTGTTCTAGAGTTTTCGTACAAGCTACCGATTGGATCTATGGTATTAAATTGCTCAATACTAGTGAAAAACCTATTTAAATCTTTATTGTCCTGAAAGACAATCCTTTTATCAACTCCTCGGTTAAAGACATGATAGTATTCACCTTCAACCAGCGGGGTTTTACGCATGGCTTGATTATAACATTGTGGCGGTCCGACCGCCACAGGCTTAACCAACTAGCGCTCTTACCCTGTCTTCGATTGGAGGGTGGGTGGCGAAAAGACCCGCTATTTTCGAACCTTTTGCCCGCCCGACACGCTGACGCGAGTCATGCGGGCGGGGGTCGGCAATGTACAAATGCGCTATGGCTGTGGATTGCCGAACCATGGGCTTGCTGTAAGCACCTATTTTCCCAAGCGCTTTGGCTAAACCTTCCGGATATCTGGTAAGGAGCGCTCCTGACGCATCCGCTAGAAACTCTCTTTTCCTAGAAATAGCAAGCTGGATCAGCATGGCAAATATCGGAGAAAGGATGGCGAAAACTATGCCCACTACCATGAGAATGCTTGCTCCCTTGTTATCCCTATCTCTTCCCCCTCCCCAGATTAAATGCCTGGTGAAAATATCAGCCAAAATAGAAACAAGCCCCACCAGCACAACTACCACAGTAGACAGAAGCATATCTCTGTTTCCTATATGGGAAAGCTCGTGTGAAAGCACTCCTTCAAGCTCATCTTTTTCCAATATAGAAAGAAGCCCGGTGGTAACAGCTACTACGGCATGGTCTTTATCTCGGCCAGTGGCAAAAGCATTTGGGGCGCTGTCATTAATAACATAGACTTTTGGCATAGGCAGGCCGGCGGTAATAGAGAGGTTTTCCAGCATTGTATAGAGATGAAAATATTCTTCCCTTTTGGCAACTTTGGCCCCGGCAAGGCCAAGCACTATCTTATCCGAAAACCAATACGACACGATGTTTACAACTACGCTAAAAATTACGAAGAAATATAGGATGTTCGGATTGCCATAGTAGGCGCTAAAAAA
Source organism: uncultured Candidatus Saccharibacteria bacterium (assembly GCA_964348775.1). Lineage (GTDB taxonomy): Bacteria > Patescibacteriota > Minisyncoccia > Phycocordibacterales > UBA9973 > UBA9973. The sequence continues at coordinate 6,772 of CAYGDR010000023.1, read as the reverse complement.
GTAGCCTAGGAGTATCACTAAAGCGAAAAAAACCGACATCAGGAGCCAGGTTTTAGCGATATTCTTAGAAACATTATGATAAATGTTTACCATGCTTATATTATAGCATGGCTTAAGGAGAGCAGAATTAGCTCTTGGATTTCATCAAGTTGTAAGACTCGATTACAGACTTTACAAATTCGCCTTTGCATCCGAGAGACTCTATCTCTGCCTGGCTAAAATTATTGTCTATAAAAAGACCAAGGGTGCCGTAGAAATAAATATCGAGAGCATACTTGTTTGGGTTTGCGGTATTCGCCGGCTCAAATACCGGGTTTTTCGGATTTGCTTCGTTGATAGATTTTACTACCGATATCGGGCAGGATATGGAACGGAAGGCAAGCTTTTTGCCGAAAACATCCGTAAGAGTTGTATCTGCGGCGTAAGAAAGCTCAAACCTGCATGAATCATCTTTGTTTGTGATTTTGAAAACTGTCGGGAATAGAGGATCATTTATTTTGCCCTCCGCGTTGTTGCAGGCTATCGCGTTCTCACCCAAGCATCGGTAAGCACTGCCATCATATGTGCTCGGATTTTTTCGGTCAGGCGCCATGCCGGTCCCGCAATTTACAGGAGGCTTTTCCTGTGGAGCCACTGGTATCTCCGGCTCGTCTACCACTGATACTGGATCAAGAGGGTCTTTGGCAAACAAATCCTGTATTTTGTCAGTCAAAGCATCAAAAGCCCCGGCAGTATCATTCTTTAGGCTCATAAAAACTGGCTTAAAGAAGAAAAAGAGAACAAATAGCGCTCCTCCTATCAAAATAGCAGTCAAAATAGGCTTTAAATGAAGGTTTGGAGGAGTTTTCACCTCCTCTTCCTTGCGCATAGAAATAGAAATGGGCGCAGGCTCTTTTTTCATAGCAAAAACAGGCGAGGCCTCTCTTGTCCCTCCTGGCACTCCGTTGATATTGGAATTTATGCTCCCGCCCGGCGGAGAAGCCGAAGGATTACTCATGGACGGCACTGAAGGCGCAGGCATAACCGTACGAAAAACTTCGCTGATGTCCGCTTCGCTCCAGCCTCCTCCAGAAAGAAGGCCTTGGCGGATGTCTTCTCTTGTCTTTCCTTTATTAAGTTCTGACCTAACATACGCGATTAGCTCTTGGGTAATCATAAATTGATTGTCTTTACATTATACAACTTAAAAACGTACCGCGACAGGATTTTGCGCCGCATCTGTATCTGCGAGGTCGAAAAATTCTTTCTTCGAAAACTTGAAAACGCCCGCGATCATGTTCCCTGGAAATGTTTCTAGGGAAGTGTTCAGATCGCGCACATTTGCATTATAAAATCTCCTTGATGCCTGAATTTTGTTTTCGGTATCTGAAAGCTCCCGCTGAAGCTCTAGGAAATTTGTATTTGCTTTCAAGTCTGGATAAGCTTCGGCAATCGCAAAGATTGATTTGAGAGCTCCGGTCAGCATATTTTCTGCTTGTGCGTGGCTCTCAGTAGGACCGCTCGAACCCATAGCTTGGGCTCTGGCCTTGGTCACATTTTCAAATGCGCTCGCTTCGTGAGCAGCGTAGCCTTTTACAGAATTTACCAGGTTTGGAATGAGGTCGTATCTGCGCTTCAGCTGGACTTCAATATCTGCCCACGCTTCTTCGGCGCGGTTTCTCAAAGTTATAAAATGATTATAAAGATACACAGTCCAAAGCACTAGTGCGGCAAGTATAAGCCAAATATATTGCATAGGGTTAATTATAGCATCTAGTTATTTTAGCGCAAAAAGTTTTGCACATTTATTCCCTTTTCTGCCACTGTTCCCATACAACCAGGAGAGGTGAAGCTAGAAATATCGATGAATATGTGCCGAAGAACATCCCAGAAGCAAGCATTAAGGCAAAATACCTGGTAGTAGACGGCCCAAAGAAGAACAATGCCAAGAGCACTAAGAAAACGGTAAGAGAAGTTGCTATAGACCGCTGGAATGACTGCTCCAGGCTCCTGCCTACAACGGCGCTAAAATCAAATTTACTGCCTTCACTTTTCAGATTTTCTCGGATCCGATCAAAAATAACTATGGTGTCCGATACTGAAAGGCCAAGTATGGTAAGCGCTGCCACCACAAAGAGAGTGTCGGCTTCAGCCCCGAAATAATGGGAAAGTACGGTAAAAATCCCCACCGGGATAATGACATCGTGAAGCAGGGCAACTATGGCAATTAGGCCGTATTTCCAGGATGAAACTGGCCTGGAAACTCTCCTGAAAGCGAACGCAATGAAAAATATTATGGCGAGAGAAACCAAGATTATCGCCACCACGGCTTTTCTGGCAAGCTCGCGCCCGACGGATGGGCCGATAGAATTGAAGCTCTGCTCGACAAACTTGCTAGCTCCGCCAAAAGACACGGCTTCAAGCAAAGCAGCATGCTCTTCATCTGTCAGATCTCTCGACTTTATGATGTATCCCATATCCCCTGTCGGCTGGATTAAAACAGAGCCTAGGCCTAGCGGCTCAAGTTTTTCATAAAGAGCGTTTTGTTCCGGTCTGGTTTCGATATAAGAAATTTCAGTTAACGCTCCGCCTTTGAAATCAATGCCGGCATCAAGGCCGTAAAAAAATATAGAGAATATGGAAAGAACCACTAATGCGATAGAAATGCCGATGAATATTTTTTTGTGCTTGATGATAAACATGATTATGAGTTATAAAGTTGAAAGTTTTTAAAGTATTTCTCGATGAACATTATGAACTTGATAACTTTTTACTTGCCGATTCCGCTTGAAAATAGGAATCGCGCCGTCTTGCCATTTCCGATAAAGCTCAATGCCCGCAGGAAAATTTTTGTCACTATAATGGCTGAAAACATAGACACAATAACTCCCAGGCCAAGCGTAAGCGCAAAGCCTTTGATCAGAGAGGTGCCGAACCAGAACAAAATGACAGCGGTAATGATGTTTGAAATGTTGGAATCCCGTATTGAAAACCAAGCGCGCTCAAATCCAGCCGAGACCGCATCTACCACAGTCTTGCCTGCGCGCATTTCTTCTTTGATGCGCTCGAAAATAAGCACATTCGCATCCACTGCCACGCCTATGGAAATGATAAATCCGGCAATACCGGCAGCGGTCAAAGTGACCGGGACGAGCTTAAACAAAAGAAGCATAATAGAAATGAAAATGAGAAGCGAGACCGAAGCTACCAGCCCTGAGAGCCTGTACCAAAGAATCAGGAAACAGCCCACAAAGATAAACCCGATGACTGCGGCCTTCGCGCCGGCTCTAGTAGCGCTTTCTCCTAGAGTTGCTCCGATGGTCTGCTTGGAAAGAAGGCTGATAGGCACGGGCAAAGCGCCGGAGTTTAGCCTGCCCACTAATTGCTTGGCTTCAGCTGGCGTAAAATCCCCGGAGATTGTAGCTTGGCCTCCGGTAATTTCTTCTCGCACCACCGGCACGGAAACTGGGGCACCGTCTAAATATATCGCCACCATCTTGCCTACATTTGCTTTTGTGATCTCCGCAAAAAGCTTCGAGCCTGTCTCGTCAAACTGGAGAGCCACGATCGGCTGCCTGGTGTTTGCGTCAAACTCGAGAGTGGCTCTTTTTAGATATCTGCCAGTAAGCTCTGTATCTATAAATTGCTTGTTTAGGTCGAGAAAAGCTTCCCCGTTCTCGTTGACCTGTACTTCCTGAGGCGCTCCTTCCGGCCGTTCGGTCTTAAACTGAAGGAGCGGAGTCTGGCCGATCATTTGTATAGCTTTTTCCACATCGGTAACTCCGGGCAGGTCTACAATGAGCTTTTCCGCGCCTTGCTCTACCAAACCGCCTCCTTGCACTTGAACTACCGGCTCAGATACGCCAAAAAGATTGACCCGGCGCTCAATCACATCCCTAAGAGACTCCATAGACTCGGATTCCTCTCCTTCCTCTACCTGAGAAAGATCAGCCTGATATACCAGGTGGCTTCCGCCGGAGAGATCCAAGCCCAAGCGGAATGGATACTTTTTCAAGAAAGCGGGGGCCGATTCAAAATTGCTGTTTAAGCGCGGTTCCGACTTCCAAACAAAAAAGCCTGCGCCACCCGCGAGGACAAGTATAAAAATGGCTAAAATTATCTTCTTTGTCATAATGAAAAAGTAAGAAAATTCTATAACTTTTTTACTAAATAAGCAACCAGAGCGCCAAGCAAAAAACCTCCCAATATGTCAACCGGATAATGCACCCCCGCGGAAATGCGCGCCAAAGACACTAGTACGGCAAGAGCCATAAACGCATAGCCTGCTTTTTTGTGGCTAAAATATATCGAAAAAGCTAAAGCCATAAAAAAAGCAGCGTGGCCTGAAGGAAATCCATAGCCGGTCTTTTCAAAAAGAGTGATTATGTCTTTTAGGCTATCTACCGGCCTTGGCCATCCTATGAAAAATTTCAAAATATGGGCCAAGGTCCAAGCTAAAGCTCCGGAGAAAAAAACAAGGCCGATCTCTTTGTATTTTTGCTTTAGCACTTGAAAAGGGCTTTCTGCTTTGAATACTTCATGGTGAAAAAGAAGAAATATACCAGCACCTAATATTGCTACATAAGGAAGAGTATCCGCCAAAAAAATAATTGTCTGGTCAGAAAGATCGTTTCGGTGGGCAAGATTATAAAAAAATAAAAATATCGCGTCGTTCATAATTATTTTAAATTCTTCGCTACATGAAGCACATTTTGGAGGAGCATGGCCACGGTCACCGGCCCCACCCCGCCCGGCACCGGTGAGACAAAGCCGGCGACATCTTTTACCGAATCCAAATCTACATCGCCGACTATTCCGCCTTCGCCCTCCGAAGTCCCTGCATCGATTACGACCACTCCTTTTTTTATCATCTCCCCGGTAATGTATTTGCCTTTGCCTATGCCGGAAATTATAATATCCGCCTCTTTAATAATTTTTTCTTTGTTGGGTGTTTTCGAAGTAATTATAGCCGGCTCTACTCCGCGAAAGCGGAGAAGCGCGGAGACGGGCTTGCCTACCAGCTCTCCTTGGCCGAGCACAGCTACGGTCTTGCCTTTTATGTCAAGATTGAGTGAGTCCAAGATGGCCATGCATGCCATAGCAGTCGGAAACCCCTTTTCTGTCTTGCCATTATAAAAATCATTCCCGGCCACAGAGCCCAGAAAATCCACATCGAGCCGGGGAGTGATGGAGTCTAATGCAAGCCTGCGGTCTACAGAAAGAGGGAGCGGAAGCTGGACTATAATCCCGCACATGCCTTTGATGCTGTTCAACTTTTGTATTTCTTTTATCAGGTCCTTTGTGGCAATAGTGGAAGGAAAATTTGCATTATGAAATTTCATGCCCACAGACTCGGCAGTTTTTGCCTTCATCCGCACATACTGCGCGGATACCGGATCATCCCCTACCAAGACATCGCAAAAAATAGGCACAAAAGAAAGAGCGGCGACTTCGGTGCGCACTTTTTCCAAAATTTCATTTCGTATTTTTTTTCCGTCAATTAAATTCATAGCTTTTTAGCTTTTTAACTAACTAGCTAATTAGCTAGCAAGCCATAAGCTCATCACATCATGCTCCCAGAAATTCTCTGCCCATGTCGTCCCGATGCACCGAACGGCTGTATTTTCGCATGCTCATCAGTATGCCGAGAGCCATAAACTCAGTGAGAAGGTGCGACCCCCCATAGCTCATGAAAGGCAAAGGTATGCCTGTAACCGGCATAAGCCCCAGATTCATGCCTATATTTATGAGTATATGGCTCATGAAGAAAATGGCAATGCCCATGCCGAAAAGCATTTCGAAGTTTGTGGCTCCATACGAAGCGGACAGGAGTATGCGCCAGATCACGAGGGCATAAAGGAGGAGTATGGTGATCGAGCCTACAAATCCCCATTCCTCGGAAAATGCCGCGAAAATAAAATCGGACTGGGGTTCCGGCAGGAATTTGAGCCTGGACTGCGTGCCAAACCCGAGCCCCTTGCCCAATGTCTGCCCGGAGCCTACTGCGATAGTCGACTGAAAAGCGTTGTATCCGGTGCCGTGGACATCTGCCAGCGGATTTATAAAGGTCATGATGCGGGCCTTCTGATAGGGAGCGAAAACAAACGACCACAAGAAAAAGAACACGAGTATGGCCGAAGAAAAAACCAAAAAGAGGTGCGTCTTGGAAATTCCCGAAACCAGCACCATGCCGAGCCAGATGAAAAAGAGTATTATCGCCGAGCCGAAGTCCGGCTGAAAGAGCACGAGGAGAAGCGGGAAAAGCGCATAGAATCCTGAGATAAAAATATGCTTGATGTAGCGGATCTCCACATGCCGGCGCGAAAAATATTTTGCGAGTATCAGCACCAGAACCAGCTTCATCACATCCGAAGGCTGAAAAGAGAAAAAACCGAAATCAAACCAGCTTCTGGCACCATGGGACACAGAGCCTAAAATAAAAAGTAAAAGAAGCAGAAAGCAAAAAAATAGAAAAACCGCCACCAGCACATTGGTGCGCTTTAAAAACCGAAAATCAATAAAAGAAAAACTGAAGAAAACTCCAAAAGAGATGGCTATCCAAACTATCTGTCTCATGAAAAAAGTCCCGCCTCCTTCAAGCGGAGAAAAGGACTTCATTGTAAAAAGGCCAGAAAGCAAAATGGGCAGAATGAAAAAAACCAGCATCCAGTCTATCCCGTTAGAGATCTTTCTTACATTTTTTTGCAATAACTCCATTACGATAAAAGATATTAAATGAAATCTCTAACGGGATCTATTCTACTTAGGACTTTTTCTGCCATCCCGGTACTAA
>CAYGDR010000022.1:0-11124 GCA_964348775.1 uncultured Candidatus Saccharibacteria bacterium | reverse complement strand
ATTTAGTACGGGACAAGTGCTTTTTTTCTGCTTTTTCCATAGCGGGGCCATGTTTCATTCCTTTCAAATGAAGCATGCCGTGGATAACCAAAAATCCGAGCCATTCGTCAAAATTTTTTCCGAGCTCCTTCGCTTCTTTCCGTATCAGAGGCTTGCACAGCACAAGCTCGCCCGAATTTTTACTTAGAGCAAAAGAGAGGACATTGGTTGGCTTGTCCTTTTTTCTGTATTTTTTGTTTAGTTCCCGAGATTTCGTGGGATAAACGAAAGCTATGGAGAGATCGTAATCTTTCCCCAGAATGTCGTTTTTAATATTAAGAAAGCGCATATCTTACCTATGGCTGGTGATTTTGCCGAGCTTTTTGAGTACCTCTATCTCTTTTCTTTTGGTGAGCCTCTTCAAGGCGCTTTTTTTTACCTTTAGCTTAGACTCTTTTCTTTCGTTGTAGCGGGAGCCTTTTACTTTGTGGATGATACCGGATTCTTGGACCTTGCGGGAAAAACGGCGCAAAACGCTTGCGTTGTTCTCATTTGGATTTTTTCTGATCTCGATTACTGTCTTTGCCATAGACCAAAAGAGTATCAGAAAATGGACTTTTTTGCAAGAAAAGGATAATATTTTCGCATGGATCAATCTGGCAACTATATAACTGAAGAAAAGAAGAAGGCGCTTGTGGCCGAGCTCGCCGAACTCACCGGTCCAAAAAGAAAAGAAATTCTTGACACTCTCCAGTACGCAAAGTCCCTTGGAGATCTTTCAGAGAACGCGGAATACCATCAAGCCAGAGAAGACCAAGGAAAGCTGGAAGCGAGGATACACAAAATAGAAGAGATACTGCAGTCTGCCCAAGTGATCTCTGGCGGGGGTGGGGAGGTGATACAAGTAGGCTCCAAAGTCGTAGTCCAGAAAGTTGGTTCTAAAGATGAGAAGACATATGTCGTGGTGGGCTCTGAAGAAGCTGACACGCAGGGAGGAAAAATTTCCAACCGCTCTCCATTCGGCTCTGCTATGTTCGGTAAGAAGAAAGGGGACAATGTTTCCTTTCAGACTCCGGGCGGAAAGGTGGACTACAAAATAATAGATGTGTCATAATAGGCGGTATGTCTTCTATTGAAGAAATTAAAGAAGTCAGGCTCAAAAAACTCGAGCTTCTAAAAGAGGCGGGCATGGATCCGTATCCAGCGCGCGTCTCGCGCGATTTTGATATAGCATTTTTGAAAAATAATTTTAGTGAAAAAGAAAGTGCGGGCAAGCCTGTGTCCGTAGCTGGCCGAGTCATTGCCGTAAGAGGGCAGGGCGCCATACTTTTTGCAGTATTGTTTGACGGCACAGAGCGCATCCAGGCAATCCTAAAAAGGGATACTCTCTCGGAAGAATCTTTTTCACTTTTCACGGATGCGGTAGATATTGGAGATTTTATTTCTGTCACTGGTCTCCCTATCTTATCAAAAACCGGGGAGCAGTCAGTCATGGCAGCATCGTGGGTGATGGCTAGCAAGTCCCTCCTGCCTCTCCCTGAGAAGTGGCATGGGCTCGTGGATGTAGAGGAAAGATTTCGCAAGCGCTATTTGGATATACTCATGAATCCAGGGCTCCAAGAACTTTTTGAAAAGAAAGCAAAGTTTTGGGACGCTACCCGAGCATTTTTGAAAAAAGAAAATTTCCTCGAGGTGGAAACGCCGACCTTAGAGGTCACTACCGGCGGAGCTGAGGCTCGCCCATTTAAGACTCACCACAATGACTTTGACCTCGATGTATATATGCGGATCTCAGTCGGCGAGCTTTGGCAAAAGCGCCTGCTTGCGGCGGGTTTTCCGCGGGTGTTTGAAATAGGACGCGTGTATCGAAACGAAGGCAGCTCTCCGGAGCATACTCAGGAATTTACTGGCATGGAGTTTTACGCGGGATATATGGATTATACCGAAGGTATGGAATTTACCGAGCGGATGATCAAGCAGGTCGCCATGGAAACTTTTGGCACGCTCTCGTTTGAAACACACGGCGGCAAAGTAGATCTTGCTCCAGCTTGGCAGCGCATCCCTTATGTGGGCACCATTGAAAAAATGCTATCGATCAATGTATTAGATGCCAGCGAAAAAGAAATGATGAAAAAGCTGGATGAGCTCGGGGTGAAATATGAAGGCACAAACAAAGAGCGCCTTACTGACTCGCTCTGGAAATATTGCCGCAAGCAAATCATGGGCCCGGCGTGGCTCTTCGATGTGCCCAAGCTAGTGTCGCCGCTTTCGAAAGCAAAACCTGAGAATCCGCTTCTTACCGAGCGGGTGCAATTGATTTTAGCTGGAGCGGAATGCACCAACGGCTTTTCTGAGTTGAATGATCCGATCGATCAGGCGGAGAGATTTGAAACCCAAAGAAAACTGATCGAAGGGGGAGACGAAGAAGCTATGATGCCGGATGCCGAATTTGTGGAGATGCTAGAGCACGGCATGCCGCCTGCATTCGGCTTTGCCTATGGCGAGCGCCTCTTTGCATTTTTAGTAGACAAGCCGCTTCGGGAAACGCAGCTTTTTCCACTAATGCGACCAAAACAAGAATAAGTAGTATAATTGTAAATATGGAAGAAGGTCTAGGAAATCTAAATAATTCTAACGCTGAAAAGGCAAAGGAGGTTGCCAAAGCTCTGGAGCAGATGCAGTCAGATATTAACGTCATAGACATGGAGATTGTTAGATTAGGTGAAAATATATCAAAAAGTGAGCTCGATGAGTTGACTAGAAAAAAATCTATGCTTACTAAAGCGATGGCAATGTTGAAAGGAGAAAAAATAGATAAGAGCCTCAGAGGATATACATAAATTTTTTTAACCATACTAAAAATTACAAAACCTCGGAAACCGAAGTTTGCCGAGGCGCTTTGATGTGTGCTTTATTGATTTGTAAAAAAGAACTTGCTGTTCTGCCTCTCCGGTCTCAAGTGCGCCGGAGAGGGGATGCTCTTCTTTTCCGCGAATTGGAGTCCAATGTTGCACATAGTAAAACTTACCAGTAGTACAACAAAGAAGAACACGAACGGATGAAGCCTCACTTGCCGAATCTGACGCAAGGTCATGACTGCCTCCTAAATAAATATAACCATACAGCCTTACAACTGTCCAACTATGTCTTGCGAATGTCCGACATCCGCAGTAAAATAGAATATGGCATATAGAAAAGTTCCATTTGTGGCGGGTGAGTTTTATCATGTTTATAGTCGCGGGAATAGTAAACAAAAAATATTTTTAGATAAGTATGATTATGAACGGTTTACTAAATTGCTTTATTTAGCTAATTCTAATTTAAGTGTAGATTTTCGCGAAGATATCGTTCGAAAGGGAATTGATGCCTTCGATTTTGATAGAGGTAAAACCCTTGTGTCCATAGGTGCTTGGGTTTTGATGCCTAATCATTTCCATATATATCTTACTTCAAACATGTTGCGGATGTCCGACATTCGCAACGGTGTGACTGAATTTATGAGAAAGCTCCTGACTTCTTACTCAAAATACTTTAATAAAAAATACCAGCGCACCGGCGGACTTTTTGAGGGTCAATTTAAGTCTGTGCATGTCGACGGAGAACAGCAGGCGAAATATAATTTCTCATATATTCATTTAAATCCAGTGAAATTGATTGAAAGTAGATGGAAAATAGACGGAATTAAAGATTGGAAAAGAGTTGAAAAATTTTTAAATCAGTATACTTGGTCAAGCTATGTAGATTACAAAGATAAGAATAGACCTGAGAGTAAAATTTTAAACCAGAAAGCATTCCCAAAATATTTTCACAACTCGAAAGAGTTTGATGGGGAAATCAGAGAATGGCTTAATTATAACAACGAAATTTAATTCTGCGTATGTCTGACATTCGCAGAGAAATAATAAAACCTCGGAAACCGAAGTTGCCGAGGCTTTTTGATTACTAGCCCACCCGCCGGTAGATTCACGGCGGGGACTGTGTTTTTGCGTTTAGGTCCAGATCGCGGCCAAAACGATCAGGAGTCCGGCAACTGAAATTCCAGCGCTCGTGAGCTTGCGTTTGAATGTGTCAAACATGAACGGACTCACCATTTCGAGTTCATGCATGATGTATTCAAACATCGCAATTGCAGCCACGACGCTGACGAGAGTTCCGAGACTGTTCATCATGGTTCACCTCAAAAAAAAGAACTCTTCGGGGCTGGTATCTTCACAGCCCCAACCCCGGGTAGATGAAGATGAGAAATCCGTATGACAGGAACCAGGCGGCCACTGCACACGCGCACGCCCTCTCGATCACGCCCATTTCTTGCCACTCTTGCTTGATTCGCTCGAACATCAATCCTCCTGGTCGTAGACCTCGATGATCATGCCCCGTGCGCGGAGTTTCTTGAGGTCGCTGTAGACGATTTCACTGACCTCTAGGATCTGCGCGCCGTCCTGCGCGACTCCGCAGTTCTTGGCTTCCTTGCGGATTACCGACACGATCTCCTGGGCGATTTTCCACCAAGGAGCGCTGGATTCAATCCGAAACTTCACGATCAACCTCCTGGAAAATAGCGGGGGATTCGCCTACCTTATATATTAACACATATTTTCAGCCGTGTCTAATTAAGCTCATTTTTCGTTATCCACATATTTACATTTGGCAGGGTGGGGCAAAGTGGGATATACTATGTACCAAGTGGGAAAAAGTGGGAAATTCGAAAAACGCTATTTTCCGCTAAAAACCACAATGCTGATCGGAGAATACATACATACGATAGATGAAAAGAGCAGAGTCTCCTTGCCGGCAAAATTCCGCAAAGAGCTCGGCAAAAAAATCATCATCACCCCAGGACTCGGATCATGCTTGTTCATTTTCACAGCTAAAGAATGGGAGAAGGTGAGCCGAAAGCTTTCTGATTCAGAATCTGAACTTTCTTTTCTAAGAGCCGACCAGAGAAATTTCAACAGGTACATGTTTGGCCGGGCGGCGGAAGCGGAGGTGGATTCTATCGGAAGAATTTTGATACCGGAATTTTTGAAAGAGAGGATCGGGCTTAAGGCTACAGCCGCCATCATCGGAGTGAAAGACAGGGTAGAGATCTGGAACGACAAAACATGGAAAGAAAATCAGAGCGAGATAGCAAAGCAGGTGGAAAATTTAGCGGAGAAAATCGGAAATTCCAAAAATGGATAAGACGGACGAGAAAAGCATTCATAAGACAGTTCTTTTAAATGAAACAATAGAGGGTTTGAATCTTTCCGGGAAAAATCCGGCGGTGCTAGACGGCACATTCGGAGGCGGAGGGCATAGCGAGCTTTTGGTACAAAAGGGGGCAAAGGTAATCGCGCTCGATGTGGATCAGAGCGCCTGGCAAAAAGCCAAATACAAATTCGTAAACTACAAATCACAAATTTCATTTGTGAATGAAAATTTTAAGAATTTGGATACAGCATTGGGGCGGGCGGGCGTAGATAAGGTGGACGGCATAGTGCTAGACCTTGGACTCTCTTCAGACCAGTTGAGTCCGCCAGCTGGCGGATCTGGCAGAGGATTTTCTTTTATGAGAGACGAACCGCTTCTCATGACCATGAAGGACATAAAAGACAATTTGCCTCGTCCAGAAGACCTGACGGCGAGAGAAATCGTAAATACCTGGGAAGAAGGCAACCTGGCCCAGATCATTTACGGATACGGAGAGGAAAGGTTTTCGAGAAAAATCGCCCGAGCCATAGTCGAGAGAAGACAGGAAAAAGAGTTTGAGACGACATTCGACTTGGTAAAGGTGATAGAGGGTGCGGTGCCAGGATCATACAGGAGAGGGCGGATAAATCCGGCCACGAAGACATTCCAGGCTATACGGATTGCGGTAAATGACGAGCTTGGGGCATTGCAGGAGGGATTGAAAAAGGGTTTCGAAGCGCTAAAACCGAATGGCAGGATGGCAGTTATCAGCTTTCACAGTCTAGAAGACCGCATAGTAAAAAGATTTTTTAGAGCTAAGGTAGAAAGTGGGGAGGGAAAATATCCGCCAGCCGGCGGAAAAAAGCCGATAATCGCCGGGGCCCTAGAAATAAAAGAAAACCCAAGATCACGAAGCGCAAAGCTAAGAATTTTAGAAAAAATATAAGCAAAGAAAATATAAATGAGACAAGCAAGCTTAAAATTAAAAATGTACAAGGGAGCCATAGAGATCAGAGAGAGCGAAAGCCTAAGGAAGCGCATATTCCATATTATGATCATGTCTTTCGGCGCGCTCGGCCTCTGCTACGCGATAATTTTAGGCAATATGGTCATGAACATAGTGGAAAGGCGGTCTCTGGAAAAAGAGGCAGTCTCTCTTTCAAACGAAGTAGCAGACATGGAGCTGGCTTATCTTTCTCTTTCAAATAAAATTGACCTTGATTTGTCTTATTCGCTCGGCTTTAAGGAGGTAAAGCCCAATTTCGCAACCCGAAAATCTCTAGGTCTTCGCTCTTCCTTAAGCCAAAATTCTCTAAATGAGATCTAGTTCGCTTGCTAGGACAAAAATTCTCCTATTTTTTATAGTATGCTTTTCTCTTGTTTTAGTAGGGAAGCTTTTTTATGTGCAGGTGGTGCACTCAAGCCTGTATTCCGAGCGGGCAGACAGGCAGTATGCCACTCCTACCGAAAATATTTTTGAGCGGGGCACAATATTTTTTTCGAGAAAAGACGGCCAGCTGGTATCCGCAGCTATGCAGACCACAGGCTTCAAGCTCGCCATCGATCCGTCCAAAATTTCTGACCCTGAAGCTGTGTACAAAATTATCTCTGAGATTCTTCCAGTCAACAAGGAAGATTTTATGGCGAAGGCCGGCAAAAAAGATGACCCGTATGAAGAAGTGGCTACTCACATGTCCAAAGAAGAAGCAGATGCGATTTCCGCGCTGAAAATTCCCGGCTTAAATATTTTCAAAGAAAAGTGGCGTTTTTATCCAGGTGAAACGCTTGCCTCCCACGCGCTCGGATTTGTGGGCTATAAAGGCTCGGAGCTTGGCGGGCGCTACGGGCTCGAACGGCAATATGACAGCGAGCTTTCGAGGAACAAGAACAATCCTTATGTAAATTTCTTTGCGGAAGTTTTTTCAAATATAAATCAGGCAATTTTAGGCGGAGGGGAGAAAGAAGGCAATGTCATTACTACCATAGAGCCGGCGGTGCAGAGTTTTCTTGAAAAAAAGATAGAGGAAGTCAGCAATAAGTACGGTACGGATTCCGTTGGAGGCATAATTATGAACCCAAAGGACGGCTCTATTTATGCGCTCGGCGTAAAGCCGGACTTTAATCCGAATGAATTTGGAAAGGTAAAAAAGATTTCTACATTTTCCAATCCGCTTGTCGAAAATGTGCTCGAATTCGGCTCGGTGGTAAAGCCCCTCGTCATGGCCTCTGCTTTGAATGAGGGAGTAATTTCGCCTGCTACACAATACGAAGATAAGGGCTCTGTGATAGTGGAGAAAAAAGAGATTTTCAATTTCGACAAGAAAGCTCGCGGAGTGGTAAATATGCAGGAAGTCCTAAATCAGTCTCTAAACACCGGCATGGTTTTCGTGGAACAGAAACTCGGGCGCGCGAAAACGAAAGATTATCTTCTTTCTTTCGGCATCAAGGAAAAAACCGGCATAGATTTGCCAAACGAAACTTCGGGGCTTGTTTCGAACCTGGAGAGCCCGCGCGAAATAGAATTTGCAAACGCTTCTTTCGGCCAGGGCATAGCGCTCACTCCTATAGAGATGATCCGCGCGCTTGCCTCGCTTTCAAACGGCGGAAAGCTGGTAGTGCCTCATGTGGTAAGGGAGATAAAATATGCGGACGGCACTTCAAAAGAATTTTTATATGAGACCAAGCCAACAAAAATTACTCCCGAGACTGGGAACACCATCACCAGCATGCTGGTGCTGGTGATGGATAAGGCCATAAAAGGAGGGCTGGGCAAGATCGATAATCATTCTGTGGCGGTAAAGACCGGTACGGCGCAGGTTGCGGATACCCAAAACGGAGGCTATTATGAAGACAGGCATACGCATTCCTTTTTCGGATATTTTCCGGCTTATGATCCAGAGTTTATAATCCTTCTCTATGCCGTAAATCCTAAAGGAGTCGAATATGCAGCCACTACCTGGTCTGACCCGTTTTTGGACCTCACGAAGTTCCTATTAAACTACTACGAAGTTCCGCCAGACAGATAATACATGCGCCTTTTTATAAAAAAAATACTCTATTATATTCTCCAGATCGAAGCCCGCCTGGTGCTTTTGAAGTACAAGCCCAAGATCATCGCCATCACCGGCTCGGTCGGCAAGACTTCCACCAAAGATGCGGTGTATGCCGTGCTTTCCAAAGTTGTCCATGTGAGAAAAAGCGAAAAAAGCTACAACAGCGAGATCGGCCTTCCGCTCACCGTGCTTGGCGTACAAAACGGCTGGAACAATCTCTTTATCTGGTTCGTAAATATTTTGAAAGGCTTGTGGCTGATACTTGCTCCCCACAGATATCCAAAGTGGCTCATACTCGAGGTAGGCGTGGGTAAGCCCGGAGACATGAAAAAGACCGCATCCTGGATGACCACGGATGTGGTGGTGATGACAGCGATAGGCGACACTCCGGCTCATATAGAATTCTTCGAATCTCGCGAGCATTTGATCAAAGAAAAAGCCGGCCTCATAAAGACTCTCCGCGCAGGCGGGCTTCTGGTTTTAAACCGGGACGATGAAGCGGTGTTTGGGCTCAAAGAAAAAACCAAGAATGTCGCGATTTCGTTTGGTTTTCACGAAGACGCGGACATTTTAGGCTCCTCTATGAGTATTTCTTACGACAAAGAAAATATACCGGCCGGAGTGATTTTCCGCGTGGACGAAGAAGGCAAGAGCCTGCCGGTAGAAATCTCCGGAGTTTTTGGCAGGAATCATGTGTATGCTTCGCTTGCCGCCCTCGCGGTGGCATCCGGGCTCAAGCTGAATATGCTCGGCGCGGTAGAGGCGCTCAAGTATTACGATGTGCCTCCGGGCAGGATGAGGCTTCTTCGAGGGATTAATGGTTCTATGATCATAGATGACACTTACAACTCTTCGCCTTTTGCCTGCGAGAGCGCGCTCCGCATGCTGGGCGAGATAAAGCTCGAGCGCAAAGTGGCAGTCTTGGGCGACATGCTCGAGCTCGGCAAGCACACAATCGATGCGCATAAAAATATCGGCAAGTTCGCAAGCGAGAACGCGGACATGATACTGGTGGTGGGCCCTCGGGCGCAGTCTATCCGAGAAGGCGCGCTGGAGGCGGGCACGCAGGAGAAAAATATTTTTACTTTCCAAAATTCATACGAAGCCGGGGACTTTTTGAAATCTTTTGTACGCAAAGGGGACCTGATCCTGGTCAAAGGCTCGCAAGGCATGCGCATGGAGCGCACACTAGAAGCCATACTTCTAGATCAGAAAAATAAATATCATCTTTTAGTCCGCCAGGACAAAGAGTGGCTCGAGAAGAAATAGCCTAAGAAATGAATTAGAAAAGGGGGACGCACTAGCGCGCGTCCCCCTTTTTCGATCCCGCCTTCTCGGGAATTAGAGCTGTTTGGCCGGGCGGTGCCTATTTTTCTCGGCCTGACATTGTCTTCCAAAATGCAAGCATTTTGCGCACACATAGGACACAGAAGTCCCGGTGTGCTTTTTGTTTGCCACCGATGCGCGACACGCATTCTGGCTGGCATTGGTGATCGTTTGGTAGTGTTGACTTTGCTCCACAGCAGAAGCAAATACACTTGCTCACGGCTTCACCTCCGTCTGAAGAATGATCTCATCCGTCTGCGGTACCACCACACGCGGACCACTCGCGCCCAGGCCATGCCCCCTCCCTCCGTCGAAGAACCTATCGTTATTTTTTTAATATAACATTTTCTAAAAAATTAGAGCAACTTTTATAATATAAAAATGCTATCATTCCATCATGAAAAGAAACATAAAAGCCTGCCTGCTTGATTTTGACGGCACGCTTACGACCAAGGATATGCTTACAGTTATTACCGGAATTGCTGGAAAACTAGAGGAAAGTCAAAAGCTGGGCGACCAATTTATCAGGGGAGAAATAGAGGGCCTCGATGCGCTGGTGGCCCGCATAAACCTGCTTGCGGGCGTGAGTGTTTCAGATATTGAAGAGTTTTTAGACAAAGACCGCGGTTATATGCCTGGGTTGAAGGAGCTCATGAGATTTTTTAGGGACAATGACATCATCACCATTGTGGCTTCGGGAAATATAATTCCCGTGCTCCGGTACTACCAAAAAATACTTGGCTTTGATTATGTCGTGGGGTCAAATACAGATATGGATGGAGATAAAATTTTAGGCATCAGGCGGGAATCATATCCCAGCTTGTATTTTAAAAAAGACGGTATAAATAAAATTCTGGAAACTTTAAATATTGAAAAAGAAAACATCGTCGCCATTGGCGACGGGCCTGGGGACAAGCAGATGTTTGAGATGGCAGGGTACAGCATCGCTTTCAACCCGCAAGGCGGTATCGAAAAATCCGCGGATACAGTAGTGGAAGGGGATTTAAATAAAGTGATGGAGGTTTTGAGAAATCTTTAAAAAGAGCACCCAGGGTTTGACAGCCTATTTTGCAAATTATAATCTATCTTTGAGGCCCACAACATGTCCAAAGTCGTCCAGGAGATCAAGACCTGCACCAAGTGCCAAAAGGTGTATGTAGAGATTGCGTTCGCGGCGCTTCCCAACGGTCCCGATGTCGTATTCGGCGCCAAGGGGGAGTGGCCGACCTGCCAGAATGTCGTGAACGGCGAAGTCTGCGGGCACACCGACTTCGCGCCGAGCGACGACAGCGATGATGACGAGTAAGTTCGTTCCGGTCTGAAAGGAGACCAAACGCCATGGCGAATGAGCGAGGAGATGATTGGTCAGTCAAGAGTGATCCCGACACATGCCGACGGTTGACTCCCGCGGCAATGGTTGGGGAGGCCGAGCCTCCGCTAAGCCACCCGCCAGCCAGCCCGCGCTGGCCGACGATCAGGAGGTCTGCTCAGGATGCGGCCGTCCGACCATCCGCGCCTCAGGCGGACTCCGGATGTGCCCCGTCAACTGCAAGCAGACGCGAATCCTCTAAAAGAGGTTATCAAGATGGCCTCGGAG
>CAYGDR010000021.1:0-11700 GCA_964348775.1 uncultured Candidatus Saccharibacteria bacterium | reverse complement strand
CAATAGAATTTGGGGCATAAAATCCCTTGGTTCGTATGTATTCATTTGCTTTATGCTTGTCAAAAGCCAACTTGCATGAATTCGCGCCCGAGCCCACAAAAGGAATATTATTTTTTTCTAAAAGGGCCTGGATTTCTCCGTCTTCGCCAAAACTGCCATGAATAGCGGGAAAAACAATATTCACGCTCTTTAAAAGTTTTACCAGACCTGTCGTAGTCAAGGCTTTGCCGGTGGTTTCAAGCTTAAAGTCAAAATCACTCGGCGTGTTTGAGTAAAGCTGTCCAGTAGATATTTTGTACGGCTGTTTCTTTTCATTGAAATAAACAGGCACGATGTCCACGCCCAAGCTCCCCAGATGGTCCATGATGCTCCGGGCGGAATTTAAAGATATGCCTCGCTCCAGCGACGGCCCTCCGCACAACACTGCTACTTTTATTGGTTTTTTAGACATTTTTGCAAAAATTAAAGCTGAAAACAGCCTTTATTATAAAGGAATAAACAGAAAATAGCAAAGAACATGTGGATAAAGCTAATTTTTTTGCAAAATTATTTAGGGCTTAAAATAGCGCTTTTTAGGTCTTTTTGAACTTTGGTTAGATTTGTATAACCTTTTTTGGTTATAAGGATCATGTCTTCGATTCGTACTCCGCCTCTCATAGTCTTTTTTGTTTTAAAGTAAAGGCCGGGCTCTATGGTCATCACGCACCCAGCTGGCAATACATCCTCGCTCTTTGGCTTGAGATTCGGCCATTCGTGTATGACAGTGCCTACTCCATGGCCCAGACCATGGAGAAAATTATTCTTGCCGTACTTTTTGTTTAAAAATCCGCGGGCTGATTTATCGATAATGCTTGCTCGCTCTTCCCCTCTTTTGATTTTGCTCATAGCAAGCTCCATGGCGTGAAGGACATCCAGGTAGACTTTCTCCTGCCATTTTGAAGACTTGCCCCAGAAAAAAGTCCTAGTCATGTCCGAGCAATAGTGATTTACAGTACAGCCAAAATCGAGCATTATGGTGTCTCCTATCTTTAGCTTGGTTTTGCCAGAAGTGTGGTGGATATTTGCGCTATTTTTACCAAAAGCCACAATAGGAGAAAAAGAAAGGATTGGCGCACCCAGCTTTATGAAAGACTTTTTAATAAAATTTGCAATTTCAATCTCTGAAACCCCTGTGCGCAATTCTTCAAGAGTTTTTTTTAAGACTTGCTCGCTAATTCTCTGCGCTTTTATTATGCCTGCAAGCTCCCTTTTGCTCTTCACCGCTCGAACTTCATGAAGCAATTTTATTTTCTTCATTTTAGAAAAGATTCCTTATGTCGTGATAAGTGATTACCAGCATAAATAATATCAGAAACGAAAAGCCGATAATATTCGCGTAGTTGAAGAATTTCTGATTGATTCTAGAGCCTTTTATCTTCTCAATTAAAAGAAAGAATAGCCTGCCTCCATCAAGAGCCGGGAAAGGTATCAGGTTTATCACCGCCAGGTTAATGGATATGATAGCGGTAAAAGACAAAAGGTAAGAAAAACCGAAAGAATAAGCATCACCCACGATGCCCACAAGACCTACTGGGCCAGTAACGCCGTCAAGGCTTCCCTGGCCTTTTAGGCTATCAAAAAGAAGCCTGCCGAGCCCCAGGGCGGTTTCTTTTGTTGCAACAACTGTAAGCTTCATGCCTTCTTTAAGAGCGGAGAAAAATGGAAGCTGGGCAATGCCTATGTTGTCCATGCTTATACCTATTTTGGGTTCATTGTTTTCTACTCTTGGAATAATCCCCTTAAGGCCTCGTTCGTTATTTCTTTCATAGATAATAGTGAGTTGCTCGTTAGGATGAGATACAATAAATTTCTTAAAAGATTCAGGGTTAAGTTCTTCTCTCCCTAAAATTTTTCCCTCACCTTTTTCATCTGGCGTGGCAGCATATTTGTAATCAGCTATAGAAATTATCTTGTCTCCGGAGATAAGCCCGACATCTTCGGCTGGAGAATCAGGCGAGACAGACAAGATCACTAAATTTACATCTTTTAGTTTTGAGGCATCGATAACGCTGCCCACCGAAGTCGGAAACCCAGACATGAAACTGATAGAAAACAAAAGCCAGGCAAGAAGAAAATTCGCAAAAACTCCTGCGGAAAGGACTACTGCTTGCTGCCATCTAGGCTTGTTTACAAAACTCCGAGCCGAATCGGGGCCGGAAATATTTTCAGCATCAGGGTTTTCTCCAAAAATTCTGACAAAGCCCCCTATTGGAAGCAAATTAAAGCTGTATTCCGTCTCGCCGAATTTCTTGCCGAAAACTTTTGGCGGAAAACCAAAACCAAACTCGTCTACCCTGATGCCAAATTTCTTTGCAGAATAAAAATGCCCAAACTCGTGGACGAGGACTAGCACAAGCAATATAATCAGAAAAATAACTATACTCATATTAGCTCATAACCTCTTTCTCTTTTCTTTCAAACGCAGATTCTAGATTTTTGTTTGCTTCGTCTGTCACTTTCTGAAGCTCGTCCTTGGCGCGGAATTTTTCGTCTTCAGTCATCTTGCCAGTTTTTTCCTGCCCTTGTATATCATCCCAGATTCTCTCTCTTTCTTTACGGACTGTTATCCTAGACTCTTCAAGCTTCTCTTTCAGAACCTTTACCAGTTTTTGCCTAGTCTCGGTTGTTAATTGAGGAAAAATAACTCGGAGCCCTGCGTCGTCTGTAGCCACAGAAAGGCCTAAATTTGAAGCTACAATAGCCTTTTCTATGTCTTTTATCTGGTTTTTATCCCAGGGTGCCACTCGGAGAGTTTTTGGGTCTTCTATGGATATGCCAGCGACATTCTTGATAGGCATATAGGAACCATAAGACTCCACAGAAACACCGTCTAAAACCATAGGCGATGCCCGGCCCACATTCAGCTCCCTGTATTCTTTCCCTAAAAACTCCTCAACCTTCTTGAGTTCGCCTTTAAAATTAGAAAAGTTATATTGCATTATGCTATTGTATCACAACCTGCTTATTTTGATAAGTTGGGAATATTTAGCGCCACAGATTCCATAAGGCTTTTTGCCGAGGAGCCGGGCATGCGCAGGTATTTTCTTACTTTAAAAAAATGCTCAAAAATACTTAGATTCTGGTTCTTGAGGGGAGCCCTCAAGAAAATTTGTTTGTGTAAAGTGGATTCAAGAGAATTTAAAAATTTCAGGGCTTTTGAGCGAGAAGAATCTAATCCGTATGTTTCTTCTTCCTCACCTTCTTCCTCCTGTAAAAGCTCTTTTAAGAAATCTATTCTGCTAGAAACTGGCAATTTTATGAATTTTTCTGCTTGGTCTGATTCTGGCGCAAGGCCTCGCCTTGCGCCGACAAGGTAAAATCGAGACACCAGAGTTTTTAGGAGAGAGTTTTTATCAGGCACAATTAGAAAAAAAATCGTGTTCTCAATCGGCTCTTCAAACATTTTTAAAAGCGTATTCTGCGCTTCAAGGAGAAAACTGTTTGCGGAAATCACAAACACTCGAAGGCCCATGGCAGAACCCTTTTCGGCAGACATAGCTTTTAAGCTTCGAGCGTCTTCTATCTTGAATGAATCCGCGGAAACGAGAGAGAAATCAGCATTGCCTGAAGTTTTTACACCCAAGCCTTCAACAAATTTTAAAACTTCGGGAAGCACTTTGTCTTTGTCCCCTTCTATAAGGTATGCGTGGTGCAGATTTTTTTTATCTAAGCCGGCAAAAATACTCATGTTATTTCTTGCTTATTACTGTCTTCTTGTAGACATCCAAGTGCTCAAGCGCCATGCCGGTGCCTTTGACCACGCAGAAAAGCGCGTCATCCGCGAGCATCGCTTTCACGCCGGTCTTTCGGTAGACCAGATCGGGCAGATTGCGAAGAAGAGATGAGCCTCCAGTCATGATTATTCCGCTATCCATGATATCAGAAGCAAGCTCGGGCGGGGTTTCCTGGAGCACGCTTTTAATAGCCTTGATGATCTGTTTTAGTTCATTGTCTATGGCCCGCACTATTTCATTTGTGCCCACTTTTGCGCTCCGAGGAAGACCTTGGATATAATCTCGGCCCTTTATAGTTACCGAAAGCTCCTCTTCAAGCGGAACAGCCGCGCCAATTTTTATTTTCACTTCTTCTGCGGTCCTGTCTCCTATCGCTAGGTTGAAAGTTTTTTTTATATAATCAGCGATTGCCGCATCTATTTTGTTGCCAGCGCATTTTACCGAAGTAGAAGCCACAATGCCTCCGAGGGAAATCACCGCCACATCAGTGGTGCCTCCGCCGATGTCTACGATCATATGCCCGCGAGATTCGTAAATAGGGATGCCTGCGCCGATAGCGGCCAAAATCGGTTCTTTCACTACATAAGCATTCTTTGCTCCAGCACGGATCGCTGCCTCGACTACTGCCCTTCTTTCTGTGGAAGTCACGCCGGCCGGCACGGAGACCATCACATCCGGCTTCCAAAGATTGAATTTACCCATGGCTTTGTTTATGAAATAGCGAAGCATGGCCTCGGTAACCCGATAATCCGCGATAACGCCGTCTTTCATGGGGCAATAGGTAATAATAGACTCGGGGGTTTTGCCGATCATGTCCTTGGCCTCAAAGCCTATAGCGAGTATTTTGTTGTCTTGCTCAGAAACGGCCACCACAGAAGGCTCGTTGAGCACCACGCCCTTTCCAGGCACAAAAACAAGGGTATTTGCGGTGCCTAAATCTATGCCTAGTTTTCTCGAGAAAAATGCCATAAAACCCATATTAACACAGTTATGCTAAAATCAAAGAATGGAAATAAACAGTCAGGATGAGCTAAAAAACCCTTTTGAGGGATATTTGGAAAACCTAAAAAAGCACAAAAAAGCGATAAACCCCGTGCATGAAATAGTAAATTGCTACTACAAAATGAATGGCTGGGAAAAAATGGATAAGAGTTTTTATACCGGGCGATATGCTTATAACAAGCTCGCCAAAGAAGCGAAAATGCTCTACACTGCCTGTGAAGAAGAATTGGATGATGCGATCTGGGCGCTAGACAAAATGAAATATCTCGCTCAAAGAGGCGGATTCGACTGGTCCATCATCACCTGCTTGAAACATAATTTGAAATAAGCTAAGCCACGATTACTGTAAATTCCCCTTTTTGCTTTACTGGATTCTTTTTTAAATATTCTAAAACTTCTGCCGGAGTGCCGGTTTTAAATTCTTCATAAATTTTTGTAAGCTCTCGCGCAATGCAGACTTTTTTGCCCGGGCAGAATTTTTGGAGAGACTCTAAGGTTTTCAAAATCCTGTGAGGAGATTCATAGAATACCATAGTCCTTTTAGAATCAGCAATTTCTTTAAATATCGTTTCCCTGCCTTTTTTATGAGGCAAGAATCCTAAAAAAGTAAACTCATGAGTAGGTAATCCTGAAGCTGATAATGCAGTAATAACAGCCGAAGGGCCTGGAATCGGAATAACATCTACATTATCCTGCATATCAGGATCATTCTTAATTTGCGAAATTAGAATCGCGCCGGGGTCAGAAATACCAGGGGTTCCCGCATCTGAAACTAGAGCCAAGTTCCTGCCTTCAAGAAGAAGCTCTAGTATCATTTCTGTTTTTGATAGAGAGCTTTGCGCGTGATAGCTCAGAGTCTTGGTATGAATTTCATATTTACCTAGAAGCTTTCTGGTTACCCTGGTATCCTCGCATAAAATCAAATCCACGCTCTTTAACGTCTCAATTGCTCGAAGCGTTATGTCTCCGAGGTTGCCTATGGGTGTTGCCACTACGTAGAATTTTGACATAGAAACTACATTTTTCTTAAGTTTTTAAAATCTATATCAGGATATCTTTCTTCTGCGTCAATTTGAGCCAGCTCAATATCTCCATACGAGATCATTCTATCTTCGGCTATTTCTTCTTCGGGAATATTTTGGTCAAGCGCATATTTATTGAGACGGGCGGCCATTTTATTTAATTCTGCTAGCGCGTCTGGCTTAGGCAAAGCGCCCTTTTCTACATTTTCCATTATTTTGTCGCAAGACGCACTCATCTGGTGTGCTTCGGGTATCTTTATATTCCGCACATTCCTCAAATACAGCAAAAGAGAAGGCAAATAGGCTGCGACTCTCCTGTATTCTGAATCGATTTCGGCTCGTGATTTAAATTTTGGCCCGTCTTCTCCCATTTTTTTATATTATTTCCTATACTTCTTTGTCCGCCACTTGTCCGCGATTTTTACGCGAGTGAGTGAGCGCTCGAGCTCGGCTTCAAAATGCTCAAAGTCTACATGCTCTTTGTCTTCCATCTGCTTTTTCAGCTCTTCGGCTTTTGCCTTCGCATCTTCAATAGCCTCATCAGTAATTTCAGCAACATGCTCGGCAAAATCGGCCAAGACTGCAACTTCCGTATGCCCATCTTCGCCCTTTTTTACTTCGAGAAATCCGCCGGAGATAGCCATGGGTACATACTCTCCTTCAGTCATAGCAACTACATCGCCGGAAGAAAGGCCCACAATAAGCGGAATATGATCTGGAAGAACGGTAATTTCCCCCTCGGTGGTAGGGATAGACACCTGATCAACTAGTTCTTCGAGAACCAGCCGTTCCGGTGTTACGATTTTAAGTTTTAGTTTTTTTGACATAGGCTCTAGGCTTTAGGCTCTAGGCTCTAGTTTTTAGGAACTCGCATTAATTCTGCTAGTGCCTAGGGCCTAGGGCCTAGCTGCCTGATTACAACGCACCCTTCATGTAAAACTCTCCCTCTGGCTTGTCATCGTGCTTGCCGTCCAAAATCTCTCTGAATGAGCGGATAGTTTCTTTGAGCGCCACATACTGGCCCTTGGCTCCGGTAAACTGCTCCGCCACGAAGAAAGGCTGGGAAAGAAATTTCTGGATTTTTCGCGCCCTCGCCACAAGCTCCTTGTCTGCTTCTGAAAGCTCTTCCATACCAAGAATAGCAATTATGTCTTGCAAATCTTTATACCTCTGAAGCACTCTCTGTACTTCTCTGGCCACGGTGTAATGCTCCAGTCCGACGATATTCGGGTCGAGAATTGTGGACGAAGAATCAAGCGGGTCCACTGCCGGATAAATACCGATTTCAGAAAGAGAGCGGTTTAGAACCACAGTAGAGTCCAAGTGCGCAAATGTGGTAGCTGGAGCCGGGTCGGTAAGGTCATCCGCTGGCACATAAACTGCCTGCACGGAAGTAACGGAGCCTTTGTCTGTGGAAGTAATTCTTTCCTGCATCGCTCCCATCTCTGTTGCTAGTGTCGGCTGGTAGCCCACAGCAGAAGGAATTCGGCCCAAAAGCGCTGACACCTCGGATCCCGCTTGAGTGAATCGAAATATATTATCTACGAAAAATAGAACATCCTTGCCTTCAGAATCTCGAAAATGCTCCGCCATAGTGAGGCCGGACAGCGCTACGCGAAGGCGGGCGCCAGGCGGTTCGTTCATTTGGCCGAAGACCATCGCCACTTTATCAAGCACGCCGGATTCTTTCATTTCATGATAAAGATCGTTTCCTTCTCTGGTTCGCTCTCCAACTCCGGCGAAAACTGAATATCCTCCGTGATTGGACGCAATATTGTGGATGAGCTCCTGGATCACGACAGTCTTACCCACACCTGCGCCCCCGAAGAGTCCCACCTTTCCTCCTTTTAGAACCGGACAAATCAGGTCGATGACTTTTATGCCTGTTTCAAGGATTTCAACTTTTGTAGCTTGCGCGATAAATTCCGGAGCCTTGCGGTGAATAGGCAGGCGGTTTGTGGCGGTTGGACCGCCACTGCCTTTAAGCGGTCCAACCGCCGGCAAATCATCTATGGGTTCTCCAAGCACATTGAATATTCTTCCAAGAGTTGGAAGGCCCACAGGTACAGATATAGGCGCTCCGGTATCTACCACCTCCACACCTCGAGCAAGGCCGTCTGTAGAATCCATGGCGACAGTGCGGACCATTCCGCCCCCCAAGTGCTGTTCTACTTCAAGCACGAGTTTTGAATCACCTCTCTCAATTTCAAGAGCGTTGTAAATATCAGGCAAATTTTTTGCATCATTGCCGAAATCCACATCTACGACCGGACCGATTATCTTTTTAATTGTTCCTTTATTTTGCATAATGTTTATCGTTTGTAATATTATAATAAATTTTCTTATTTCTAAAGCTTTTAGCTTCCTAGCTAGTTAGCTAATAGCTATAACCTATCAGCTCACCGATGCCATTCCGGCGCTGATCTCTGATATCTCTCGGGTAATATTCGACTGCCTTGCCTTGTTGAACATCAGGGTGAGGTCGTCGATCATCTCCCCGGAAGCCTCTGATGCATTTTTCATGGCCATCATTCGGGCAGACTGCTCAGAGGCATTTGACTCAAGAAGCATCTGGTATATCTGCATCCTAGTGAGCTTCTCCGCAAGCGAATGCAGGAGCTCATCCTTGCCTCCTTCAAATAAATAATCCACTTTCGAAGGAGATTCTATGGGCCTTTCCCCTTGCGAATCCAAGGACTCGATCAATTCTTTTAGCTCCACCGGATTTATCGGAAGCACTTGCTTTATATTCGGCCTCTGGGTGAGGGCAGAAATGTAGTCTGTGTAAACTACAAAAACTTTGTCATATTTTTCAGCTTTAAATTCTTCTGTGGCTAATTTTGAAACTGGCATGATGCCATAGAGGCTAAGATCGTCGCTAATCTCGGTAAATGTCGCAATAACATTTCCACCCACTCGCCTCATGGCTCCATCGCCTTTCTTGCCGATAGAAACAATGTCTACTCCTACGCTTTGCTTTTTCAAAAGAGATATTGCTTTTTTTATTGCTTGCGCATTATATGCTCCGCAGAGGCCTCGATTTGAAGTTATGAGTATCATAAGCACATTTTTAACAGGCCGTTCTATGAAAAGCGGGCTTTTGATGTCTTCCACATTTTTCGCGATAGAAGTAAGCACCTCCCAAGAATATTCCGCATAGAGCCTAGAAGCCAAAGTGGATGCAACAGCGCGCTTCATCTTTGAAGCAGCCACAAGCTCCATCGCTTTCGTGATTTTCTTGGTGTTCCTGATGGACTTTATTCTTCTTTTAATTTCTTTGGTTCCGGCCATTTTGATTAGGTTATAGCTTACTAGCTTTTTAGGAAACTAGCTTTATAATCAACAATTACTTTTTTCAATTCCTCCTCGCCTTTTTCAGTCCACATTTTGGCATCCGCTACTTCGCTGTAGAATTTCTTTGCGTGCCTTTCGCTGTAGTCCACAAGGCCTTTTTCAAATTCCTTTATTTTTTCTACCGGCACATCATCCATGAAGCCTTTGGTGAGGGCATAGAAAGTGACCACTTGGTGCTCCATCTTCACCGGAGAGTATTGAGGCTGTTTTAGGATTTCCACTGATCGCTTGCCGCGCTCCAGCGACTTCTTGGTAGCTTCATCTAGGTCAGATCCAAACTGCGCGAATGCTTCAAGCTCTCGGAATTGCGCAAGGTCGAGCTTGAGCGTGCCTGCCACCTTTTTCATCGCCTTGATCTGCGCAGATGAACCCACACGTGACACGGATGAGCCTACGTTCACCGCAGGGCGGATGCCTTTATAGAAAAGATCAGTTTCAAGGAATATCTGCCCGTCAGTGATCGAGATCACATTGGTAGGAATATATGCAGAGATATCTCCAGCTTGGGTTTCAATGATCGGGAAGGCAGTGATTGATCCGCCGCCATATTTCTGATTTCGTCGGCAAGCTCTTTCAAGAAGCCTTGAGTGAAGGTAAAACACATCTCCGGGGTACGCTTCACGGCCTGGTGGTCTTCGAAGCAACAAAGAAATTTCTCGGTACGAGACAGCGTGCTTGGAAAGGTCATCGTAAATTATAAGCACATCCTTGCCTTGATCCATAAAATACTCCGCGATAGAAACTCCGGTGTAAGGAGCAATATAAGAAAGCGCCGCGGACTCCGAAGCTCCAGCTGACACAATAACTGTGTAATCCATCGCCCCGCCTTCTTCCAGCCTTACCTGAAGCTTTCGAAGCTTGGAATCTTTCTGCCCAATAGAAACATAAACACAGATCATGTTCTGGCCCTTTTGATTTAAAATAGCGTCAATGCAGAGCGCGGTCTTGCCTGTCTGCCTGTCTCCGATGATGAGCTCGCGCTGGCCCCGGCCTACCGGGATGATGGCGTCAATAGCCTTGATGCCTGTAGCAACCGGCTGGTCCACGCTCTGCCGAGTAACCACTCCAGGAGCCACTCTTTCTATAGGATAAGTCCTCAGACCGTCTTTTCCGGCCCTTATAGCTCCTTTGCCGTCTATCGGCTCACCGATGGCATTTACTACTCGGCCTATCAAGGAGTCTGAAACCGGCACCTCGAGGATTTTGCCTGTAGCCTTTACTTCGTCTCCTTCTTTAATACCTGAGAAATCTCCGAGAATAATCACACCCACGGTGTCTACCTCGAGGTTTAGAGCCACACCCACTTCTCCCCCCGGGAAAGTGACCATTTCTGAAGACTTGATGTCTGAAAGGCCGGAAACTCGGGCGATGCCGTCAAAAACTTCAAGCACATTGCCTACCTTCTATACCTTTACAGTAGATTTATAATTCTCAATTTCCTTTCTTAAATTTTCTACAATGTGATTACTCATTTTCTCTTATTAAATAGTCTTTTAATCTGTTAATCTTATTTCTTAGGGTAAGGTCTATCAGGTCATCTCCGGCTTTTATCTTAAATCCGCCGAGAAGTGTCTCGTCTATGTGCTCGAGGAATACAAAATCTTTATCTCCATATCTCTTTTTTAAAACTTCTTTGATTTCGTGCTTTGCGTGGGTGCTCATCTTTTCTTTGCCCCAGACATTCACCTCCATCACGCCAGTCTTTTCATTTACGATATTTTTGAGCGCCCCTAAAATTGCCTCGCTTTTTGATATTAAATTATTTTTAGCCAAAAATCGCACAGTGTCCGAAATAAAATTTGAAAGATCGGCGCCCTTCTTGCCTTCACCTCCCTGGTAGATTGCATTTGCTATGTCGTTGTGTGAAATTGCCGGCATTTTATTTTATAAACTCTTTTAGGTCTTCTAAAATCTTTTTCTCGAAATGACCTGCGTCAGACCCTGTAACCTTGGAGGCAATGGCTGTAGCCAAAGACACAATTTCCTTGGTAGATTCCCGAACTAAGGTCTTTTTATCTATTTCCATCTGGGCAAGCCTGTTTTTTTGCCACTTATCAGTATCTGCCTTTATTACTTCCAAATTTTCGTCCCGAAGTTGTTGCAATTCTTTCTTGAGTTCTTTATTGGTTTCAATCGAAATCTGCCTTAACTTTATATTATTTTTCTCAAACTCCTCTTCTACTTGCTTGAGCATCTCGTCAGACCTCTTTGCGTCTGCAATACCTTTCTGAATTTTCTCTGAACGCTCCTTCATAAGCTTTGAAAGGGGCTTGAGCGCAAAGATATACAGCACCGTGAAAACCACGGCAAAGTTTACCGCTTGAGCGATGATAATCTTCCAATCTATGTGAAATGTTGAAATTATTGAATCCATGATTGATAATTTTCAGATAGTTCTCGAGAAAAGTCTTGCGCAGGAAATTAGAAAATAAAGGAAGTACTCTGACTATTATTTTCTTGATTGACGAGCAGTTCGCTAGCAAAGCTTTGCTAGACAGATTGCCTTTTGAGAGAAGCTATTTTTAATTTTTAAAGTGCCCCCTTCATAT
>CAYGDR010000020.1:0-11720 GCA_964348775.1 uncultured Candidatus Saccharibacteria bacterium | reverse complement strand
ATGTTCTATAGAATGTTAGAATGAAAAATTATGCAGGAAGAAAACAACAATCTAAAAAGCGAATCTGCGGTACGAGAAGAAAAGATTCTCCAATTTTGGCGCGATAATAAAACATTTGAAAAATCTCTGACAAAAAAATCTCCAAAGGGGCACTATGTTTTTTATGATGGCCCTCCTTTTGCCACAGGGCAAATACACTATGGGCATATCTTGGGGAGTACAGTCAAAGATGTCATTGGACGGTATAAAACCATGCAGGGTTTTTATGTGCCTAGGAAATGGGGTTGGGATTGTCATGGCCTGCCTATCGAAAACATTGTCGAAAAAGAGCTTGGCGTAGCTGGCCACAAAGAGATTGAAGCTTTGGGTATCGATAAGTTTGTGGAGCATGCCAGGAGCAAAGTTCTTCAATATGACAAAGATTGGGAAAAAGGCATAGAGCGTATAGGCAGGTGGGTGGATTTCAAGGGTAGCTACAAGACCATGGACAATACTTTCATCGAGTCTGTCTGGTGGGCGCTTTCTGAACTCAATAAAAAGAATCTGATATACGAGGGAGTGCGTGTGTTAGCCTATTGCGCCAGATGTGAGACGCCGATTGCAAACTCCGAAATAGCCATGGACAACAGCTATAAAGACATAGCGGATATTTCTATATATGTAAAATTTGAGCTCGAAAATGAACCAGGCACATATCTGCTTGCCTGGACCACTACGCCTTGGACTCTGCCAGGCAACACTGCTATCGCGATAAATAAAAATATCGGATATTTGAAGGTAAAATCGGGAGACGATGTGCTTATTCTTGCAAAAGATACTCTGGGTAAAGTCATGAAAGATAAAAAATATGAGGTTCTTGGCGAGATAAAAGCTGAAAATCTGATAGGCAAAAAATACAAGCCAGTATTTCCATATTATGAAAATGTGGAGATGCCGAACAAAGAAAATATTTGGAAAATCTGGCAGGCGGACTTTGTCACCACTGAGAAGGGCACAGGCATAGCTCATGAAGCTCCGGCTTTCGGCGAGGACGATATGAATCTGGCCAAGCAAAACGATATTCCCTGGATAATCCATGTGGATGAAACCGGCAGATTTAAAGGAGAAGTTTCCGACTTTGCGGGCATGAAAGTAAAGCCAAAAGATACTGCCGAAGACAAAGACGCGCATCTTCGCTCCGACATAGAAGTCATAAAATATCTCCAGAAAACAGGATCATATTTCGACAAGGAGAAAATAATGCACTCTTATCCGCACTGTATGCGATGCGATACTCCAATTATCTACTACGCTCTCCCTTCCTGGTTTATAAATATCACCAAAGTCAAAGGCGATATCGAAAGAGAAGCAAAAAATATCAACTGGATTCCTTCGCACCTAAAAGAAGGCAGGTTTAAAAACATAGTCGAGAATGCCCCGGACTGGAATATATCCAGAAATAGATACTGGGCTAGCCCTTTACCTGTGTGGAAATGCGAAAAATGCAAAGAAAAAACTTTCGTAAATTCTTTAGAAGATCTGAAAAATAGAACCAAGAAATCCGGGAACACTTATTTTTTGATGCGCCATGGGGAGGCGGTAGACAATGCCAAGCATATCCTCGACCCGAAAGGCGACCCAAACAACCATCTGACTGAAAAAGGCAGGCAAGAAATTGCTGTTTCAGCAAAATGGCTTAAGAGTAAAAATATACACTTGATAATATCGTCTCCTTTTATAAGGACGCGAGAAACAGCGGAGGCGGTACAACAGGAATTAGGTTTGTCCAAGGAAGCAATTTTACTTGATGACCGCCTCCATGAATACAACGAGCCGAGCGTAGATTTTGTACAGCGCAGGATGGGGGAGTTTATATTTGAAACAGAAAAAAAATATGCGCAGAAAAATATTCTTATAATTTCTCACGGCAATCCTTTGTGGGTCATAAGCAAAATCGCTGGAGTAAAGGAAGAAAAAAAATTTACTGAAGATGAAATGTTCCAGACCGCGGAAGTGCGCGAAATGCCATTTGCTTCGACCCCGCATAATAAAAATTACGAGCTCGATCTTCATAGGCCGTATATAGATGAAGTCGAACTTGTTTGCCCTTGCGGGGGAAATTTGGTGCGCATACCCGAGGTGCTAGACTGCTGGTTTGAATCTGGGTCAATGCCTTTTGCGCAGGACCACTATCCGTTTGAAAATAAAGATTGGCAGAAAAAAAATTTTCCGGCCGGATTCATAGCGGAATATATAGCCCAGACCAGGACCTGGTTTTATTACACGCATGTTGTATCCGCCATGCTTTTCAGAAAGTTTGCTTTTAGAAATGTGGTTACTACGGGTACTTTGCGGGCAGAGGATGGCGAGAAAATGTCCAAATCAAAGCAGAACTATCCGGACCCATGGATATTTATAGACAAATACGGAGTCGATCCCCTGCGTCTTTATCTTATGTCTTCAAACTTGATGAAAGGGGAGGATGCAAATTTTTCCGAGAAAGCAGTACAAGATATAGCCAGCAAGGTCATCGGCCGGCTGTTCAATGTTCTTGCTTTTTACGAGCTTTACCGGGACCAAAGCTTGGAAACGCAATCTACTCCTAAAAGCGGAGATATCTTGGACGAGTGGATAATGGAGCGCTACCGAGAGACTCTTGAAAAGTCTACTAAAGGAATGGAAATGTATGATGTAGTGGAGGCCACTAGGCCGATCGAGCCTTTTGTGGATGATCTGTCTACCTGGTACTTGCGGCGGAGCCGGGAAAGAATTAAAGATGGAGATGCAAAAGCTAAAGCAACGCTTTATTTTATTTTACAAAATCTAGCAAAAATGATTGCCCCATTTGCGCCTTTTTCGGCGGAAGACATCTGGCAGAAATTAAAAACTGACAGCGATAAAGAAAGCGTGCATTTGGAAGCTTGGCCAAAGAAACCAGTAAAGTTTTTCTCTTTCGGCAAGCCCAAAGTTTTGGCGGAGATGGAAAAAGTGCGAGAGGCTGTGTCGGCTTTGCTGAAAGAAAGACAGCAAAAAAATATTCCTGTCAGACAGCCACTGGCTCAGGCCACCGGCCCTGCTTTTCCAAGCATTTATGTTGAGATTATAAAAGATGAGGTTAATGTAAAAGAATATAAAGCGACGGGAGCCTTTAGCCTTGATGCAAATATTACCCCTGCGCTCAAGGCCGAAGGGGATTATCGCGAGTTTATGCGCTCTATCCAAGAAAAGCGGAAACAATTGGGTCTTGCCCCAGGCGATAAAATGCCGCTTACCATTGAGGCAATATACAAAATGTATAAAATCATGCCCAATCTTCAGGAGCATATGCTCCGCGTGGCGGCTGTGGCGTCTCTTATATGTGATAACTTAGCAGAGCCAATAGACAAAGAAAATGTAGTTGCCGCATGCCTGCTTCATGACATGGGGAATATTATTAAATTCAAGCTAGACGCGTTTCCGAAATTTCTGGAACCAGAAGGTTTAGAGTATTGGCAAGCAGTTAAAAATGAATATATAGAAAAATATGGCAGCAATGAATACACAGCATCAATAAACATTGCAAAAGAATTAAATGTAACTGAAAGAGTTATTGAATTGATCAAATCCATTAGTTTTTTAGGGGCTTCCGATAACGCAGACAAGAGTGATTTCGGAAAGAAGATTGTGGAATATTGCGATGACCGCGTTGATCCTTTTGGAATAGTCAGCTTGGAAAAACGGCTCACAGATTTGAGGACTCGCTATGCGCATCGTGATAAAGAGCGGGGCCCTTCTTTCCGCGAAGCATTTGAAAAAGCCGTACGAATCATGGAAAAGCAGATTTTCAGCAAATGCAAAATCAAGCCGGAAGATATAAATGACGAATCAATAAAGCCTATAATTTCAGAGCTGCGAAACTTCGTGATAAAATAGAATAATGAAAATCAAGAAACTAGGGCATTGCTGTCTTGTGGTAGAAGTGAATGGCAAAAGGGTTATGACAGACCCTGGGGCATACTCTACGCTTCAAGCTCAAGAGGGAGGTATTGATTTGATAGCGATTACTCACGAGCACTCTGATCACTATCATTTAGAATCTCTAAAAAAAGTTTTGGCCAATAATCCAAACGCGCAGATAATAACTAATACAGCAGTAGGGAAGCTTCTCGATGAAGCAGGTATAAAATATGAAATTTTAGAAGACAAGCATTCTGGTGAATTTTCTGGTGTATACCTTGAAGCTCATGGCAACGAGCACGCTTTTATGAGAACTGGTGTTCTTCCCGTGCAGAATACGGGATATTTTTTCGACCGAAAACTTTTCTATCCTGGCGACGCATTTATTAATCCGAATAAGCCAGTCGACATTTTGGCCCTTCCTGTGGCAGCTCCGTGGCTTAAGATCGAAGAAGTTTTGCAATATGCCAAGTCCTTGAATCCAAGAATTGCTTTTCCAGTACATGACGGAATGATGAATGAGCTGGGATTGTCTTATTTGTCAAAAACCGTACCTATGGTCCTTCAATCTTTTGGAATTGAAACGAAAATTTTGGAATTAGGCAAAGAAGAACAATTGTAAAATACAGAGTAATGCATCATGTTTATCACACAGAAGGAATAATATTGGGAAGCAGGAATTTCGGCGAAGCTGGGAAATATTACTATCTTTTTACCCGCGACCTCGGCATGATCTATGCTTCGGCGCAAGGCGTACGCAAGATGTCCTCCAAGCTCCGCTATATACTCCAGGATTTTTCTTATATAAAAGTCGATTTGGTGAAGGGCAAAGATTTCTGGCGCATCACCAGCGCATCTAAAACAAACAGCCTGGAGAATCTTCCTAAAGATCCAAAGAAATTTGAAGTTTTTGCAAATATGTCTAGGCTTCTCCGCAGGCTTCTGGCGGGGGAAGAGCCGAACGAAAATCTCTTTAAGGACACAATAAGCGGCCTGTTGGTTTTGGAAAAAATAAAAACCGATGATGATTTAAGAAATATTGAGGCAGTAATGGTCCTGCGCATACTAAACAACTTGGGATATATAGGGGGAGGCCAAAACTTAGATGCCCTGATGAAGTCGCCTTTTGGCGAAGAGTTAGTTCTAGAAGCTTTTAAAAACAGGAAAGCAGTGCTTGCCCAAATAAACAAGGCGCTGAAGGAAACCCATCTGTAAAATAAAGCCAAAAATCCGTTTTTAAAATCACCCCTTAAGTGGTACAATCTTTGATATGCCGCCAGGAAGCAAAGATAAATTGAGCAAAGTAGAAGAACTGAAGGCCAAGCTTTTTTCTAAGAATTGGAAGACGCATACCGAGCCCCGCGAGCATTTTTCCCATCACAAGACCGGCGAAGTGATGGATTCTTGGGCTGGGGACAGCGCGATCATGGACTACGGGCAAAAATTCTTTATGAAGACATCGCTTTTCAAAAAACTGTTCGTTTTTTCAGCTATTTTTTTTACACTCGCCTTTATCTATGCTTCCTATATGTTTTTTGCGGGAAGCAATACGGTCTCAAACAGCAATATTGATATCTCAATTCTTGGAAATTCTTTCACGGCTGGAGGCGAGGAGCTGCCGCTCCAGATCGGGATTACCAACAGAAATGCCTTGCCTCTCCAGCTGGTGGACCTGGTGGTGGAGTACCCCAGGAGCTCTTCCGGGGACCTGACAGGCGAAACGGAGCGCATTCGCCAATCACTCGGCACCATTCCTTCCGGCGCAGTGCGGAACGAAAATATCCGCGTAGTCCTCTTTGGAGGCCAGGGCAGCATCCGCCCGATCAAAGTAACTCTGGAATACAGAGTCGAGGGCTCGAATGCGATTTTCGTAAAAGAAAAATTGCACGAAGTAAATATAAATTCGACACCGATGAATCTCACCATCAAGGCGCCAACTTCCGCAAGCGCGAATCAGGAAATACAATTAAATATTAAATCCGCTTTGAATTCCACCAAGCCAGTTTCTCGGGTTCTAATGCGGGTGGACTATCCGCCCGGCTTTCAGTTTGTTTCTGCAGTGCCGGAGCCCAGTTCCGGGAACAATGTCTGGAGCATGGGCGATCTGCCGCCGGGATCTGAGAGGGAAGTAAAAATAACTGGAAAAATGATCGATGTGTTTGATGGAGAAGAAAAGACTTTTAAAGTCTGGAGCGGTTCGCAGGCAAAAGGCAGCAAATCCATCATCGATGTAGTTTTTAACTCTCTGGATCACACAATCGGCATTAATCGGCCTTTCGTAGAAGCGGGTTTCTTTGTAAACGGAATACAAAAGAGGGAATATGCTATCGATAGCAGGTCTGTGGTAGGCGGGGAGATCAGATGGGTTAACAATTCCGACACAGAAATAAATGACCTTGAGATAAGGGCCAAAATTTCTGGAAATGCCATAAACAGAAAAAGCGTAAAACCAGACCGAGGATTTTATGAATCTTCAACCGACACAATAGTCTGGAACAAGAATTATCTAAGCGAATTCTCTGAAGTTTCTCCTGGCGAGAGCGGTTCGGTCACATTTTATTTTTCTCCAAATGCGCTCCTTTCAGGCGCATCGGGGGTGACGGTAAACCCTTCGGCCAATCTCGAAATATCTATTGCTGGCCGGCAGGAGGTCCTCGGTTTTGAACCTAAAGAGATCAAGAATCAGGATGTCGTAAGTTTCAAGGTGGTATCTGATGTTGGATTTACTACAAAAGCCCTCTACTACTCCGGTCCTTTTGCAAACACCGGACCCATTCCTCCTAGAGTCGAAAAAGAAACTACTTATACAATAGTCTGGAGCATTTCAAACTCTGCTAATACTGTTTCGAAAGGAAAGGTGCGCTCGTCGCTCCCTTCTTGGGCCAAATTTGTCGGCCCTATCTCTCCGCCGGGCGAAGATCTGTCTTACAATTCTTCCAGTAAAGAAATAACCTGGAATGTCGGCACTATACAGAAAGGCGCTGGGGTCACTTCTTCGAGCCGGGAAGCAGCTTTCCGCATAGCAATTTCTCCTTCTCTTTCCCAGCTCGGCACTGCGCCTTTTATGATCAATGAGGCAGTTTTGACCGGACACGATGATTTTGCTAATGTGGACATACGGGTAAGCAAACAGCCGCTTTATACCAGGCTTACCAATGACCCAGGATTCCCGGTAAACGGCGAGATTGTAGTGGAGTAGTTATAAAGTTTAAAGTAGAAAGTTATAAAGCCATGCTAAAAGAAAATGATTTAATGGAAAAGATAGTCTCGCTTTGCAAAAGGCGGGGATTTATTTTTCCGAGCTCGGAAGTTTACGGAGGCTTGGCCGGGTTTTATGACTATGGCCACTTTGGCCTGGCGCTTCAGAATAACATCAAGAATTTGTGGTGGAAAAAATTCGTAGATTCCCGCCGGGATATGTATGGCATAAATTCTGCGATAATCCTAAACCCGAAAGTGTGGGAAGCTTCCGGCCATGTGGCCGGATTTTCCGATCCTACGGAGGACGGCAAGCAGTTTAATGTTATGTTTAAGACTTCTGTGGGTGCGGGAAAAGAAGCGGGAGTATCGTATCTCCGCCCTGAGACAGCCCAAGGAATATTTGTAAATTTCAAAAATACGGTAGACGCTTTTCATCCGAAATTGCCTTTTGGCATGGCGCAGATCGGCAAGGCTTTTAGAAACGAAATTGCTCCGCGCGATTTTATCTTCCGTCAGCGAGAATTTGAGCAGATGGAAGCAGAGTATTTTGTCCGGCCGGAAGATTGGGAAAAATATTTCGAATATTGGCGGGGGGAGATGCTTGAATGGATGGAAGAAGTCGGACTTGATATGAATCTAGTGCACGAGCTTGAAGTGCCGGACGGCGATCGCGCTCATTATTCCAAGCGCACCATAGATTTTGAATTTGATTTTCCTTTTGGCAAAAAAGAGCTCTTTGGCCTAGCTTATAGGACAGACTTCGACCTTAAAAACCACGGTCTTGAATATGTGGACGAAGAAAAAGGAGAAAAGATGGTACCCCATGTGATAGAGCCATCTCTTGGTGTAGACAGGGCCATGCTGGCGCTTTTGGTCTCTGTTTATAAAGAAGACCCCGAAGGGAGTCTTGCTCCCGACGGGGCAGGTGAAAAAGAAAAAAGAGTTTACCTTAAGTTTAAACCAAACATTGCGCCGGTAATCTGCGCGGTTTCTCCGCTTCTCAAAAATAAACCCGAATTGGTGGAATACGCCGAGACGAAAGTTTTCGCTCCCCTGAAAGAAGAATTCGGCCGGGTGGCTTGGGATGACAATGGCAATATAGGCAAAAGGTACCGCAGGCAGGATGAAATTGGCACCCCCTGGTGCATTGTGGTAGATTTTGACACTCTGGCGGATCACACAGTCA
Organism: uncultured Candidatus Saccharibacteria bacterium; assembly: GCA_964348775.1. Classification (GTDB taxonomy): domain Bacteria; phylum Patescibacteriota; class Minisyncoccia; order Phycocordibacterales; family UBA9973; genus UBA9973. Next base: position 3,418 of record CAYGDR010000020.1, on the reverse strand, counting down.
CAGTGCGAGACCGAGATACTGGCTCTCAAGAGCGAGTGAAGGTGGCTGACTTAAAAAAATATATACAAGATAGAATTTAAATGATTTAAATGAAAGTGCTATTTGTATGTCGACGGAATAATGGAAGGAGCACTGGCGGCTTTTTAAATTTGGTTTGTCTATAAACTTAAGAAATGTGAACCTGATAGATATTTTAATATGAGGACCTAATTTATTTATTGACACTCTGTAGCACATTGTGCTACACTTGAGACATGAGAACTACATCAAGTATTTCAATGCCACCCAAAATGAAAGCACGAGTTGATTACCTCGTGAAGAATAATAACTATGGTTCAGCCAGCGAGCTTTTTAGGGACGCCTTGCGAGCCCTTGAAGACGAAAAATTAATTGAAGGTATAATGGAAAGCGAACGTGAATTTGCCACAGGTAAGGGTAAGAAACTTCGCTCCCTTCGAGATCTTATGTAATTTATGGAAATTGAATATTCTCCTAGATTTCAAAAACGTTTTAAAAAACTGCCGAAAGAAGTTCAAGAAAAAGCAATTATTTGTGAAAGATTATTCCGTAAAAACCCTTTTGACCCTAAACTAAAAACTCATAAATTACATGGAACCCTGAAAGAGTATTGGGCTTTCTCGATTTCATATGAGTATCGGATCGGCTTTACATTTCTAACCGGGCAGGTTGCTCGTTTTCACGACATTGGTACGCATGATATATATAAATAATTTATGAAATTCACAAAGAAAGTTTTAAAAAACGGGCTTCGGGTCATAATTGTCCCAATGAAGGACAATCCTACCGTTACCGTCTTGGTACTGGTGGAGGCCGGAAGCAAATATGAGGAGAAAAGAATAAATGGCATATCTCACTTTTTAGAGCATATGTGCTTTAAAGGCACCACCAAGAGGCCAAAAACAATCGATGTATCAAAAGAGCTCGATGCTCTCGGAAGCCAGTACAATGCTTTTACCGGCCAGGAATATACCGGATATTATGCCAAATCCAGCGCCAAGCATTTCGTCCAGATTTTCGACATTATTTCCGATATCTACTTAAACGGAACTTTTCCCGCAAAAGAAGTAGAAAAAGAAAAAGGCGTGATTGTTGAGGAAATAAATATGTACGAAGATCTGCCCCACCGCCATGTGCAAGAGCTTATAATGAAGCTTCTTTATGGCGACCAGCCTGCAGGCTGGGGCATCGCCGGCGAAAAGACAAATATAGTGAAGTTTAATCGAGATGACTTGGTGAAATATAAATCTGAGCACTATCTTCCAGAAGCTACTGTGATAATAATTGCTGGCCATGTAAATGAAAAGGATGCCATGCGAGAAGTTAAAAAAGCTTTTGCTAATATTCCTCGCGGAAAAAAATCAGGCAAGGCAAAGGTACAAGAAAAGCAGTCAAAACCAGAGGCTCTTGTAAAATTTAAAAAGACCGACCAGACGCACCTTGTGCTTGCTGTGCGCACTTACGCGCTTAAGAGCAAAAAAAATGCGGCACTGTCTGTGCTAGGGGCGATACTAGGAGGCGGAATGAGCTCGAGGCTATTTCAGAGGCTTCGCGAAGAGATGGGAGTGGGATATTATGTGCGCGCCATGAATGACGCATCTATCGATCACGGATTTTTTGAAATTTCTGCAGGCGTGGACAATAAAAGGATAAATGAAGTGATTCAGGCGGTGATAGCCGAGTGCAATGCGCTAAAAATAAGCTTAGTAGAAAAAGCAGAAATGGAAAAAGCAAAAGAATATCTGATAGGCAACATGAAATTGTCCCTAGAGTCCACTGACGACATCGCGAATTTTTATGGGGGCCAAGAAATACTCGAGAAAAAATTCGAAAACATAGACGAAAAAGCCGAACTTATACGAAAAGTAAGCGCGAGCGAAGTCCAAGCTGTTGCCAAGCACATTTTCCAGGACAAGAAGCTAAATTTAGCCGTTGTTGGCCCTTTTAGGGACAATAAGCCCCTTTTGAAAATCTTGAAATTTTAGCCGGGTACTCTTTGTTTTCTCTGCAGATATTTCGTGCTATTATAGCGGTATGAATGAAGGCGGCCATACCTCTATCTCCATTTCCACCGGCACCATGGTCCGGGCTGTGCTGGTGCTCATGTCTGTTATTTTGATTTGGGTACTAAGGGACATGGTGCTCATCGTGCTCACTTCCATCGTGATTGCCTCTTTCGTAGAGTCCGCTGTGCCTCACCTCGCAAAGATCGGCTTTGGCCGAGCTTTCGGAATAGCAATGATTTATGTGGCTGGGCTCTTGGTCTTTGCCGGGCTGTTCTACCTTTTTGCCCCGCTTCTTATAACTGAAATTTATAATTTCTCCACTGCCCTCGCGAGCTATGTGCCCGGTGTGTCTTTCTTGAATTATTTCCAAAACGAAGCGTTTTCCGGAGCCAAAGATATTGTGGTCGGGCTTTCTGATAATTTTTCATTCAAAACTTTGACCGAGGTTTCCAAAGCCTTCGTAGAAAATCTCTCCGGCGGACTTTTCCAGACTTTGTCTGTAGCCTTCGGGAGCATTTTCAATGTGGTCTCGATCATTCTTATTTCTTTCTACCTTTCTATACAGGAAAAGGGCATAGAAAATTTTCTTCGCCTGATTTTCCCGATTAAATACGAAGATTATGTGGTGGATCTGTGGGCCAGGTCTAGCAGAAAGATTGCACTATGGGTGAGAGGGCAGATGCTGGTAGCGCTGGTGGTGGCAGTCCTCATATACCTCATGCTTTCGCTCTTAGGGGTGCAATATGCGCTTATTTTGGCAATTATTGCGGGAGTCATGGAAATGGTGCCTTATGGCACGATTGTGGCGCTTATTCCGGCCGGAGCGTTCGCTTATTTCTCTGGAGGCTTGTCCGCAGTGTTCATGGTCAGCATTTCCTACATTATCGTCCATGAATTTGAAGTGTTCCTGCTTGCCCCTCTTATCATAGAAAAAGTCGTAGGCCTTTCTCCTATTGTGATAATTCTCGCGGCGCTTATCGGCTTTGAGCTGGGAAGTCTGTGGGGAGTGGTGCTTTCTATCCCGGTGGCAGTTATCATAATGGAATTTCTAAGCGACATGGAAAAGAACAAGCAGCTGGCTCGTACTACGAAAAATGGATAACAAGAGTTTTTACATCACTAGCACCATATTTTATCCTAATGATAAGTTGCATTTAGGGCATGCATACACAATGACGGTCTGTGATGTTATTAACCGTTATAATAAGCTCAACGGAGTAAATTCTTATTTACTAACTGGTTCTGATGAAAACACAGGGAAAGTTGTAAAAGCTGCTCTAGAGAAAGGGAAAAATATTGGAATTTTTTTATCGGATATAACGGATGGATTTAAAAAGTTATATAGAGATTTAGATATTTCCTATGATGAATTTGTTCGTACCACAGACCGGTCT
>CAYGDR010000019.1:0-11958 GCA_964348775.1 uncultured Candidatus Saccharibacteria bacterium | reverse complement strand
CCCCAAATTCTATTGTAATAAAAATTACAGATTCTAAAAAAGAGATTGAAAATAAGGTAAATAAGTTTTGGAAAGATGAGAAAATAAAAAGGGCCATTGTGAAGCCTGCAAGCGGAGGCTCCAGCATCGGCGTTTTTTCTGTGAGCAACGCAGCTGATGCCGTATCTAGGGCAGAAACGCTTTTCAGCAAGAGGATGGATACTAGGGTTGTGGTAGAGCAGTTTGCTTTGGGCCGCGAATTTACTGTGATAATACTAGAAAACAGATTCGGCCTGCCCGTAGCCATATTGCCCACCGAGATGGAAATGGATTACGATAAGCATCAATTTTTTGATTTCCGCAAGAAATATCTCCCTACCCGGCAAGTTACATATCATTGTCCTCCGCGGTTTTCAAATGAAGCAATAGAAAGAATCCAGATACAAGCCGAACAGCTTTTCTCCCTTTTGGGAATGCGGGATTTTTCTCGTTTTGACGGCTTTCTGATGCCGGATGGCAATATATGGTTTTCAGATTTTAATCCGGTTTCCGGCATGGAGCAGAACAGCTTCCTTTTTCAACAGTCTTCTAGAATTGGCTTTTCGCACCAGGACCTTTTCCGATTTATTGTAAACAATGCTTTCAGGCGCGAAAAAATAAAAGAAAGGATAGAGGATTCGTTCATAGCAGAAAAAAGAAAGCCATTAGCTGTCCTCTTTGGGGGAGGAACAGCTGAAAAGCAAGTATCTCTCATGAGCGGAACCAATGTCTGGCTGAAATTGAGGGGTTCGCATATCTACAAGCCTTATCCTTACCTTCTTGCTCCGGATGGCGGAGTATGGGAGCTTCCTTATTCATACATATTAAATCATACAGTAGAAGAAATAATAGAAAATGCAGAGCGGGCGCAGATAGATTCTGAAAGGCTTTCGTTTTTAATCGAAAAAGTAAAAATAAGACTGAGCCTCCGCCCGGGCGAAGCCACGGAAAATTTCTTTATTCCGAGAAAATTTGAGCTTGCAAAGGTGATAAAAGATTTCTCTTTTACGTTTCTGGCTCTCCATGGAGGTATGGGAGAAGATGGAACTATACAGAAAATTCTCAAAGAAAAAAAAGTAAAGTTCAACGGCCCCGGGGTATTTGCTTCCAAGCTGTGCATGGATAAGTGGGAAACAAACGAGACTATCAAGCACGCGAATATTCCGCATGTGAGCGTGGCGGAGCATGCGCTGTTTCGGATCAAGGATGTGCCTAAAAATGCCGAGCATAGCCTCACAAAAGCGCATTGGAAGATGCTTGTGGAGAGGCTCGGCACCAAAGCAATCATCGGCAAGCCCAGAGGCGACGGATGCTCTACAGGCGTGGCGATGCTTTCTAATGAAAAAGATTTGGGGGCCTACATAGCTCTCATAAAGAACAAGACTCCGGTGGCCTTGCCTGGGACTTTTACAAATCAAACCGCTAGTATTGAAATGCCAGAAGGGGAAGTGGAGGACATATTGTTTGAGTCATTCATTGAGACTGATAAATTAAAAGTTTCCGGCGGAAAAATACATCATGTGCCAAAAAGCGGATACCTAGAGATGACGGTGGGAGTGCTGGAAGAGCATGGCAAGCTCCGAGCGCTTTCACCTTCAATAACTATTGCCGAAGATTCTATACTCAGTCTGGAAGAAAAATTCCAGGGAGGTACCGGAGTAAACATAACCCCGCCGCCGCCGGAAATTATTTCCAAAAAGAATTTAGAAAAAGTAAAAAGGCTGATCGAAGAAGTGGCCAGGAAAGTGGGCATACGGGGCTACTCGCGCATAGACATTTTCGTCCACCTAAAAACAGGCAATATCGTCATAATCGAGATAAACACCTTGCCCGGGCTCACTCCGTCTACTGTCATTTATCATCAGGCGTTAGCCGAAAAGAAGCCGATGTTCCCAAGGAAGTTTTTGGAGCTATTAATCAAAAATAAGGGATATTAATTGCCTTTTTTGGCCTTTTATACTAATATACTCACATGTCACAAGATAGACTTATAAAGCTCGCATGCAGCACCTGCAAGCGCATAAACTACTGGTCCAGCAAGAACAAGAAGCTCGTTACTAAAAAGATCGAGCTGAACAAATACTGCAAGTGGTGCAAGAAAAAGACTAAGCATAAGGAGATCAAGAAATAGCCTTTATTTTTTAGGCTCTTCTGGTATACTAAAAACGGCCCTTTAAGGGGTCTTTTTAGTCTGTAGTCTCATTGGGTGGTTAGTATAGTGGTAGTACAAGGCACTCCAAACGCCTTAGCGGGGGTCCGATTCCCTCACCACCCGCAATGCAAGAAAGAATTCAAAAACTAGAAAAAGAAGTTGAAATGCTAAAGGAAAGGAATTTGAGAGTGGAAGCCGGCAAGGCTTGGGAGGTAAGCTTTGCTAGGCGGATTTTTATTGCCCTGAGTTCTTACATTATTGCAGGCATCTGGCTTATGATCATAAATGACAGCTTGCCGTGGCTCAAAGCTTTTGTGCCAGCATTAGGATATATGCTTTCGACCCTATCTCTCCCTTTCGTTAAAAATTGGTGGATAAAAAGGCACAAAGAATAGAGATGATAAAAGCAGTCCTTTTTGATGTAGACGGCGTGCTTCTCGATTCACTTGAGGCTAATTGGAAGTTTTGCAGCGATCTTCTGGAGAAATTCGGCTATCCCAGGCTTACCCGCGAAGAGTACGCGGGTGCTTTTCACAATACCCTTAGAGAAGTTATCATAAAATTCACTAAACTAACAGACGAAAAAGAAATTGAAAAAATTTGGGAGGCGGGAGGTAATGGAGAGATTATTTATGATGAAAATTTGTTAGGAGTCCCGGCCGGGCTTGAGGAAGTTCTGGAATCACTTAGTGAAAACTATGTACTCGGCATAGTAAGCAGTCGGACAAAAAGCAGGATAGAGAAGGTGGAAAAATTATCCCATCTCTTAAAGTATTTTAAAGTAGCAGTTTGTTATGAAGACACAGAGGTGCACAAGCCAAACCCCGATCCGCTTCTTTTTGCGGCGAATAAATTAAATCTGAAACCTGAAGAATGCGCGTATATAGGAGATATGTCCACAGATATAATGGCTGCACGGGCTGCAAATATGAAAATCATAGTGTTCTCAAAAGATTTTTACGAAAATACAGATGCGCATACGGAAATTTTTACAGAATTACCAGCTTTAATCGAAAAACTCTGATATGTGGCTTCCTTTTGCGTTAGTCTCTGCTTTAATAGCCGGAGGCCGAAGAGTTTACGAAAAGACTCTCACTGAAACTTTTGGGAATTTTGCTATGGGTTTTATAGCACAGGCATTCTCGCTCTTGCCTGCGCTTTTGCTTATTTTCGTTCTCCCAAATGGCACTGAAATAGGTAATCTACCGTGGCGTTTTTGGTGGCCTCTCTTGATAATCTGGCTGGTTCTTTATCCTATACAGACATATTTTATGTATCGAGCGGTAAGAGAAGCGGATGTCTCCACTGTTACTCCAGTCATGGCTGTCTTGCCGGTATTCAACATCGGCTCTTCTTTTTTACTGCTAGGAGAAGTGCCCTCTTTGTTTGGGTTTGCAGGCATCTTGCTCATAGCTGTGGGCACATATCTGATGCTTTGGGAAAAGAAGAACATCCCGCTGTCAAAACCAGTGCTTATGATGGTATTTTCTATGTTTTGCATTGCCATTGGCTCATCGCTCGACAAAGTATCCATTCAGGTTTCCAATCCAGTTTTTTATGGATTTATGAACACCCTAGGAGCATCAGTGGTTTTTCTAGTACTCATGCATTTTTATAAAGAAAAAGAATACTTCACCCATATGCGCTTAAAATTTTGGCCTCTTGCTCTTTTGGGGACCCTGCAGGCAATTTCTTTTACAGCCACAATGTATGCATTCAAATATGGCCCTGTCTCTTATGTATTAGCAATCAGAGCCGGCAGTTATGTGCTTGCTGGCCTATACGGCCTTTTCATTCTAAAGGAGGGGTTTTCTCAAAGAAAACCAATAGCTTTTATTTTTTTTCTAGCTGGCGTACTAGCTCTCGCTTTTGCTTAACCAGTAAATTATTTTGCGAAGCATCTATCCACTTAATGCCCTTGTCCCGCTTAAACCAGGTCATCTGGCGTTTGGCATAGCGGTAAATCTCTAAATTAAGCTTTTCTACCATCTCGGCTTTATTGAGCTTATTTTGCAGGTGCAAAGCCATAAATTTATATTCCAGGCCGAGCGCCTCCATCTTTTTCCAAGACAAGCCGTTTTTATTTAAATTTTTAGCCTCCCGAAGCATTCCGGTCTTCAATCTTTTCAAAAGCCTTTGCTTGATCTTTGCCTTTAGCAACTCTTTCGGCAGATACAAGCCGATTTTTATAAATTTATACACAGGGGAACCCTGTGTAATTTTAGGGACTTTGCCGAGAGTTGTTGCAATTTCGATTGCCCGTACCAGCCGAACTTTATTTTTCACATCTATAGTTTTAGCTCTCTTTGGGTCAAGCTTTTTTAATATTTTAAAAAGGGAAGCCAGATCTTTTTTCTCAAGCTCTTTTCTTAGCTTGTTGTTTGGCGGGACTTCAGGAAAAACTACTCCGTTTACTAAAGAGTCAATATAAAATCCTGTGCCTCCGCATATGATCGGGGTCTTTCCTTGAGCAAAGATTTCTTTTATTTTTGTTTCTGCAAGATCTTTATATAAAGAAACATTGAACTTATTTTTTAAGCTGGCCACATCAAGCAGATGGTGCGGTATGCCCTGCATTTCTTTCTTAGTTATCTTTCCGGAGCCAATATCTAGACCTTTATAGACTTGCCTAGGGTCCGCAGAGACAATCTCACCATCAATTTTTTTAGCCAGCTTTACGGCGAAGTCGCTCTTGCCTGTAGCTGTCTGCCCTAAAATGACTAAAACTTTTTGCATCTCGTTAGGCTCCCTTGATGATTTTTATATCTGCGCCGATAGAATTGAGCCGTTCCGCGATTTCTTCATATCCTCGGTTTATCATATATACATTTCGTAGTATGGAAGTGCCTTCTGCGCCAAGCATCGCTATTAATATGACCATGGCAGGGCGGAGAGCAGGCGGACAGACCACTTGCGCCGGTTTTAGCTTTGCAATACCGCTTACATAGACTCTATGAGGATCTACAAGATTGACCTCTGCGCCCAAGCGGTTTAATTCAGTAAAGTATATTGCTCTGTTTTCGTAAACCCAGTCATGAATGAGAGTCTGGCCTTTTGCACGGGTGGCTATAGGCACAAAGAAAGGAAGATTGTCTATATTTATGCCAGGATACGGATTTGAGTGGATCTTATCCTCGGGCGCAACGAGGCGAGACCGGAAAATTTTTATATCTACCAGCTCCGTGCGCTCGTTGTAGGAGAAATACCTTTTGGTCATTTTAAACTTCAGTCCCATTCTCTTTAGTTTTTCCAGCTCCACAGAAAGGAACTCTATCGGGCATCGTCTTATCACAATCTCAGAATTTGTTACGATTCCTGCCGCGATGAACATCATAGACTCTATCGGGTCCTCGCTGTTTGTGTACTCTACGTCTTGAGAGATTTCTTTAACTCCGTGCACCACGAGGTTTGCGGTGCCTATGCCGTCTATCTTTACGCCGAGCTTTTCTAAAAAGAAACAGACTTCTTGCACCATATAGTTTGCGCTGGCAAACTTTATTTTAGTTTTTCCCGGTATCAAGGAGGCTGCCGTGAGCAAATTTTCGCAAGCAGTATCGCCCGGCTCGTACATCACGATATTAGCGGGCCTTAGCTTGCCCACAGTAAGCTCATAGCTGTTGTTTGTGGTCTTGATCTTTACGCCAAGATTATCCAAAGCGTAAGTATGCGCGGCGATGGTGCGCTTGCCCAGATGGCAGCCGGAGGCGTGGGGGAGATAAAACCTCGGCAAAAAGTGGATTAATGGGCCCATCAGCATCACAATAGATCGGGTTTTTATCGCAGATTCGCGGTTTATGCCTCGGATATTAAATTTCTTTGGAGGTTTTACAACTACAGTATTAGGCCCCTGCCACTTTATAGACACGCCGATGCTCTCGAGTATCTCGATGACTCGGTAGACTTCTTCAATGCGGGCGATGCCGTGGAGAGTCGTCGTGCCTTGGTTTACCAGCGATGCGCATAAAAGCCCGACAGAGCCGTTTTTAGAAAAGTTTGTATCAATAGAGCCGGAAAGCTTTTTGCCTCCGCGCACCTCGAAATCAATCGAGCCATTTATAGAAAAAATCTCCTGGCCCAATACGGTTCCTACTTTATCTAATAGATCAGTGCTGAAATTCTGCTCGCCCTTCTCCATGCGCGCTATTGCGCTCTGTGAGGTCTTTAAAAGGCCCGAAAATTCTTTTTGGGTTATACCCTTTCGCTCTCGAAGATTTTTAATAAAAACTCCGATCGGCTTCTGTAATTTGTTTGCCATATTGGGAGAAAGTATATCATATATGATATAACAACGCAAGATATGTTTGATTTTAAAATAGTTCTTTAGTATACTTGTTTAGTTATTTTAAATGCCGGAGTGGCGGAATTGGTAGACGCGCACGACTCAAAATCGTGTCTCGCAAGGGGTGAGAGTTCGATTCTCTCCTCCGGCACATTTTACACATCTTTATGAACAATATTGCGCTTTTTATGCTTGTCAGTGGTGTGCTAGAATGTTCATATGTCAAACATGTATTCCAACTCAATTTTCTGGATCGATACGGACAAGATCAAGCCAAATCCTTACCAGCCGAGGCGGGATTTTGACGAAGGCAAGCTTTCCGACCTGGCTCTTTCTATAAAGCAGTATGGGGTCCTTCAGCCTCTCACTGTGTCCCGCATGGAAGTGGAAAAAGAAGACGGAGGACTCACTACAGAATACGAGCTCATTGCTGGAGAGCGAAGGCTAAGAGCGGCGAAGCTCGCAGGAGTACAGCAAGTGCCGGCGATAATCCGCGAAGGCGATACGAACATGATGAAGCTCGAGCTTGCCATCATAGAAAATCTGCAGAGGGAGGACCTAAATGTGGTAGACCGGGCAAGAGCTTTTTTCCGCCTGTATACCGAGTTTAAATTTACCCACGCGGAAATAGCAAAAAAAATGGGCAGAAGCAGGGAATATGTATCAAATAGTTTGAGAATTTTGGGCCTTCCAGAAGAAATGCTCACAGCTCTATCTGAGGGCAAGATGACCGAAGGCCATACCCGGCCGATACTCATGCTCGCAGATCACCCCGAAGAGCAGACTGTTTTATTTAAAGAAATACTTTACCGCAAGGTCACTGTGCGTGAAGCGGAAAGAATGGCTAGGAAAATTGCCTATGACCGCGTGCGCAAAAAAGAATACATGCCGGATCCGGAAATCGTGGAGCTTGAAGAAGAATTTCAAGACAAGCTGGGTACTCGAGTACATATAGACAGAAGAGATCTCGGCGGGCAGATCAAGATAGATTACTTTTCCACGGAAGACCTTCGCATGATCCTAGACCTTATCAAAAAAGCAGAAATTGAAAAAAGGCCGGATGAAATGCTGGAAAATCATATAGCAAAGACTGAAACAAGAGAGCCTCCAAAGGAACAGTCAGAAGAAGCCCCGGCCGACGACAGATCAAAAGAAGAAGTAAAAGAAGACGACGCAAATCTCTACAACATTACCAATTTCAGCATCTAGTAATTTTATCTATGTCCGAAAGACTTCAATCTTTTTAAAAGGCTGTTCTTTTCCAGATATGATTTTATGTGCTTTTTTGCGGCGCTGGTTTTTACAAATTCCAGCCACTTGTCCGAAGGATGGGCGTCTTTCTTGTCGATTATTTCCACAATGTCGCCATTTTGAAGCTTAGTGAAAAGCTGAGACATCTTGCCGTTTATTTTTGCGCCAAATGTGTGGTTGCCAATGTCAGAGTGGATATTATAAGCGAAGTCTATAGGTATGGAGTCTTCAGGCAGGTCGATAACATCGCCCTTTGGAGTAAAAACGAAAATTCTGTTGTTAAAGAAGTCTGTCCGCAGATGATCCAGGAATTTTTGGGGCTCTTTCGGGTTGTAATTAAGCTCTTTCAGTTCTTCGATCCAGTTAAACTTGTTTTTGTCATTCGGGTTTTTACCTTTTTTCTTTTCCTTGTAAGCATAGTGCGCTGCGATACCATAAGCCGCCTCTGCGTGCATTTCTTTAGTTCTGATTTGGATTTCGGCTATGCCTCCGCTGCCGGTGAGCACGGTGGTGTGTATGGATCGGTAGCCGTTTGGTTTTGGCACAGCTATATAGTCTTTGATTCGGCCAGGAAGCGGGTTCCAAAGCGAGTGTACTAGGCCGAGCACCCGGTAGCACTCTTCTACTGTGTCCACCACCACGCGGAGCGCCACGATATCATAGATTTTTTCTATGTCCATGTCATATTTCAAAAGTTTTTGATACAGGCTGTATTTATGCTTTACCCGGTAATTTATTTCAATAAATTTAATTTTATTTTTCTTGAGCGCCTGTATGAGCTCCTCGCGCACTTTGTCTAGGTATTTTTCAAAGAGGTCTTTTTTCTCTTTTATAACTTCTTCCACCTGCTTGTATTCTTTTGGGTATGCAAAAGGGAAGGCGGCGTCCTCAATGTCTCCCTTTAATTTACCCATGCCGAGGCGGTTTGCCAAGGGCGCGTAAACCTCAATCGACTCCATCGCTATGCGGGCTCGCTTGTCTTCACGCACAAATTCTAGTGTGCGCAGGTTGTGGAGCCTGTCTGCAAATTTTATGATGACCACGCGCAGGTCTTCTGCCATGGCGATAAAGAATTTGCGGAGAGATTCCACATGGCGTTCCTGCCCGCGGTATTTCAAAGTTCCCAGCTTGGTAACGCCTTTTACCAAGAAAACTATATCATCGCCAAATTCTTTTTGGACCGAAGTTTCTTCAGTCTTGGTGTCTTCGAGCACATCATGAAGGAGTCCGGCGGCAATGGTGCGAGCATCCATGCCAAGACCGGCAAGAATTTTTGCAGTCTCAAGCACATGAACGAAATACGGGTCGCCATTCATTCGTTTTTGCCCGGTGTGCGCGTTTCGAGCAAATGAAAAAGCCTTGGAAAGCAGAGCTTTTTCCTTCTCTGTGATTTGGCCGGCTAGATCGATTAATTCTTTGAGACTTGGCTCCATAATCGAATTCTAGCATTTATGAACTTAGGCTTCAATTTTGGGGATTTTGTGTGGATTGTGGTCTGGACAGGCTTTTAATACGTTTAATTTCATGTTAGAGTCATTTTGAACGCTATTTCAAGGAGTCTTAATATGCAAAGCGTGACGATCAATTTCTCCTCTCATTCTCCTTACTTGTAATTTTTGCATATGCTATAATTATCAGATTGTGGAAAATAACACATTAGAGCGGTTTCAAGATTTTTTAGACTCCGGAACTCCGAAAGCAAAAATAACAAAAGTCAGTCTTTGTGTGCTTGCCCTAGCATCCATGCCTGCTCTCGTCCTTATAGCAGTTTCTATGGGCAATGCAGTTCAGATTTTTAAACAATTTAAAACTTCGAAAAAATTTACAAAGAAACAAATAGAAAACTCCTTTCAGTATCTTAAAAAACATAAATTTATAGAATATGTTGGCAATAAGAACAGTAAAACGATAGTTAGGATAACAAAAAAAGGAAAATCAGTATTGCGATTTTTTGATATTGAAATAATGAAGATAAAAAAGCCTCAAAAATGGGACGGGAAGTGGCGCTTGGTGATGTTTGATATACCCGTAAGATTTACAAGAGGCAGGGAAGCTCTTAGATTTCACTTAAAACAACTAGGTTTTTTCCAGTTTCAAAAATCGGCATGGATTTATCCATATCCTTGTGAAGATGAAATTATGTACATTGCTGATTTTCATGGGGTCGCTCCATTTATAGATATTCTAAAAGTAGAAGAGATTTTAGGTGAGGATAAGCTCAGAAAACATTTCAAACTAATTTAAATAGTTTTACTTGTTTTTTATGCATATGCGAAAATTACAAGAAAATAATTTTGTAGTTTAAGACTCTATTTTAGGGATTTTGTGCGGGTTGTGCATTTTGCAGGATTTATTACTGCATCTCTCAGGTATTGTTTTTGTGCCCTCCATCATGAGAGAGCCGCATTCTTTGCAGATATTGCCCGTGGGCTTCGCCTTTATTGCAAATTTGCAGTCTGGGTAGTTTGAACAGGAATAGAAGATTCCAAATCTTCCACGGCGCTCGGTGATGTCGCCTTTTTTGCAGTTCGGGCAGGCCACGCCAGTGCGTTTGCGGGCAAGTTCCGCTTCATCTTGTTTTATAAATTTACATTTTGGATAGCGGGAGCAAGAGATGAAAGACCCGGTGCCGTCACGCCTTTGCCTCACTACGAGCTTTCCACCCCCACTCTTGCCTTTCTTGTCTCCGCATAGAGGACACATCTCTCCGGTTTCTTCCGGACCCTTGAGCTCGGTGCCGTCTAGCATCAGTGCTCCGCCGCAATCCGGGTATTTAGAGCAAGAATAGAATTTTCCACCGCGAGAAAGTTTTACTATCATCGAGCTACCGCATTTCGGACATTTTATGTTTTCAGGCGCTTCGCCTAGGTTGGTAGCCTTCTCCAGTTTTTCTTTTGACTTCACATCCTTTAGAAATGGAGTGTAAAAATCTCTCAAAGTTTTTTCGTACTCTCGCTCACCTCGAGAAATTTCATCCAGCTCGTCTTCCATCTCTGCAGTAAATGTATCCGAAATATAATTTGCAAAATGTTTTTCCAAAAAGTCGGACACAACTTCGCCTGTGTCGGTAGGGAAGAGAGTCTTGCCTTCTTTTCGTACATATCCGCGCTCCTCAATAGTGCGCATGATGGAGGCATAAGTAGAAGGCCGGCCAATGCCTCGAGCCTCGAGCTCTTTGACGAGGCCTGCTTCGCTATATCTTCCCGGCGGTTCGGTAAACTTTTCTTCGGAACCTAGCTCAAGTAGTTTTAATTTCTCGCCTTCTTTGCAAACTGGAAGCTCTACGTCTTCGCCTCGGGCTCCCTGATCCGCAGCAAGCCAGCCAGAGAATAAAAGGCGAGAGCCGTTTGCGCCAAAGCTCGGCAGATCCTCATGCCCTTCGATGACGGCCTCCACTTTGGTCTTCAAAAGCTTTGCATCGCTCATTTGAGAAGATATAGCGCGCTCCCAGATCAGCTTGTACAGCCTATCCTGTTCGTCTGTGCCGGCGTTGGTCTTATCTATATGTGTGGGCCTGATGGCTTCATGCGCTTCTTGAGCGTTTTTTGATTTTGTTTTATATATTCGCGCTTCGGCGTACTCTTTGCCATATTTTTTATCTACAAAAGAAAGTATCTGCGCTTGGGCAGCCTTGGACAATGTGGTGCTGTCTGTCCTCATATATGTGATGTGTCCGGCTTCGTATAGCTTTTGGGCTATTTGCATTGTACGAGAAGGCGAAAAGCCTAGGCGGGAGCTTGCCGTTTGCTGGAGGGTCGAGGTGGTAAAGGGCGCGCGGGGCGAGCGCTTCTGCTCGGATTCTTTTACCGAGCTCACCACCCATGCGCCCTTCTTGCCTTCTGTTAGGATTTTTTCTACAAGCTTTTCATCTCTAGGCTCTTTGGAGCACTCCATAGCTATCTGATCTTTTCTAGGAGTTTCAAATGTGCCGAAGAGGCGCCAATATTTTTCTGGTATGAAGGCTCGGATTTCTCGCTCGCGTTCCATGATGATGCGAAGCGCGGGGGATTGCACCCGGCCGGCAGAAAGCCCGTAACGGACTTTTTTCCAAATGAGGCCGGACAAATCGTAGCCTACTAAACGGTCCAGCACTCGACGGGCTTCTTGGGCCTTTCTTAGCGCTGTGTCTATCTCTCGCGGACTTTGGAGCGCTTCTTCCACTGCTTCTTTGGTGATTTCATGAAAAGCTACTCTCTTTATTGGAGCGCTTATTTTTTTATCAGACTTAAGAAGAGTTTCAATGTGCCAAGCAATGGCT
>CAYGDR010000018.1:0-12325 GCA_964348775.1 uncultured Candidatus Saccharibacteria bacterium | reverse complement strand
TATATATATTATATCATATATTCAAAAAAATACAATAGCTATAAATTAACTATCCGCAGGGAAACCCTGTGTATTTTAAAAACAAGCCATATTTACCAGTTTCTAATAATATTATCGAGATAATGTGTTTTAGACACTGGATGTTCTAATCACTCCTTCTGGTTTATACACAGGGGAACCCTGTGTATTTAGCTCAACGATATGCCATAATTATTGTATGGAGAGAAAAATCGCTTTTGTTGAGGGAGAATATTACCACTTATACAATCGTGGTGTGGACAAGAGGACTATTTTTATGAAAAATTACGATTACAATCGTTTTGTCCTCTTGTTGCATGTTTTAAATACAAGTAAAAATCTAAAGATTAGGGACTTGCTAAAAGGAAATTCTTTTGAAGAATTACTCGCTGTAAAAAATGAGGATCCTCTTGTGGCAATAGGAGCATACTGCTTAATGCCCAACCACTTTCATCTATTAATCACTCCTCTTGTGGAAGGAGGCATCCCAAAGTTTATGTTAAAACTTCAAACTGCTTATTCGATGTATTTTAATAATAAAAACGAAAGAAGTGGAGCGTTGTTTCAAGGAGCATTTAAATCACAGCACCTTGATAGAGATGAGTATTTGAAATATATATTTTCTTACATACATTTGAATCCGGCAAAATTAAAAGATGTTGCTTGGAGAGAATTCGGACCTAGGGATTTCTCGTCCCTAAAAGATTTTGTTTTAGGCTATAAGTATTCAAGCTTAGGAGAATATAGAACCAAAAATTTTACTATTATAAATAGTACCGCTTTCCCAGAATACTTAAAAAATTACAATTCCGAAAAAGATTACTTTAAAAGTATGATCGACGATTGGCTCGATTATAGAGGTATTACACAGGGTTCCCCTGTGGTTTCTGAAAAATAAATATTCTCTGGTATACTATCTGGAATGAAACACTGCAAAGATTGCGAGCCGGCGCAAGAAAGCCACTTTGTCGCTTACACTTCGGTAGTGCTTGGCTGGGTAGATGCGCCTTTTTTCGGATTGATGGAAAAAATATTTCAAAACGCCGCGGACCGCATCGGTGATGCGCTCGCCATGCCTTTTTTTAATCTGATGGTGGCTCTCCGCCTGGGATACTGGAAGCACAAGCCGGATGAAAAAGATTCCTGGCGCACCCGATGCTTCTGGGAAGAAGCGGAAAGGCGCGGAATCAAGATGAAGGAATTTTATTTGGGGCCGATAAGCGATGCATTCGTGGCAGAATATGGAGAGGGGCACAGCAAGAAACAAATAATCTTTGACGGCTTGCCTAGGCCGGGCCTGGGAGAATCGAAATCTCTCAAGTGGATGGACAACAAAGGCATAATGAAGCGCAAGTTCAAGAAAGAAGGCATCCCTGTGGCCGAAGGAGGCACTGCTTTTACTAAATGGCAGGCTCGCAAGATTTTCAGTCGGATTGAAAAGCCGGTCATTACCAAGCCAAACCTGGGCTCGCGGAGCAGACACACCATGATCCACTTAAACAGCCCTGAGGATCTGATGATTGGATTTAAAAAAGCAAAGAAACTCTCCCCTATCGTAGTCATAGAAGAAGAGCTCCGAGGCTATCTTTTCCGGGGCACTTTGATAGACGGCAAACTGCGGGGCGTAGTAAGGCGCGACCAGCCGGAGGTAAAAGGCGACGGCAAGAGCACATTGCGGGAGCTTTGGGAAAAAGAAAATGAACGGCCAGAAAGAAAAGGGCCACTCTTTCATAAAATTCCTATTGATAAGGAAGCAAACGAAGAACTGGCTCGGCAAGGAGTGAATATGGATAGCGTAATCGAAAAAGGCAGAGTCATCACCTTCTCGCAGAAAACTTCTAGAGGCTGCGGAGGCACCACTACAGAAGTGACTGGAATAATCCATCCGGAAAATCGAGAAATGCTCGAGCATGTCGGCAGATTTTTAGATGATCCTCTGATAGGCGTGGATTTTATAATTGAAGACATTACCAAGTCTTGGAAGGAAGAACAGCACTCTGGAGTGATAGAGTGCAACAGCCTGCCTTTCATAGACCTGCATCATTATCCCCTTTTCGGCCGTGCAGACAATGTGGCCGGAGCGCTTTGGGATCTGGTCCTGCCGGAGTCAAAACCGCAGATAAGAATTTAAGAGTGTTTAAGCAGTGATTCAGAAATTTCAGATTCCGGGTCAAGCGCATGCGGATCTCTTTTTAAATGCACCTTGTGTTTTTTGCTAGTCAAAAATTCGCCCAAAAATTTTACAAACTCTGCTCGATGAAATTCCTCCCCTTTTTCGTCAAAGTGGGCGACCGGGTGCCCTTCCGGAGTGTATTCATAATGCCCGCGAATTTCACCGTCTGAAAAAACGCGCAAGTGATATTGATGATTAAAATCCACCAGCTTCCTCCAGGAAAGCACCTGACCATCATCCCCCCAGGCCACGAAGTGGTTTCCAAAACCCCACTTAGTGTTGAGATGATGTTTGAGCTCAGCGAGCGTTTTGCCTGGAGCCAAATAACCGATGTGAAATCTCTGCCTGCCCTGGTTGTGCCAGATGAGGTGCAACTTTAGAAGGCCCTTCTGCACAGTCGGGAAAAACTTGTATATAAGATGCCAAGTCTTTTGCTTTAATTTTTCGATAGGCGTCATGGAAATAATATATCATATATATGGCAAATAGGTCCTACTTGTCTTTCTAATATTTTTTGCCTTTATTATACCTTATCTGTCAATATTAAAAATACATTAAAATTTGTTATAATTAAGCTAGTGTCGAGCATTACCAACAATTATATGGAAACTTTATGAAAAACTTAAATTTGAGAGATCTGCTGATTCTAAAAATAAATGCCCTATACGACATCGAACAGGAGCTGGTAAAGGCTCTGCCAAAATTCGCCAAGGCCGCAAGCGACCAATCGCTCAAAGAAGTCTTTAGGAACCACCTGGCCGAAACGCGCACCCATGTAGAGCGCTTGGAGCAAATCCACGCCCTGCTTGATGAAAAGCCGAAAAAGCTGAAATCGGAAGCCATCAGAGGCATTGCCAAGGACGCGCAGTGGATAATAAAGAATGTGAAGCCCTTGCCCGCGCTTGATTCGGCGCTTCTCCGCGCGGGGCAGTACGGAGAACACTATGAAATGGCTGGCTATATGGGAGCTCTGTCTTGGGCTCGAACCCTAGGCGAAGAAGAAGTGGCAACTCTCCTAGAAACAACTTTGGAAGAAGAGCAATCCTCCGATGAAAAGCTCACGGAGCTTGGCAGCGAGCTAGATGAGAAAGTTTTATAAATTAATAATTGAAAAAATATGAATGTAAAATAAAAATCACCCCTCGCATATGACTTGGGGTGATTTTTATTTGCGGAACAAGACCATTCCGAGGAGTTCGTGGTTCATTTGTTGTTCATGTTTTCTTCTCTAATTGCTAATTAATTTTTGCGAGCTCTATCTATTGCTGTCATTTCCGCCTCGTCCGCCCATATTCCCTCCCCCTCCCGTAGATCCCGATCCTGGATTGTTATCTTTGTCCTTGTCCCCTTCGTTTCGGCTGTAGTCTCCTCGATTTTCTGAAGTATTCTTATTGTTTCTGAAGTTATAGTTGTCGCTTTTATTGTGCGTCATAGTTGTTTTTAGTTAACGAATAAATTAAACTTATTATGCTTTTAATGTTCGACCCAGAACTCCTAGCACAATTATAGCAAATTTTAGCCTTTTTTCCAAATTAAATTTTATATTTTTTTAATAATTCTAAACTAAACAGAAAATAACAAGGTTTTTTCGGCCTTGGATAGAAAATTTGGCGGAGCCGGACGGATTCGAACCGTCGGTGCCTTTTAAGGGGCACACCTCTTTAGCAAAGAGGTACGATAGACCACTCTGACACGGCTCCTTCTAGAACCTAATCACTCTATCATATTTAATCCATTTTTCCATTGAGTCAAAACAAAAAACCGCCATGGGCGGCCTTTTGTTTGAAACTTATCAAAACAATTACATCTTTTTCATGTGCATTACTACCATATAGACAGCTGATAGTCCGACTAAGTCGTACACTACCATAGTGAGCCCTGACCCCTCGCCAAAAAGCATGGCGACGAGATTGTAGTCGAAAAAGCCCACCAAACCCCAGTTCAAACCTCCGACGATTACCAATACATAGGCAACCCAGTCGAGAGCATTCATGTTGTGCATAAATTAATGATGATTTGTTAATTGATTAAAAGTTTCGACCTGATATCGCATAAATAATTATACTACATAATATAAATTTGCGCGGAGAGTCAAATCTGTGGCAAACCGCAATAAAAAGCCATATAATTCGTAAATGCTCTTAGGAGAAAAGCTCGAAATAAGATTCCCCAGGCTCGATGCGAACCAAAAAAAAGCGCTAAAGAAGCTGGGGCTTTTTTCTATTTCTGATCTTCTTTTCCACTTTCCTGTCCGCTACAGCGATATGAGCGAAATAAAAAAAATATCGGATCTTGTCCCAGGAGACATTGCCACGGTCTATGGGAAAATCTCCAAGCTGAAAACAAAAAAAGGCTTCCGTACCAAAATGCCTATGGCAGAGGGGGTCATCGAAGACATAACTGGCAAGATCAATATTACTTGGTTCAATCAGGCCTACCTGGCCAAGATGATAAAAAATGACGACACAGTAAAGCTCACCGGCCGAATCGCAAAAGGGAAAAATGGCATCTACCTGGCAAATCCAGAATTTGAAAAAGCTCCGGACATGCCGATAGACAGGCACGATTCTCTTTTTTCCGCCAAAGAAGGACGCGCCTCCAGAGGGGCAGGCCTGACCTATCCCATCTATCCTGAGACTAAAGGCATCAGTTCAAAATGGTTCTACCACGCTATAGAAAAAATCCTTAAAGAGAAAACTCTCGATAGCATTACAGACTATGTGCCGGGAGAAATTTTAAAAAAATACCATCTGCCCACGCTCCGCACTGCGCTTATCTGGATCCATAAGCCAAAGAATTTAAAAGACGCCGAGTCCGCCCGCAAGCGCTTCGCTTTTGAAGAAGTTTTTTGCATCCAGCTTGAGCGACAGCACGACAGGCATGAATACAGGAAAAATAAATCTTTTCAAATCAAGCCCAGTCAAAAAGAAGTCGTGCTATTTTTGGAGCGCTTCCCCTTTGAGCCGACAAATTCGCAAAAAAAATCCATCGCCACTATTCTGGAGGACATGGGGAAAAATTTTCCGATGTCCCGGCTGCTCGAAGGAGATGTGGGCTCCGGCAAGACGGCAGTCGCCGCTACCGCGTCTTATGCAGTTGTCAACACTCGCCCTGCAAAGGACGGTCCTTCGCCAGATCGCAAAGGACCGTCCTTTGCAACTTTCGGCAATTTACAAGTGGCATATATGGCGCCAACCGAAATTTTGGCTGCCCAGCATTTTGAATCCTTCATAAAGTATTTCAAGCACATGCCGATAAACATCGGCCTTATCACCGGGTCTGGATGCCGGAAATTCCCCTCTAAAGTAAACCCGGAAGGATGGACGGACATCTCCCGCGCCCAGCTCCTCAAATGGGTGGCAAATGGCGAGATGCCTATATTGATAGGCACCCACGCACTCATCCAAAAATCCGTGAACTTTAAAAACCTGGCGCTTTGCGTCATTGACGAACAGCACCGCTTTGGCACCTCGCAAAGGCGAAAGCTGGTGCGAAAAGACACAAAAGGAAACACAAGCGCGCCGCATCTTCTCTCGATGACCGCCACTCCCATCCCCCGCACGCTCGCCCTCACTATATACGGAGATTTAGATCTCTCGTTATTAGAAGAAATGCCGGCGGGCAGAAAAGAGATCATTACCGAAATAATCACCCCAGATAAACGAGATCAAACTTATGAAGAAGTCAGAAAAGAGCTCCAGACTGGACGCCAGCTTTTTG
This sequence comes from uncultured Candidatus Saccharibacteria bacterium, assembly GCA_964348775.1. GTDB lineage: Bacteria > Patescibacteriota > Minisyncoccia > Phycocordibacterales > UBA9973 > UBA9973. The sequence continues at coordinate 6,414 of CAYGDR010000018.1, read as the reverse complement.
TAATCTGCCCCCGCATATTCGAAGCCGATCCGGAAAAAGAACTCGCTATAAATGTAAAATCTGCGGTAGAAGAAGCCAAGAGGCTGAAGAAGGAAGTTTTCAAGGAATATGAGATAGGCGTACTCCACAGCAAAATGAGCAAAGACAAAAAAGAAGAGGTCATGCAGGATTTTGCGGAAGGCAGAATCCATATCCTCTGCGCCACTTCGGTAGTGGAAGTAGGCGTGAATGTGCCAAATGCAACTATTATTATTATTGAGGGCGCAGAGCGGTTTGGCCTGGCCCAGCTTCACCAGCTAAGGGGAAGAGTAATCCGAAGCACCCATCAGGCATACTGCTATATTTTTGCGGATGCCAAGACTGAAAAGACAATGGAAAGGCTCAAGGCTCTCAAAACAGCAAAAAATGGCTTCGAACTTTCTGAATTAGATTTGGGCCTGCGCGGAGCCGGCGAGCTTGGAGGCACCAAGCAATGGGGCATCACGGACCTAGGCATGGAAGCCATCAAGAATATAAAAATGGTAGAAGCCGCGCGCGCGGAAGCAGTGAAACTGATAGAAACCGACCCGGAACTAAAAAATTATCCCCTGCTAAAAGCAAAGGTAAAAGAAAAAGCCGGAGAATTTCATTTTGAGTAAATTTTAATGGGGCTTTTGTGGTTTTTGGTTTTCTTTCTCGATCATGGATTCAATCTTTTCCCTTACAAGCTTTGCTTCGAATTCAGCGAACTTTTTGTCGGAAGCCACTTCGTGTTCATAACGACTGAGTCCGGATTGATTGGATTTATCGGAAACGGAATTATCCAAGCGGTTGAGCTTCTGGCTGTTTCTTATCAGATTTACAAATCTCATTTGGAGCTCTTCGGTTTTCATAACTCCAAATGACTTTTTGCGTTGGATATCCTCTAGGATCGGCCCCCGAAGTTCGTCGGGAAGAAAGAAAAATTCGTCGAGATCAAACTCCCTCATTTTGGGAAAAATGGATTCCAGGTAATCCCTCTCTGAGTCGATGCTCGAAAGCATTTCCGCGTCCGTAGATCTGCCCTGTTTCTTGTCTTTTCTTCTTATTTTGTTTGCTATCCGCTGAAAAATTCCTTCGTTCATATATAAATTATATCACGACTTGTCCACCCTCTTGGACTCGAACCAAGGACCTGGCGCGTATAAGGCGCTCGCTCTACCAACTGAGCTAAGGGTGGGTTTTTTAATCTTACAAAATTAGGCGGTTTTTCGCAAAGAAATAATGGTTTTCTTTATGGTGTCATACATCACGGGTAACTCCAGATAATCTATCATGATTGCGAGCCAGGAGAGCCATACTGGCAGGACTACCGCCGCCGCGCCCGTAAATTGCGCCACTACTATCTCATCTGTGATCCAAAAGAGGTGCAGCCATTGAGAATTTAAAAAAATTAGGAATAACAGACTGCTCCACTTAAATTTTTTATGTAATTCATTCAGATAAAAGACAGAGCCAAGAATGAGCGCAGGTATTTCGGTGTAATCCACGAGCGAGATAAGAATATTGCCCAAGCTCCCTACTTGCCAGAGCCCTTGCCCATGCAATCGGGCAAAAACCACATCCACAGCAAGCCAATACAAATGCACTAGCTGCCACAAAAAGAGGAAAGCAACTAGGTATAAATTTGCTTCGTAATTTCTCTTGTACCAGAGAAAAAAATTTGCAAAAAGTTTTTTTAGCATCTTTAAGAAAGATTGTCGTCTCCTGCCACTCGAGGAGGCTTTTTCTTCAGCACAATGCCGTGCGCAGTAAGGAGCTTTTCATATTCCTCCTGCTCTAAGGTCTCTACTTCAATCAACTTTTGGGCAATAGCCACAAAAGCCTTTTTGTGTTCTTTTAGCACTTTGTTTGCGGTCTTTAGCCCGTCATTTATTATTCTAGCCACCTCCTCATCCACTTTCATGGAAATATTTTCTGAATGCTCCCTGTCGCCGGGCTCGGCATAGACATTGCGCCCACCTCCTTCGTGGAGAGCCACAGGGCCTATCACCGGAGACATGCCCCAGCGGGTAACCATTGCTCTTGCGGTATTTGTAGCCATCTGAAGATCGCTTGAAGGGCCGGTAGTAATGTCTCCAAACATCATCTGCTCCGCCGCATATCCGCCCAAAGACATCGCAATGTCTGCAATAAATTCCTTTTTAGACTGGAGCTTTCTTTCTTCAAGCGGAAGCTTGAGCGTATATCCTCCTGCATTTCCTCGGGCTATAATCGAGACTTTATGCACCGGGTCGGCATGCGGAAGCACCGAAGCCACAATAGCGTGCCCTGCTTCATGGTAAGCGGTGATTTCTTTTTCCTTTTTGGAAAGCAAGTGGCTCTTTCTTTCCGGCCCGAGCATCACCTTTTCAATAGCGCGAATGAGGTCAAACTGAAAAACTTTTTTCCGATTCTCGCGCGCTGCGAGTATTGCCCCTTCGTTCATAAGCGAATACAAATCCGCCCCAGAAAATCCGGGCGTCCTCTCTGCAATCAATTTTAGATTTATATCTTCCGCCAATGGCTTGGTGGTGGCATGTATTTTTAAAATTTCTTCCCGATCGGCGCGATCTGGAAGGTCCAGCATCACCTTGCGGTCGAAACGGCCTGGGCGGACAAGCGCAGGGTCAAGCACATCCGGGCGATTGGTAGCAGCCATCACGATCACTTTATCATTCGGCTCAAAGCCGTCCATTTCCACGAGAATTTGGTTTAAAGTCTGCTCTCTTTCGTCATTACCTCCGCCAAAGCCTCCTCCGCGGGTCCGGCCTATGGCATCTATTTCGTCTACGAAAATTATTGCGGGAGCAGCCTTCTTTGCCATTTTGAAAAGGTCGCGCACTCGAGACGCCCCCACACCCACAAACATTTCTACGAATTCAGAACCGGACAAATGGAAGAACGGCACTCCGGCCTCTCCGGCTACTGCCCTGGCTAAAAGCGTCTTGCCTGTGCCTGGCGCTCCGGTCAGGATCACGCCTTTTGGGATTCTCGCGCCGATGTCCAGGAATTTCTTCGGACTTTTCAAAAAATCTACGATTTCTTTTAGCTCCTCTTTGGCTTCCCTGCATCCGGCCACATCTTTAAATGTAACTTTGTTGTTTTTGTCGTTCGGATCGGTAATGCGGGCTTTGGACTGGCCGAAGGTAAAGGCCTGCATGCCGGCCCCCTTCACTTGGCGGGATAAATACCAGAAGAAAAAAATTATAAAAAGTATCGGCACCAGGAAAGGCATGACATTGAGAAACCAATACATAAATCCGCTCTCGCCTTTCACTTCTATTTCCGTGCCAGCTAGAGCTTCTCCGCTCACTCCATAATTTGATAAGGTTTCAGAAAGCGATGAACCGACTTCCTTATTGGCTTTTTTAACTTCCTCGGTTTTGTAGGTAATTATCAGATTCTCTCCTTTTACTAATATTTTTTGGACCTCGCCCTTGGCTACACTCTGGGCCAAAGCGGAAATGGAAATTTCTTCCGTTGCTTTGGAGGTGTCAGTAAAGGTCAGATAAAGAGCGGTAAGGATCATAAAAATGAAAACGGCGCCGGCAATACTGCTTCCAAAACCGGAATTTTTGTTTTTATTTCCTTTATTCGCCCCTTTATCTAGAGGAGTAAAATTAAAATCCATTGCGGAATAATAGCATAAAAAACGCCCGAAGAAAAGATTAGGATCTTAGCTTTTAAAAACTATTTCTCGGCCAGTGGCATACTCGTAAAATAGCGAAACTCCAAAACCCAAAGAAAAAGCAAAGAGGTATTCTTCCAGCGGAATGCCGGCAATTAGAATGCCCGTTATATTATTCAAGTAGTAAACCTGTTCAATAAAATTTGGATTAAGCAGCAGCAATATTTTGAAAACCAATGCGGTAATAACTCCGGCAAAAATACCGGACCAAAACTGTATTTTTAAATTTTTGTAATTTTTGTAATCAATATAGAGCCCGATAAAAAACGGCGGGGCTATATGGGCGACTATGGAGTTTAGCTTGAGTATTCCGGTAATAAATACAAATGCCAAAACCGAAATTAACACTGAAAGAAGAGCAAAAAGAGGATGGTGATTTTTTGTTGATTTTTCCCTGACTTTAAAAAAGAAAAAGTAAACCTGAGTGCAAATGCCTCCAAAAAAGAACCCGTAAAGAAAATCCTCGATGGGTATGCCTGGTAATAGGTATGCGGGATGCCAATAATCCTCTAGAGCGTATTTCATGCTAATTATCACGGCGGCAATCCCAAACATCGCGCCAGCCAAAAGCATCTCTCGCCTGTTTATTCTTTTTTTAAGAAAAATTATCAGCCAGAAACAAAAAAATATAATCACGCCCGCAAAGTATGTGTAGTTTGCGGCAAATAGAAGCAAGGAATCCATCTAAATATTATAGCGCAAAACAGGCAAAAAATTATGATAAGATAAAGCTATGGTTTCCTACGCCGAAAACCGAAAAGCCAGATTTGAATACGAGAATCTGGAGAAATACGAAGCTGGAATAGAGCTTTTAGGCACGGAAGTAAAAGCTGTCCGGAGCGGGCGCATGTCTCTTGAGGGCGCTTTTGTGATCATACGCGGAGGAGAAGCATATCTGATAAACGCAAATATTCCTCCATACCAGCCAAAAAATTCTCCAAAAGATTATGATCCGCTTCGAAACCGCAAAATTTTGCTTACTAAGAAAGAAATCGCCGAACTCGCGCAGAATGAAAAAAATAAAAGTTTGACAATAGTGCCGATTTCGGTGTATAATAAAGGCAAGAAAATTAAGCTCGCTATCGCTTTGGTGAAGGGCAAGAAAAAACACGACAAGCGAGAGACTATAAAAAAAAGGGAGACTGACCGGGACATCCGGAGGGAGCTTAAGGATCGTTGACAGAAAGAATATAGGAAAATAATGGGAGTGCCAGGCATAGACAGGCGGTTTCTCTGCCAATATGCATGCCGAGCATGAAGCGACGCTCGTAAAAAACGCTTCAAAATGTTAATTGCAAAATTGACTTCAAGCTTTGCCCGAGTTTCTCCATACTTCGGTATGAATAACTTGGCATTTGCTCCGGCTCTCGCGTAAGCCAGACCGGTGTCTTCCTCATAGACTTCCGATATATGGGGCAAGGCATAATATTATCGGGACTAGGAACGGGCCTGCCTCAGTCCGCTCCGAAACTAAAGAGGCTCGATTGAAAAATATTTGGCTCGCTTAAAAATTTTTTGATTTAAAACAAACAAGCGCGCTAAGCATGTAGAGTTTTTGGCATAAACTTTCTGCACGGGGGCTCAATTCCCCCCACTTCCACAAAATTACTTTTTGAGAGCTTCTTTGGTCATCTCCGCAACCTTGGCCATTGCTACATTGCCCATATTGGCCCTAATTGCCTGACTTGGCTTCATTTTAAATTCAGAATTAGTTCTTGCTCTAAGGTAGCCATCAGCGTCAAGATCTTCTAAAAATGTTGCGTGAAAGTATGCAAGGTCTTGGTCTTTTAAATATTTAAGCGCCATCTCTTGCAAAACCGGTCCAGCCACGGCGTCAGCCTCTAATTCGGTAAAAAACATATCCTGATGGTCTTTTTTCTCGGCTTTTCCATTTCCATCCGGGCCATCTTTGAATGCAGAATAAGCAAATCTTTCCATTTCTCAATAATATAGCTAAAAATCCGCATGTCAATTATAGTCATTGACTTAGGGCCTTAAATAGGCTATTATTTCGCTAATCTTAAGTTTTTTAGGATTACCTAGAAATTGCGCGAAAGAATAAACAATCAAATAAGGGCCAAGGAGCTCCGGGTCATAGGCAGTGAAAATGAGAACTTGGGAGTCCTGTCCTTTAAAGAGGCTCTGGAGCTTGCACAGCAAAAAGGCCTCGATCTTATAGAGATATCTCCAAATTCCAATCCCCCAGTCGGGAAGATCATGGATTTTGGCAAATATCAGTACGAGATGGCCAAAAAGCTCAAGAAAGCCAAAGCTGGTGCCAAGGCTACCGAAACCAAATCAATCCAGGTAAAGATAGGCACCGGAGACCACGACTTGGAGCTAAAAGCAAAGACCGCTTCAAAATGGCTAAAAGAGGGGCACAGGATCAAGATAGAGCTTTTCCTTTCCGGCCGGGCGAAATACATGGATGAAAAGTTTTTAAAAGAGCGTTTGGAAAGATTGCTCCATTTGATCACCGAAGAATATAAGATATCAGACCCATATAAAAGAGGCCCGAAAGGATTAATTACAACAATAGAAAGAGCAAAATAAATATCATGATGAAAACAAACAAATCATATTCAAAGAGGCTAAAAGTCACCAAAAATGGCAAGGTGATTTCCCGCGCGCCTGGCTTCAACCATTTCAACGCCAAGCAGTCTCGCACTACCCAGTTAGCCGGAAGAAAGGGTAAGAATTTCAAGATCAAGAATAAGCCAATGAGC